>NZ_JAVIWJ010000001.1:717500-1017500 GCF_034314105.1 Pseudomonas sp. AB6
CCTCATGTATCACTGTAGGGGGTAGAGCACTGTTTCGGCTAGGGGATCATCCCGATTTACCAACCCGATGCAAACTCCGAATACCTACAAGTGCCGAGCATGGGAGACACACGGCGGGTGCTAACGTCCGTCGTGAAAAGGGAAACAACCCAGACCGTCAGCTAAGGTCCCAAAGTCATGGTTAAGTGGGAAACGATGTGGGAAGGCTTAGACAGCTAGGAGGTTGGCTTAGAAGCAGCCACCCTTTAAAGAAAGCGTAATAGCTCACTAGTCGAGTCGGCCTGCGCGGAAGATGTAACGGGGCTCAAACCATGCACCGAAGCTACGGGTATCACTTAGGTGATGCGGTAGAGGAGCGTTCTGTAAGCCTGTGAAGGTGAGTTGAGAAGCTTGCTGGAGGTATCAGAAGTGCGAATGCTGACATGAGTAACGATAATGGGTGTGAAAAACACCCACGCCGAAAGACCAAGGTTTCCTGCGCAACGTTAATCGACGCAGGGTTAGTCGGTCCCTAAGGCGAGGCTGAAAAGCGTAGTCGATGGAAAACAGGTTAATATTCCTGTACTTCTGGTTATTGCGATGGAGGGACGGAGAAGGCTAGGCCAGCTTGGCGTTGGTAGTCCAAGTTTAAGGTGGTAGGCTGGAATCTTAGGTAAATCCGGGATTCTAAGGCCGAGAGCTGATGACGAGTGTGCTTAGGCACATGAAGTGGTTGATGCCATGCTTCCAAGAAAAGCTTCTAAGCTTCAGGTAACCAGGAACCGTACCCCAAACCGACACAGGTGGTTGGGTAGAGAATACCAAGGCGCTTGAGAGAACTCGGGTGAAGGAACTAGGCAAAATGGCACCGTAACTTCGGGAGAAGGTGCGCCGGTGAGGGTGAAGCATTTACTGCGTAAGCCCACGCCGGTCGAAGATACCAGGCCGCTGCGACTGTTTATTAAAAACACAGCACTCTGCAAACACGAAAGTGGACGTATAGGGTGTGACGCCTGCCCGGTGCCGGAAGGTTAATTGATGGGGTTAGCTAACGCGAAGCTCTTGATCGAAGCCCCGGTAAACGGCGGCCGTAACTATAACGGTCCTAAGGTAGCGAAATTCCTTGTCGGGTAAGTTCCGACCTGCACGAATGGCGTAACGATGGCGGCGCTGTCTCCACCCGAGACTCAGTGAAATTGAAATCGCTGTGAAGATGCAGTGTATCCGCGGCTAGACGGAAAGACCCCGTGAACCTTTACTATAGCTTTGCACTGGACTTTGAATTTGCTTGTGTAGGATAGGTGGGAGGCTTTGAAGCGTGGACGCCAGTCTGCGTGGAGCCAACCTTGAAATACCACCCTGGCAACTTTGAGGTTCTAACTCAGGTCCGTTATCCGGATCGAGGACAGTGTATGGTGGGTAGTTTGACTGGGGCGGTCTCCTCCTAAAGAGTAACGGAGGAGTACGAAGGTGCGCTCAGACCGGTCGGAAATCGGTCGTAGAGTATAAAGGCAAAAGCGCGCTTGACTGCGAGACAGACACGTCGAGCAGGTACGAAAGTAGGTCTTAGTGATCCGGTGGTTCTGTATGGAAGGGCCATCGCTCAACGGATAAAAGGTACTCCGGGGATAACAGGCTGATACCGCCCAAGAGTTCATATCGACGGCGGTGTTTGGCACCTCGATGTCGGCTCATCACATCCTGGGGCTGAAGCCGGTCCCAAGGGTATGGCTGTTCGCCATTTAAAGTGGTACGCGAGCTGGGTTTAGAACGTCGTGAGACAGTTCGGTCCCTATCTGCCGTGGACGTTTGAGATTTGAGAGGGGCTGCTCCTAGTACGAGAGGACCGGAGTGGACGAACCTCTGGTGTTCCGGTTGTCACGCCAGTGGCATTGCCGGGTAGCTATGTTCGGAATAGATAACCGCTGAAAGCATCTAAGCGGGAAACTAGCCTCAAGATGAGATCTCACTGGGACCTTGAGTCCCCTGAAGGGCCGTCGAAGACTACGACGTTGATAGGTGGGGTGTGTAAGTGCTGTGAGGCATTGAGCTAACCCATACTAATTGCCCGTGAGGCTTGACCATATAACACCCAAGCAATTTGCGATGAAGCAGATTGAGGTGTGTGAAGACGACACAACCGAAAATTGGCAAACCCACAGATCTATCACATCCCCATTCGCTGAACCGGGCGTCCTGAAAGGGATACGCGGGTCGGCTACCGAATTTCTTGACGACCATAGAGCATTGGAACCACCTGATCCCATCCCGAACTCAGTAGTGAAACGATGCATCGCCGATGGTAGTGTGGGGTTTCCCCATGTGAGAGTAGGTCATCGTCAAGATTAAATTCCAGAACCCCTGATCGCTTACGCGTTCAGGGGTTTTGTTTGTGCGCAGAAATAAACCGAGGCAGATCCAATCCATAAAAAAACCACCATAAAGGTGGTTTTTGACTGCTTCCGAATTCAGTCGCCCCGATATTCGCAGCCACTGGTACACGTCTCGTGAATACGAATGGCCGAGAGTTCTGGGAGTAGAGGCTTCAGCTGCTCCCAGATCCATTTAGCCAACACTTCGCTGGTTGGATTTTCAAGACCCGGAATGTCATTTAGATAATTGTGATCGAGACGATCGTACAGCGGTTTAAATATCGCTTTGATTTCGGAAAAGTCGCGAATCCAACCGGTATGAGGATCAACCTTGCCAGCCAGATAGACAGCGACGCGGAATGAGTGTCCATGCAGACGGCCGCACTTATGACCTTCTGGTACATGAGGCAGGCGATGTGCGGATTCAAACGTAAACTCTTTAAAAATTTCCACAATGCATTGAGCTCTAAAAAGGCATTCGCCAGGGCGAAAAAAGATTAGTAGTCTAGCAGCAATGCTTTACTAGAAGGCTAAGCAATGAGTCACGGCTTGATGTCCGAAAAAGGGCTAACCCCCGCGCTCAAAAGGCGGTCTCGTGCGCGAATTATTAATGTATGGGCCGTAAATCTGTAGTTGCGGGCCTCACCCTCGGCTGGTCGTATAGTGACCATTTATATTTTTTTGTACCCATAAATAGCGTTTCTTGACGACCCTGCAGTTGAAGCTCAACTTTTTAACGCTGGGGCCGCTAACTAGACGAATGTATTGACTAAAACGCTTGACCTTAAATAAGAGTTGAAACTTATGCGTCTCAATTTGAAGACCAAAGTGCTGTCGCTGGCTGTGCTGCCCGTGCTCATTTTCGCGCTAGTCATAAGCGTGACCACCGTCATTATGTTGCAGGATCAAGCCAAAAGAGAAGTTGACGATACCCGCGAGCGACTTCTTAACGACGCAAAGGCAAATTTGCAGAATTTCGTCGCGGTAGCGCTGGGTGCAGTCAAGCCCCTTTACGACGCCTCCGCGCAAGGCGATAAGGTGGCCCGCGCACAGGTCGTGAAAATGCTCTCGGCAATTTCTTACGGCAAGGATGGCTACTTTTTTGGCTATGATTCGGAAGCCGTACGCCTGTTCAAAGGCAGCAGCTCTGATGACATAGGTAAAAGCTTCAAAGACGTTCGTGATGCCAACGGCGTCTACTACAACCGAGACTTAGTGGCGGTTGGCAAAGCCGGTACGCATTACTTGCAGTACTCCTCATCAATGCCCGGTAAATCCCATGAATCCATGCCAAAGTTGGGCTACACCGAGTACCTGCCTAAATGGGATATGGTGGTCGGCTCATCGGTCAGTTTGGCGGGTATCGACGCCCAAGTGGCGCTTGTCGAGAAGAACGTTGATGATCGCATGCACAGCATGTTGATAAGTATCGTTGGCATTGCCCTGTTAGTACTGCTCATCATTGCCATCGTCGGCGGCCTATTGGCCGGTACGATTGTACGGCCAATAGGCCTGATGAAAGCCAATCTTGACGACATTGCCTCGGGTGAGGGAGACCTGACTCGTCGACTAAGCGTTTCAAGTGACGATGAGTTAGGGAAATTAGCAGGTTCTTTCAACCGTTTCGTCGACAAAATTCATGGCTTAGTGTGCCAAATTGCTGAAATGACCGATCAGTTATCAGGACTGGTAACGGAAGTATCAGACCAAGCTCATCGCTCAGAAAAAGCAATGGACCGTCAACGTCAGGAAACTGATCAAGTAGCCACCGCCATCAATGAAATGTCTGCGGCCGCACACGAGGTAGCAAAAAGCGCTCAAGGGGCCGCTATTGCCGCTCAGCAAACTGATGCGGAGGGGCAGGCAGCAAAGCGCGTTGTGGATGGCAGTATCAAGCAAATTCATGCGCTGGTTAAAGACATCCGCAGCAGTGGCACGTCCCTCGATAGTCTGCAGAATGATGTCTCTTCGATCGTGAATGTGTTGGGCGTCATTCGCTCTATCGCCGACCAAACCAATTTATTGGCACTTAACGCGGCCATTGAGGCGGCACGGGCAGGAGAGGCCGGACGGGGGTTTGCGGTCGTTGCTGACGAAGTGCGGGCACTGGCCAGTCGCACCCAGCAGAGCACACAAGAAATTCAGACCATGATTGATCGTCTGCAAACCGGCACAAAAGGGGCGGTTGAGGCCATGCGTCGTTCCAGTGAAGCGGGTGATGGCACTTCCGCGCAGGCTAATGAAGCGGGTGTTTCGCTGGACACCATTGCGACGCTGATCGGCACCATCAACTCGATGAACGCGCAGATTGCTAGCGCCGCTGATGAGCAAACCGCTGTGGCCGAAGAAATCAACCGCAGTGTGCACCAGATCGCTGAGGCGGTAGACAGCGTTGCTGACCAGACCCAACAAAGTGCACAAACGTCCCGTAATCTTGCAGACCTCGGACAACGACTTGGTAAGCTCGTCGGCCAATTTCGTATTTGATTTTATTTGGGTAGCGCCGCAATGGTTCTACCCATGCCTTATTGGTTATTTTGTGTCGTTTCTCCTACCGTCCAGGGACAGTACAAAGCTACGGCACTCGCTCGAAGATTGGCTGACTAAACAGTAAGTCGCATTTGTGCGGAGTCTTACTGACATGGATCGGACATGAACGAAACCACGCTGCAACACAAAACCTTCCTGGTGCTGATGGTAGTAGTCACCATCGCTTTTATTTGGATTTTGATGCCGTTTTATGGTGCGGTCTTTTGGGCTGTGATTCTCGGCATCATCTTCGCGCCTCTGCAACGACGGTTGCTGATGAAGTTTGGCTGGCAACGCAACCTGACATCGCTGTGTACCTTGACCGTATGCCTGCTAATCGCAATTTTGCCGGTCATCATTATCAGCACCTTGCTGGTTCAAGAAGGAGCCATGGTTTATAACAACATCGAGAGTGGGCAATTGGACATTGCCAAATACCTGGCGCATTTCAAAGACGCGTTGCCGCCGTACTTCAGGCACTTGCTCGACCGGGTTGGAATGGGTGACCTTAATAGCTTGCGGGATAAAATCGTCAAGGTATCCATGGAAGGTAGCCAATACTTGGCGACCCAGGCATTCAGCTTCGGTCAGGGCACGTTCAACTTTGTGATCAGCTTTTTCATCATGCTGTACTTGCTGTTTTTCTTCCTGCGCGACGGGCATGACCTGGTCCGTAGAATTCGTCTGGCTATCCCACTGGCAGAGCCGCAAAAGCGCCGGTTACAACTCAAGTTCAATCGGGTTGTGCGGGCTACGGTGAAAGGTAACGTCGTCATGGCGGTGGTTCAGGGGGTGTTAGGTGGACTCATCTTCTGGGTCCTCGATATTCCCAGCGCCTTGCTGTGGGCCGTGTTGATGGCCTTTCTTTCATTATTGCCAGCGGTGGGGGCGGGTATCGTCTGGGCGCCAGTGGCTGCTTACTTCTTGCTCAGCGGCCTGATTTGGCAGGGGGTGGTGCTTACGTTGTTTGGTATATTCGTCATCGGCTTGGTGGACACCGTATTGCGCCCGATTCTGGTGGGTAAGGACACGCGGATGCCGGACTACTTGATCCTGATTTCGACTCTAGGCGGTATGGCGGTCTTCGGGATTAACGGGTTTGTTATAGGGCCGATGGTTGCCGCTTTGTTCATGTCTACGTGGGCTCTGTTCACCGAGGCGAAACAAACCGTGCGTCTGCCCGGATAGCGTTCCAGCAGCCAATAAAAAGCCCTGCATTGCAGGGCATTTTTTGTAGGTGCGTCCCAATCAGCTAAGCAGTTGCAAGCCGGCGTGATGCACCATGTCCAGCAACGGTTGTGGGTACACGCCGAGGATGAACGCCAACACCGCGATTACCAGCAGCATCACGCCGCCAGTACGTTGTGCCCAGTTGAACGGGGCATCGTGACGGTGCAGGGTAGGTTCCACCAGAAACAGCGTGACCATCACTCGCAGGTAATAGAACAGGCCGATGGCGCTACCAATCACTAGCGTACCGGTCAACCACCACAGGTGCGATTCGACACCGGTGGCGATGATGTAGAACTTACCAATGAAGCCAACCGTCAGTGGGATACCCGCCAGCGACAGCATCATTACGGTCATCACTGCCGTCAGGTACGGACGCCGCCAGAACAGACCACGGAATTCGAACAGCGCGTCGGCATCGCGACCGCTGTAAGGCGAGGACATCAACGTCACGACACCGAAAGCGCCCAAGGTCGTAATGACATACGTCACCAGGTAAACACCTATGGCTTCGACAGCAATGCCCTTGCTGGCCACCAACGCGATCATCAGATAACCGAAGTGAGCGATGGACGAGTAGCCCAGCAGTCGCTTGAGGTTGGTCTGAGTCAACGCCAGTAAGTTACCGATCAGGATCGACGCAACGGCAATCACCGCCATCACCGTGTACAGCACACCGCTGCCGGCCGCCGGTGAGATCTGGAACAGACGGACCAGCACCGCGAACACCGCAACTTTACTCGCGGTTGCCAGGAACGCCGCTACCGGGGCAGGGGCACCTTCGTACACGTCCGGGGTCCACAAGTGGAACGGCACCAGCGACAGTTTGAACGCCAAGCCGATCAACATCATCGCCAAGCCCATCTGGGCGATCGGGCTAGGCAGACCGGTAGCCGCCAACGCGTGGCCGATACCGCTGAAGCTCAACGAACCCGCTTCGGCATACAACAGCGCCATGCCGAACAGCAGAAACGCAGAACCGGCAGCCGACAACACCATGTACTTGATGCCGCCTTCGAGAGAACGCTTGTTGAAGAAGGCGTAAGCGACCAAACCGTAAACCGGTACCGACAGCAGTTCGAGGCCGATAAACAAGCTTGCCAAGTGTTGCGCGCTGACCAATACCAAGCCACCGGCCGCAGCCATCAGGATCAGCAGGTAAAGTTCTTCTCGGTTACCCGGATAACCTGTGGACTTCTCGCCCAGATAAGCATGAGCCAAAGTGACACAGGCCAGCGTAGACGCCAGGATTAGGGCCATGTAAAGGCAAGCAAAATTATCGATCTGCAACAGCGGCGTGACCGCCAGCGGCGCTACTTTCAGTGCCGGGTAAATTGAAAGCAGCGCAAGATTGAGGCCACCCACGGTGAGCAGAAAGGTCTGCGAGTGATTGCGACGCCATGCGATGCCCAACATCACCACAACGGCGGTGAGGCTGGTAATCAGCAGCGGCGCAAGCGCAATAAAGTGTTGAATCGTAAGGTCCATAGCGCTCTTACCGTGCCGAAGCAAGTTGAGTGAAGGCGATGCCAAGCCATTGCTGCACGCCATGCATCGTGGCAGCAGAGGTGTCGAGGAACGGTTGTGGGTATACGCCGATGTATACCAGCAATGCCGCTAAGCCGAGCACCATGAGCAGCTCGCGTGCGTCCATACCGTGCAAGACTTCTTCCGACTTGGAAGGGCCGAAATAGGCACGGTGGATCATGATCAACGAGTAGACCGAACCGAACACCAGGCCCGCCGTTGCTATGCCGGTGATCCAAGGGGAGTGGACGAAAGTGCCGATCAGAATGAGGAACTCCCCGACAAAATTACCGGTACCGGGCAGGCCGAGCGACGCGGCAGCGAAGAACAGGCTGATAGCCGGCAAGTAAGCTATGCGCGACCAGATACCCCCCATTTCACGCATGTCACGGGTGTGCAGACGTTCGTACAACTGGCCGCTGAGAATAAACAAGGCGGCTGCCGAAACACCGTGAGCAAGCATCTGAATCACGGCGCCTTGCAGCGCCTGCTGGCTGCCGGAATAAATCCCGATCAGTACGAAACCCATATGCGACACGCTGGAGAACGCAATCAGGCGCTTGATATCGGTTTGGGCGAACGCAAGGAACGCGCCATAGAAGATACCGATCAGGCCCAGCGTCATGGCAATGGGGGCAAACTCTGCCGAAGCATTGGGAAACAGCGGCAGAGCGAAGCGCAGTAGGCCATAGGCTGCCGTCTTCAACAGAATACCGGCAAGGTCAACAGAACCTGCGGTCGGAGCCTGTGCGTGGGCATCCGGCAGCCAGGAGTGGAACGGCACCACCGGCAGTTTCACCGCAAACGCGACGAAGAAGCCCAGCATCAGGATGTATTCAGTGCCCGGTGCCAGTTTGGTTTTCAACAATTGGGTGTAATCAAAGGTGATCACCCCGGTACTGTTGAAGTGGACCATCACCAAGCCGAGGATCGCCACCAACATGATCAAGCCGCTGGCCTGAGTGAAGATGAAGAACTTGGTCGCTGCGTAGATTCGGGTTTTCTTGCCGTCTGACGAACTATGACCCCAAAGCGCGATGAGGAAATACATCGGCACCAGCATCATTTCCCAGAAGAAGAAGAACATGAACAGGTCGATAGCGAGGAATACGCCAATCACACCGCCCAGAATCCACATCAGGTTGAGGTGGAAGAAACCGACGTTACGTTGGATCTCCTTCCACGAACACAGCACCGACAAGATACCGAGCATGCCGGTCAACAGCACCATCAGCAGCGACAAGCCATCGAGCGCCAAATGCACGCTGATGCCGAAGCGGGCGATCCACTGCTGCTTGAATTCAACTGCCCACGTAGGATCGACGCCGGGCGCCGGGGCAAAATGGAAGTCACCGGTGCCCCACAGCCAAAGGCCGAGAGCAAGTTCCAGAGACATGGTCAGTAGCGCGATCCAACGTGGCAGGGTGGCGCCGAAGCGCTCACCTTGCCAACACAGCAGGCCACCGATAAAGGGGATCAGGATTAGCCAAGGCAGAATCATGACGGGCTCATTTCCTTTCGCAAATTCGCAAGGTTCATATCAGACCGCAACCAGCACGATGGCGCCGAGCACCAATACAGCGCCTGCAGCCATTGAAGCAGCGTACCAACGCAATTGACCGGTCTCGGTGCGGCTCATGGCGGTGTTGCCGCCTTTAACCACTCGCGGGATCAAGCCAATCATGTGGTCGAGCGGGTCTTTGCGCAGCACGTGGCTGATCATCAGATACGGCTTGACGAAGAGTTTGTCGTATAACCAATCGAAGCCCCATGCGGCGAACCACCAGGCTGACAGGAAACGCCCCAGCTCGCTTTTAGCAACGGCCGTTGCAATGCGGCGCTTGCCGAGGAACAGCATCGCCGCCAGCAGAATACCGGCCAGGGCGATGGCGCCCGAGGCGATTTCCAAACTGTCTTTGGCAGCGCCACCGGCATGCCCAACGCTTTGCGGCAGCACGCTGGCCAGCGGTGGAGTGATAAGCGCGCCGACGAAGGTCGACAGCACAATCAGCACCGACAGCGGCAACCAATGCGCAATGCCTTTACCAGCGTGCGCTTCAGTTTTCGCTTCACCGTGGAAGGCAATAAAGATCAGACGGAAGGTGTACAGCGACGTCATAAACGCCCCGAACAAACCGGCATACAGGAGCCCGTGATTACCGCTGGCGAACGCTTCCCAAAGAATTTCATCCTTGGAGTAGAAGCCCGCGGTGATCAGAGGCAGAGCCGACAACGCGGCGCCGCCCACGATAAAACTGGTGTAAGCCAGCGGCAGCTTTTTCCACAGACCGCCCATCTTGAAGATGTTTTGTTCGTGGTGGCAGGCAACGATCACCGAGCCGGACGCAAGGAATAGCAGCGCCTTGAAGAACGCGTGGGTCATCAGGTGGAAAATCGCACCCTCCCAAGCACCAACGCCCAACGCCAGGAACATGTAGCCGATTTGGCTCATGGTCGAGTACGCCAGGATACGTTTGATGTCGGTTTGGACCAGCGCCGCAAAACTCGCCAACACCAGCGTGACACCACCAACGATACCGACCAAGTGCAGAACGTTCGGTGCCAGCTCGAACAGACCGTGGGTCCGGGCTATCAGATAAACACCGGCAGTCACCATGGTTGCCGCGTGGATCAACGCAGAAACCGGGGTCGGGCCTGCCATCGCATCCGCCAGCCAGGTTTGCAACGGCAGTTGTGCGGATTTACCCACTGCACCGCCGAGCAGCATCAAGGTGGCAAATACGATCCAGAAATCGCCAGTGGTGAAGTGCTGTGGTGCACGGACCAGCAGTTCCTGAATATTCAAGGTTCCCAATTGCTGGAACAGGATGAACAAACCGATGGCCATGAAGACGTCGCCGATTCGGGTCACGATAAAAGCTTTTAGAGCGGCATTACCGTTGTTACGGTTGCTGTAGTAGAACCCGATCAACAGATAGCTGCACAGTCCTACGCCTTCCCAGCCCAGATACAGGAACATCAGGTTATCGCCGAGGATCAGGAACAGCATGCTGGCGATAAACAGGTTGGTGTAAGCGAAGAAGCGCGAGTAACCGGCCTCACCGCGCATGTACCAGGACGCGAACACGTGAATCAGGAATCCAACGCCAACCACCACGCCCAACATGGTGACCGCCAGGCCATCCAGGTACAGGGCGAAGTTGGGTTCCAGACCATCCACCGACATCCAGCGCCACAGTACGTAGGTGACATGGCCACCCTCAGGCGGTGAAACGTTGAACTGGAAGATGACCCAGGCGGCAACAATAGCCGACAAGCCGATAGAGCCAACGCCAATCAGCGCGGCCAGATTTTCGGAGATTTTCCCGCGAGAAAACGACAGCAGCAGGAAACCAATGAGGGGGAATACGAATGTCAGAAAGAGAAGGTTCATCCGCGCATCTCGCTGGCAGCGTCGATATCGAGAGTGTGGAAGCGGCGATACAACTGCATCAGGATCGCCAGACCAATACTGGCCTCGGCGGCCGCAAGGCTGATCACCAGAATGAACATGATCTGTCCATCCGGCTGTGCCCAACGGCTGCCGGCGACGACGAAGGCCAGCGCTGACGCGTTCATCATGATCTCCAGGCTCATCAGCACGAAGAGAATGTTGCGCCGCACCATCAGGCCGACCAGGCCAAGGCAGAACAGGATGCCGGCAACCGCCAGACCATGCTCTAGAGGTATTGCATTCATGGCTTAGCTCCTTCGCTCTCACTGCGGCCAAGATGGAATGCCGTCACCGCTGCTGCGAGCAGCAGCATGGAGGCCAGTTCAACCACCAGCAGGTAAGGACCGAACAGGCTAATGCCCACGGCTTTGGCGTCTACAGTGGTGTGCCCGATGGCGGCGCCGGTGGAATTGTTGAACAGCACATACAGCAATTCAGCCAACAACAAAACGCCGAGAATAACCGGCCCCGTCCAGATGCCGGGCTTGAGCCAGACACGTTCTTGCTGCACCGAGGCAGGCCCCAGGTTCAGCATCATCACCACAAACACGAACAGGACCATGATGGCGCCAGCGTAAGCGATAACTTCCAAAACCCCGGCAAACGGCGCGCCGAGGCTGAAAAACGTCATTGCCACGGCAATCAGCGAAATGATCAGGTAGAGCAGGGCGTGCACCGGGTTAGTGTTGGTGATCACCCGAAGGGTGGACACAACAGCGACGCCGGACGCGAAATAGAAAGCGAATTCCATCTTTCTTCCTTAAGGCAGCAAGCTCTTCACGTTGATCGGCTGGGCTTCATTCTGCGCGGAGCCTTTAGGCTTACCGGCGATGGCCATACCGGCAACGCGATAGAAGTTGTAATCAGGGTTTTTACCAGGGCCGGAGATCAATAAATCTTCCTTCTCGTAAACCAGATCCTGACGTTTGAACTCGGCCATTTCGAAATCCGGTGTCAGCTGGATCGCAGTGGTCGGGCAGGCTTCCTCGCAGAGGCCACAGAAAATGCAGCGCGAGAAGTTGATGCGGAAAAACTCCGGATACCAGCGACCGTCGTCGGTCTCGGCTTTTTGCAACGATATACAGCCGACCGGACAAGCCACGGCGCACAGGTTGCACGCTACACAACGTTCTTCGCCGTCAGGGTCGCGGGTCAGGACGATACGGCCACGGTAGCGGGGCGGCAGGTACACCGGTTCTTCCGGGTATTGCAATGTGTCGCGCTTGCGGAATGCATGTGAGAACACCATCACCAGGCTGCGAAGCTGGGTGTAGGTGCCATGCACGATGCCAATTAGATACTTGAGCATGGGTTATATCCTCACTGAACCGCGCCAGCGGGCGTGTTTAACAACACGATCGCAGCGGTCACCAACAAATTGATCAGGGTCAGCGGCAGGCAGAATTTCCAGCTGAAATCCATCACCTGGTCATACCGTGGGCGCGGAATAGAAGCACGCAACAGAATGAACAGCATGATGAAGAACCCGGTCTTCAAGGCGAACCAAATAAAAGACAGCGAAGGCAGAATGTTGAACGGACCATGCCAGCCGCCGAAGAACAGGGTCACCAACAATGCCGAGATCAGCACAATGCCGATGTACTCACCGACAAAGAACATGCCCCACTTCATACCTGCATATTCGATGTGGTAACCGTCGGCCAGTTCCTGTTCGGCTTCCGGTTGGTCGAACGGGTGACGGTGAGTCACGGCGACGCCAGCGATGAAGAAGGTACAGAAGCCAAAGAACTGCGGAATGATGAACCACAGGTGTTGGGCTTGGTACTGGACAATATCGCCCATGTTGAACGAGCCGACCTGCACCACGATACCCATCAACGACAGGCCCATGAATACTTCATAGGACACCGTCTGGGCCGAAGCCCTTAGGCTGCCGAGCAAGGCAAACTTGTTATTGCTCGACCAGCCAGCAAACAACACCGCGTAGACGGACAGACCGGCCATGGCGAAGAAGAACAGGATGCCGATGTTCAGGTCAGCAATGACCCAGCTTTCGGTGACCGGGATAATCGCGAAGGCGATCAACAAGGCACTCATGGCCACTACCGGGGCCAAGGTGAAAATCACCTTGTCGGCGAACGGCGGTGTCCAGTCTTCCTTGAAGAACATCTTGATCATGTCGGCAGCGATTTGGAACGCACCGAATGGGCCTACTCGGTTCGGACCGTAACGGTCTTGCCAAAGGGCGAGCAAACGACGCTCGACCCAGCTCAGCAGTGCGCCACTGACCACCACGGCCAACAGAATCACAATGGCTTTGACGACCGCGATGATCGAGTCGATCACGACAGGGGTAAACCAAGTCATAGTGCTGCCTCCTGCAGACCATCAACGGTTTTGCCAAACAGCGCTGGCGGAATCCCGGCGAGACCCGAAGGCAGCGCCACCAGACCGGCGCCCAACTCTTCGCTGATCCGCAGGGGCAAGCGTAGGGTCTTACCCTCGATATTCACGCTCAGCAGCGCGCCTTCATTGACACCCAGACGATCAGCTTCCGACTTGGCGAGCGCGACGTAGGCGGCGGGAATGCGTTCCTGAACAGGTGCGGCCTTGGACGAGGTTTCGTCGCTGCCGAACAGGTGATAGAACGGCACCACTTGCCACGTTCCGCGAGCCGGCGAAAACGCACCGGGTACGCTGGCGAACCAGGACAAATTGTCGCCTTGGGTTTCGATCAAGCGCGCACCAGGGTCACCGGCGCGCAAGTGGCCACCAACTTCGTCCTGAAACTTGTTCCACGCTTGTGGCGAGTTCCAACCCGGCGACCAGGCGAACGGCACCTGTTGGCGAGGTTCAACCGAGCCCGAATAGCCTTCCATCGAGAACGAGAACGCGGTGTCTTTGTCCTGCGAGGTGCGCGGTTCATGCACGCTGATGTTCGCGCGCATGGCGGTGCGGCCGCTGTAACGCAACGGTTCGCGAGCCAGTTTCAAGCCTTTGATGCGGAACGATGCGGACGGTGCTGCGTTGATGATTCCGGCCAACTGGGAAGTGCTGGCAGCAACTGCGGCGGTGACGTGATCAAGCAGAGTCCAGTCAATCGGCTTGTTCAGCAGTGTCGAGCGCAGGGCGTGCAACCAGCGCCAGCCTTCATGAATCAGGATGCCAGCGTCTAGGTAGGTTGGGTCATACACTTGGAAGAAGCGCTGGGCGCGGCCTTCCTGGCTAACCAACGTACCGTCGCCTTCGGCAAAGCTGGCCGCCGGTAAGACTAGATCAGCGCGATCGCTGGTTGGGGTTTTCTGGTGATCAGCAACGATCAGTACCTTAGTGGCCTTGAACGCAGCGTCCACCGTAGGGGCGTCGACACGGGTAAACAGGTCATTTTCCAACACCACCATGGCGTCGGCTTTACCGCAAATCACCGCCTGCAATGCGTCGTCGAGGGACCCGCCGCCGAGCATTGCCAGGCCAAGGCTGTTGGCTTCCGGCACGATCAGGCTGATCGAACCTTGCTTGTCTTGCAGCTTCAAGGCTTTGGCAATGTTTGCCGCCGCTTCGATCAACGCGATCGAGCCCAAGGAGCTTCCGGAAATGATCAACGGACGCTTGGCGGCGAGTAGCGCCGTGGCGATACGCTGGGCCAGTTCAAGGGCATCGCTGTCCAAGCCTTCAACCGCTGGCGCACTGGCGTCAATGGCATGGGCGACGGCGAAACCGATACGGGCCAGATCGTCCGGCGCTGCGTGGACGCATTCTTCGGCAACATCATCGAGACGGGTCTCGGCAAGGCTGGCAATAAACAGCGGGTTCAGCGCGTGCTGACCGATGTTCTTAACCGCAGCGTCGAGCCACGGCTGGACTTTCATCGCCGCGGCCATGTCTTCAGATTTGCCTTTGACCGCTTGACGCAGGCCCAACGCCATTCGGGCTGCGGTTTGGGTCAAGTCTTCGCCGAGAACGAAAATTGCATCGTGATCTTCGATGTCGCGCATAGTCGGGATCGGTAGCGGGCTGTCTTTCAAAACCTTGGCGATCAGTTGAATACGCGTCAGCTCGCCGGCTTCGATACCCGAGTAGAAATGCTCCGCACCGACCAGTTCGAGAAGCGCGTAGTTGCTTTCGAGGCTGGCACGCGGTGAACCGATGCCCACGATATTGCGACCGCGTAGCAAATCAGCGGCCTTATCGAGGGCGGCATCGAGGCCCAACTTGACCATGCCATCAGCCAACAGCGGCTGGCGCGGACGGTCTTCGCGGTTAACGTAGCCATAACCGAAGCGGCCACGGTCACACAGGAAATACTGGTTTACCGAACCGTTGTAGCGGTTTTCGATACGACGAATTTCGCCATAACGTTCACCGGGGCTGATGTTGCAACCGCTCGAACAGCCGTGGCAAATGCTCGGCGAGAACTGCATGTCCCATTTACGGTTGTAACGCTCGGAGTGAGTCTTATCGGTGAACACACCGGTCGGGCAAACCTCGGTGAGGTTGCCGGAGAACTCGCTTTCCAGCGCGCCGTCTTCAACGCGACCGAAGTACACGTTGTCGTGGGCACCGAATACTCCGAGGTCAGTGCCGCCGGCGTAGTCTTTATAGAAGCGGACGCAACGGTAGCAGGCGATGCAGCGGTTCATCTCGTGAGCGATGAACGGGCCGAGTTCCTGGTTCTGGTGCGTGCGCTTGGTAAAGCGATAGCGACGTTCGTTGTGTCCCGTCATTACTGTCATGTCTTGCAGGTGACAGTGACCGCCTTCTTCGCAGACTGGGCAGTCGTGCGGATGGTTGGTCATTAGCCATTCGACGACGCTGGCGCGAAACATTTTCGCTTCCTGGTCGTCGATGGAAATCCAGCTGCCGTCGGTGGCGGGGGTCATGCAGGACATGACGATACGACCACGGGTGTCGTTCTCGTCGGTGAACTGCTTGACTGCGCATTGGCGACAAGCGCCAACGCTGCCAAGGGCGGGGTGCCAGCAGAAATAGGGAATATCGAGGCCCAGCGACAGACATGCCTGTAACAGGTTGTCTGCGCCATCGACCTCGAGCGCTTTGCCGTCTACGTGGATAGTGGCCATGGTTCAAAGTTCTTCGTTGGCCCGGTGTCAGCGGGCGTGGCTAATGGAATCTCGGTGCTACCCGTATCAAACAGCCCGTCAGGACGTCATCGGGTACGAGGTCGGCGGCTTTATGGGCTGCCGACCTTTTCTATCTTGTTATGCGCCAACCACTGTCGGACTGATCACCTGAGTCAGGCTGCCCGCACGTGCTGGCGCGATACCGGCTTCGAATTCCGACCGGAAATACTTGATGGCTGCGCCCAGCGGTTCCACGGCGCCCGGTGCGTGGGCACAGAAGGTTTTGCCAGGGCCGAGGAAGTTGACCAAGCCCAACAGCGTTTCGATATCGCCCGGTTGACCTTCGCCGTTTTCGATGGCGCGCAAAATCTTTACGCTCCATGGCAAACCATCACGGCATGGGGTGCAGAAGCCGCAAGACTCTTGGGAGAAGAACTCTTCCAGGTTGCGCATCAGCGATACCATGTTGACCGTGTCATCAACGGCCATCGCCAGACCAGTGCCCATCCGCGTGCCGACTTTGGCGACGCCACCGGCATAAAACAGGCAGTCCAGATGCTCAGGTAGCAGGAACCCCGTACCGGCGCCGCCTGGTTGCCAGCACTTGAGCTTAAAGCCGTCGCGCATGCCGCCCGCGTAATCTTCGAACAACTCACGAGCCGGCAAGCCGAAAGGCAGTTCCCACAGGCCAGGGTTCTTTACTTTGCCGGAGAAGCCCATGAGTTTGGTGCCCATGTCTTCACTGCCTGGGCGCGCGATCGCCTTGTACCAATCGTTGCCGTTGGCGACGATGGCCGGGACGTTACACAGGGTTTCGACGTTGTTCACACAGGTCGGCTTGCCCCACACGCCAACGGCAGCGGGGAAGGGCGGCTTGGAGCGTGGGTTGGCGCGACGGCCTTCCAGGGAGTTGATCAGTGCGGTTTCTTCGCCGCAGATGTAACGCCCGGCGCCGGTGTGGACGATCAGTTCGAAATCGAACCCGGTGCCCAGAATGTTTTTGCCAAGGAAACCAGCCGCTTCGGCTTCTTTTACTGCACGGCGCAGGTGCACCGCTGCAGTAGTGTATTCGCCGCGCAAGAAGATGTAGCCGCGATAGGCTTTCAACGCCCGGGCGCTGATCAGCATGCCTTCGATCAGCAGATGGGGCAGTTGCTCCATCAACATCCGGTCTTTCCAGGTGTTAGGTTCCATTTCATCCGCGTTGCATAGCAAGTAACGGATATTCATGGAATCGTCTTTTGGCATCAGGCCCCACTTTACGCCGGTGGGAAAGCCCGCACCGCCGCGACCCTTAAGGCCGGATTCCTTCACCGCTTGAACGATTTCGTCCGGCGATAGCTCGGCGAACACTTTGCGGGCGGCAGCGTAGCCGTCCTTGCGCTGGTATTCATCCAGCCACACCGGCTCGCCGTCGTCGCGCAAGCGCCAGGTCAGCGGGTGAGTTTCCGGCGCACGCGCAATTGTGTTGGCGGGGCCGAAGGAAGTGATGGTCATAGGTAACCCTCCAACATTTTGGCCACGCCGCCAGGTTGCACGTTGCCAAATGTATCGTCATCGACCATCACGGCCGGGGCCTTGTCGCAATTGCCCAGGCAGCAGACAGGCAGCAAGGTGAAGCGGTCGTCGGCCGTGGTTTGTCCTGGAACAATGCCCAGCGAAGACTGGATCTCACTCAGCACCGACTCGTGGCCAGCGATGAAGCAGACCATGCTGTTGCACACACGGATTATGTGGCGTCCTACCGGTTGGCGGAAGATCTGACTGTAGAACGTCGCCACGCCCTCAACGTCGCTGGCAGGAATGCCAAGGAGTTCACCGATGGCATAGATAGCGCCGTCCGGCACCCAGCCACGCTCCTTTTGAACAATTTTCAACGCTTCGATAGACGCCGCTCGCGGGTCTTCGTAGTGATGCATCTCGTGCTCGATGGCCGAGCGCTCGGTTTCGCTCAGGGCGAAACGGTCTGTCTGGATCAGCGTGCTATTCATGCTTAGCGGTCCACGTCGGCCATAACGAAATCGATACTACCCAGATACGCAATCAAGTCCGCGACCATGCTGCCTTTGATCACCGAAGGGATCTGCTGCAGGTGCGGAAAGCTTGGGGTGCGAATTCGGGTACGGTAGCTCATGGTGCCGCCGTCGCTCGTCAGGTAATAACTGTTGATACCCTTGGTCGCTTCAATCATCTGGAACGCTTCGTTGGCCGGCATTACCGGCCCCCACGAAACTTGCAGGAAGTGCGTGATCAAGGTTTCGATGTGCTGCAAAGTGCGCTCTTTGGGCGGCGGCGTCGTCAGCGGGTGATCCGCTTTGTACGGGCCTTCCGGCATATTGCGCAGGCATTGGCCGATGATTTTGAGGCTTTGGCGCATCTCTTCAACGCGCACGATGCAGCGGTCGTAGGCATCGCCATTGGCCGCGAGCGGAACTTCAAACTCGAAGTTTTCGTAGCCTGAATACGGACGCGCCTTACGCAGGTCGAAGTCCAGGCCCGTCGCACGAAGGCTCGGGCCGGTAACGCCCCACTCCAGCGCTTCTTTGGTGTTGTAGGCCGCAACGTTCACCGTACGACCCTTCAAAATGCTGTTGTCCAGCGCGGCTTTTTGATACTCGTCCAGACGCTTTGGCATCCAGTCGATGAAGTCCTTGACCAGCTTTTCCCAGCCACGAGGCAAGTCGTGGGCGACGCCGCCGATGCGAAACCAGGCCGGGTGCAGACGGAAGCCGGTGATAGCTTCGATTACGGTGTACGCCCGTTGACGGTCGGTGAAGGTAAAGAACACCGGGGTCATTGCTCCTACGTCCTGGATGTAAGTCCCGAGGAACAGCAGGTGACTGGTGATACGGAAGAACTCGACCATCATGATGCGAATGACGTCGACTTTTTCTGGCACCTTAATGCCGGCCAGCTTTTCGACTGAGAGTACATACGGGAGGTTGTTCATAACCCCGCCGAGATAGTCGATGCGGTCCGTGTATGGAATGTAGCTGTGCCAGGACTGGCGCTCGGCCATTTTCTCGGCACCCCGGTGGTGGTAACCGACGTCCGGAACGCAGTCGACGATTTCTTCACCGTCCAGTTGCAGGATGATGCGGAACGCGCCGTGGGCAGAAGGGTGGTTCGGTCCGAGGTTGAGGAACATGTAGTCCTCGTTCGCGCCCGAACGCTTCATGCCCCAGTCTTCAGGGCGGAAGCGTGCGGCTTCTTCTTCAAGCTGTTGTTTAGCCAGGTTCAGGCTGAACGGGTCGAATTCAGTGGCGCGTGCCGGGAAGTCTTTGCGCAGCGGGTGACCTTCCCAGGTCGGCGGCATCATGATTCGAGTCAAGTGTGGATGGCCCGCAAAGTCGATGCCGAACATGTCCCACACTTCGCGCTCGTACCAGTTGGCGTTTGGCCATATGCCGGTGATCGTCGGCAGTCTGAGGTCGCTCTCAGACAAGGCGACCTTGATCATCACGTCACTATTACGTTCGATCGACAGCAGGTGGTAGAACACGCTGAAGTCGGCAGCCGGCAAGCCGCGCCGGTGAGTGCGCAGGCGTTCATCCATGCCATGCAGGTCGTACAGCATGACGTAGGGCTTAGGCAGCTTGCGCAGGAAGGTCATCACTTCAACCAGCTTCGCACGGTCAACCCAGAGCACCGGCATACCGGTGCGCGTAGGCTGGACGGTAAACGTCTCCGGGCCAAAGCGGGTGTTCAATTCAACGACGACGTCTTGGTCGTCAGCCTTGTAAGGCGGGATGTACAGAGCGGTGTCTGCAGTCATAGGTCTCGATCGCTTTCGGTCAACGTACAGAATGAACCCAGGTTCTTTTCTCTTTTGTAAAAAGAAAGAACCGAATCAGACTTCGTCGGGGCTGCGCAGGTTGGTGACCTGAATACGCTGTTCGCGGCGCTGTTCCTTTTGCGACGGCATCTCGGCGCGGTATACGCCTTGATCACCGACAACCCAAGAAAGCGGACGACGCTCCTGTCCAATAGATTCCTGCAGCAGCATCAAGCCTTGCAGAAATGCCTCTGGACGGGGTGGGCAGCCAGGCACGTAGACATCCACGGGAAGGAATTTATCCACCCCCTGGACTACAGAATAGATGTCGTACATACCACCGGAGTTGGCGCACGAGCCCATGGAGATAACCCACTTGGGTTCGAGCATTTGCTCGTAGAGGCGCTGAATGATCGGCGCCATCTTGATAAAGCAAGTCCCGGCAATAACCATGAAGTCCGCTTGACGCGGTGATGCCCGAATAACTTCGGCGCCGAAGCGTGCGATGTCATGGGGCGCCGTGAAAGCGGTGGTCATTTCCACATAACAGCACGACAGGCCGAAATTGTACGGCCACAGGGAGTTTTTTCGACCCCAGTTGACGGCACCGTTGAGCACGTCTTCGAGCTTGCCCATGTAAATGTTTTTGTGGACTTGATCTTCTAGCGGGTCGGCAACGATTTCTCGCTCGCCGATTGGATAGTCCTCGTTAGGAGCATCCGGATCGATCTTTGTAAGAGTGTATTGCATCGCCAAAGCCTCATTGTTTCAGCTTCGCTTGCCGAATACGGCGACCTTCAGGAGCCCAATCAAGTGCTCCAACCCGCCATAGGTAGACAAGACCTGCCAACAGAATTGCTATGAAAACGAGAGCTTCAACGAATCCGGTCCAGCCGCTTTCGCGGACGGACACAGACCAGGCAAAGAGAAAAAGGGCTTCGATGTCGAAGATCACGAAGAGCATCGCGACCAGATAGAATTTTGCCGAAAGCCGCAGCCGGGCACCACCAGTAGGCAGCATGCCTGATTCGAACGGTTCGTTTTTGCTGCGGCCCCAGGCTTTGCTGCCCAAGAGGCTAGATACACCGAGCATGAAGGCACAAAGGCCTACTACACCCAAAAGGAAAATGGCGAAGCCCCAGTTATGGGCAATCAGACCTGTCGATTCGGGCATGCTGTAATCCTTAACAGAGAGCAAAGGTCTCTGAGCTTGAGTAACAAAGCAGTGACGATATGTCGCAGCAAATCAATCCGGGTGATTTTATGGGTAAACGGGTGCCAAGTAAAATTATCTAGCTCAAAAATATTCATTTGGTTAACCGGCCGAACACGCTTAAACCCCCGCAGGGCCAGGCTCCACGGGCATTACACGGAATTTCGCCAATAATGATTCTTTCGTAGGGTAATAAACATTCGTTTTATTGATGATAATTAATATCATCCGTGGACTGTTTTCGTAACCTATCGATGTTCGATGCGATTAATTAGATTTAAAACATCTATCAGTCACGTGGAGTCAACTTGCTTGCAAAGAAGCCATCGTGATGTGTAATTTTGCAGCCGGCCGCAATTGCGTGTTTCTCTAGGCGCTATCTGCTGCGCGATAGCGCAGATACGAAAAAGCCGCCCCAAGTGGGGCGGCTTTTTCAGTGCTGCGGGTTGCGATGAAGATTTAGTGGAACTGTTCTTCTTCGGTCGAGCCGGTCAGTGCGGTCACGGAGGACGAGCCACCTTGGATCACAGTGGTCATGTCGTCGAAATAGCCAGTACCGACCTCCTGCTGGTGAGCCACGAAGGTGTAACCCTTGGAAGCGTCAGCGAACTCTTGCTCTTGCAGTTTCACGTAGGCAGTCATGTCGTTGCGGGCGTAGTCGTGCGCCAGGTTGAACATGCTGTGCCACATGTTGTGAATACCCGCCAGCGTGATGAACTGGTGCTTGTAGCCCATGGCTGAAAGTTCGCGTTGGAACTTGGCGATGGTTGCGTCGTCCAGATTTTTCTTCCAGTTGAAAGACGGCGAGCAGTTGTAGGAAAGCAGTTGGTCCGGGTATTCCTTTTTGATCGCTTCAGCAAAGCGACGAGCTTCTGCCAGATCCGGTTTGGCGGTTTCACACCAAATCAGATCGGCGTATGGCGCGTAAGCCAAACCGCGAGCAATAGCTTGGTCCAGGCCGGCCCGGACTTTGTAGAAACCTTCCTGAGTACGTTCGCCGGTCACGAATGGCACGTCGTACGGATCGCAGTCGGAAGTCAGCAAGTCAGCTGCGTTAGCGTCGGTACGGGCCAGAATGATGGTCGGTACGCCAGCAACGTCAGCGGCCAAGCGAGCAGCGGTCAGCTTCTGCACGGCTTCTTGGGTTGGCACTAATACTTTGCCGCCCATATGGCCGCATTTTTTGACTGATGCCAATTGATCTTCAAAGTGAACGCCGGCAG
Source organism: Pseudomonas sp. AB6 (assembly GCF_034314105.1). Taxonomy (NCBI): domain Bacteria; kingdom Pseudomonadati; phylum Pseudomonadota; class Gammaproteobacteria; order Pseudomonadales; family Pseudomonadaceae; genus Pseudomonas; species Pseudomonas sp. AB6. The sequence goes on from NZ_JAVIWJ010000001.1 coordinate 739,845, forward strand.
CGCCTGCTTCGATCATGCTTTTCATCAATTCGTAAGCGTTCAGCACACCGCCGAAACCGGCCTCGGCGTCAGCAACAATAGGTGCGAAGTAGTCAATGTAACCTTCGTCGCCCGGAGTTTTGCCCGCTTTCCATTGAATCTGGTCGGCACGGCGGAACGAGTTGTTGATGCGCTTGACCACGGTTGGAACCGAGTCAACCGGGTACAGCGATTGGTCAGGGTACATGGACTCGGCGGAGTTGTTATCGGCAGCTACTTGCCAGCCAGACAAGTAGATCGCCTGAATACCGGCCTTGACTTGTTGCACCGCTTGGCCGCCGGTCAGGGCGCCCATGCAGTTGACGAAATCTTTGTCAGGGCGGAAAGACGGGTGAGCACCTTGGGTGACCAGATTCCAGAGCTTTTCGGCACCCAGCTTGGCGAATGTATGTTCAGGCTGGACAGAGCCACGCAGGCGGACGACGTCAGCGGCAGAATAATTGCGCGTCACGTTTTTCCAGCGTGGGTTTTCAGCCCAATCTTTTTCAAGGGCTGCAATTTGCTGTTCGCGTGTCAGTGCCATGGAGATAAGCCTCGTCGCATAGTCTTGAGTGAAAAATCCTGCTCCGCCAATACGGCCTTATTCAATAATGCGCGTCATGGGCTACTCGCTAATCAGAAGCGTGGCAGTCAAGCCAGTTTCAGTCGGGGCTATGACGAATGAACGATGAGTGCAAAGAGAGCAAGACAGCGGAATAAAAGGCTCAACTGAAAGTCGCAGTTCGGCTCGTGGATGCCTTGTTGTGATCATCAGAACGCAGTGCCGATCTACCGAATTAAGCTTCCGTCCCTCGGGACAACCTCGTTCTCAGTCACAACCTCGTCAAACAGCCTTGTGGGCGGTACAGACACGAATCGGCTCATGTTGGATAAGTCAGAGCGGCGATTCGAAGGCTCGTGGCAGAGCCTCTGATTAGCGGGAGCGGGGCAATCATGCCTCCTCAGATTTGACTCGTCAAATGTTTTGTAGTGCTTTTTTAAAAGCACTACATATTTGCGTTGATGCGACCATGCGGTCAATTTTTGGGCATGAGGTTTTGCGCTTAGTCAAGAACGTCCACTTTGACCCGCAAGCTCATGTCGCTGCGGCCCTGGGTGCTATAGCTCTGGGCTGAGCCTTGTTGATTGGCTTGCGATTGGTCGCTAACACCGGCGAGGGTTATCCACTCTCCCAAACGTCCTGTGACGGTTGTGTCAGTACTTTGAACATTCACTACATCGGGGTGTTCCTGGCTCATCCGGTCGTGATTGGTGCTGATACTCAGGTGTACGGTGTCGCCGGTCAGGCTAGCGGTGACGTAAAAGCCTTGAGTCACGTTGCGGTACTGAGTGTCGCTTTGTGCATAGCCGTAAGAGTCGGTGCGTGTAGTGGTCAAGGGCACTGATTGTCCAACTTGAATCAGTGCCGGCGTGCCTTCGCTGGCTTGAATTTGCTGCACACCGCCGTCACGGCTGTCAGTACTGCGATTAATGATCCGAGTCCGATTGGCGCGTTGGCTGTCTTGATTGTTGTTGTCGCTGGTGTCGACGCTGATTAATAACCGCTTGGGCGCTTTGTCTAGCTGTCCTAGCAGGGTACGCAACTCTTCGATCTTGCCTGGTTCAGCGTTGACGATCAGTTTATTGCCGTAAGCGCTGACGGTTCCGTCTTTACCTAGAAAAGACTTCGCCACCGGTAGCAAATCGTCGCTGGTACGATAGTTCAGAGGTACGACTTCTGTCGCGGCCAAGGAGTCGAAGCTCCAAACCAACAATAGTGACGTCAATAGGATGCGTAGGAACATGTCCGTGTCTCCGCAATAGGCGCATTAAAGCCTGAGTTTGACACTTTGTCGGCGCGGATGGGACCAAGTTGAATCGCAGACAATAAAACGCCCCGGTCATGACGAAAAAACGGGGCGTTTAGAAACTCTTAGGGCGGTTTTTTCGCGGCGTCTTATGCGCCCCGCACCATGTCGACGTGCGGAATTCCAGCTTCAAGAAACTCACCGCTGACAATGGTAAAACCCAAACGCTCGTAGAAGCGTGTGGCCTGTACCTGAGCAATCAACTTTTGTTGTTTCAGTCCGTGGTTTTCCGCTTCGCCGATTACCGCCTTCATTATTGCGTCGCCCACTTTCAAGCCGCGCCAATCCTTAAGCACCGATAGGCGACCAATTTCGCCGTCGGGCAACAACCGCGCAGTTCCAATCGGAAAATCACCTTCATACGCCAGAAAATGAACGGCACTGGCGTCTTCGGCATCCCATTCCAATTCAGGCGGCACGCATTGCTCGGCGATGAACACGGCTTCCCGAATGCGCCGTATGTCGGCGTTATCTTTCTGCCAATCGGCGACACGTACGTGGATTTTATTCATCAGCAAACCCCAGACTTCCTTGTTTAACCAGCTCGCAGAGCAGGTTGCGTCCATATTCATCAGCCAACCATGGGCCGAGGTTTTCTGTGTGTAAGGCGTCAGCGGCGCAGATCAATTTCAGAAAGTCGCGCAAATTACCCGGCAACAGGCGGCTTTGGCCGCTGGCAAACAGCAACAGATCGTCATCTACCTCGGACCAAGCCAAGCGCGCGCTCGGATTGCGAATCAGCACAGCACCTTGTTCCAGGCTGCTGAACAGATCGTCTTCGTCCAATTCTGGGCCGACAACCATTTCCGGGTAGCGTGGCTCGGTCATGAACTGGCCGAACCAGGTCAGCAATAAGCGTTCATCGCTCATGTGCTCTGCCAGCAGGCTTTTGAGACGGTCAAGGGAGTCGTGCTGAATTTGATGCGGGTCGCTGACCGGCTGCGCATCGGCGTCGGAGTAACGGTCTTCATCCGGCAGGAACTGGCTCAAGAAATCGGTAAAGTGAGTCAGCACTTCGGCGGCGCTAGGTGCGCGGAAACCGACGGAGTAGGTCAGGCAGTCATCAACGGCTACACCGCAATGGGCCAGACGGGGTGGCAGATAAAGCATGTCGCCAGGTTCCAGTACCCACTCGTCGGTGGCATGGAAGTCCTTGAGAATGCGCAGGTCGGCATGATCCAGCAGCGGGCTATCGGAATCGCACATTTGGCCGATTTTCCAGTTGCGCTGGCCGTGACCTTGAAGCAAAAACACATCGTAATTATCGAAATGCGGGCCAACGCTGCCACCGGGGGCGGCGAAGCTGATCATCACGTCGTCGATGCGCCAGCTCGGCAAGAAACGGAAGTTTTCCAGAAGTTCAGCGACGTCGGGTACGAACTGATCCACCGCTTGTACCAGCAGGGTCCAGTCACGCTCAGGCAATTTGCTGAATTCATCTTCAGCAAACGGACCACGGCGCATTTCCCAAGGGCGTTCGCCATTTTCGATGATCAGGCGCGACTCAACTTCTTCTTCCAAGGCCAGGCCAGCCAGTTCGTCCGGGTCTATCGGACTTTGGAAATCCGGAAGAGCCTGGCGGATCAGCAGTGGTTTTTTCTGCCAGTAGTCGCGCAGAAAGACGCGAGCGCTGATGCCGCCCAGAAGTTGAAGAGGAATATCAGGATTCATGTGTAAGCCCTTGAAATGAAAACGCCCGGCACAGCCGGGCGTGCAAATTTTGTTGCGTATCAGATCCGTGTAGCTTGGGTCACTGCACTGCCGATGTAATTGGCAGGAGTAAGCTTTTTCAGCTCAGCCTTGGCTTCGGCGGGCATTTCCAAGCCGTCGATAAAAGTCTGAAGTGCTTCGGGGCTGATGCCCTTGCCGCGCGTCAATTCTTTTAGTTTTTCATACGGGTTTTCGATGTTGTAGCGACGCATGACCGTTTGGATCGGCTCGGCCAACACTTCCCAGCACGCATCCAGATCCGCCGCGATTTTCGCCGCGTTGAGTTCCAGTTTGCTGATGCCTTTGAGGCTGGCTTCGTAGGCGATGATGCTGTGTGCAAAGCCTACACCCAGATTGCGCAGGACAGTGGAGTCTGTGAGGTCGCGCTGCCAGCGTGAAATAGGCAACTTGCTGGCCAAGTGCTGAAACAGCGCATTGGCGATACCCAGGTTGCCTTCGGAGTTTTCGAAGTCGATGGGGTTGACCTTGTGCGGCATGGTCGACGAGCCAATTTCGCCGGCGATGGTGCGCTGCTTGAAATAGCCCAGGGAAATATAGCCCCAGATGTCGCGGTCAAAGTCGATGAGGATGGTATTGAAGCGCGCAATCGCGTCGAACAGCTCGGCGATGTAATCGTGTGGTTCGATTTGCGTGGTGTACGGGTTGAAGCCCAGACCCAGTTCGTCTTCGATGAAGGCGCGCGCGTTTTCTTCCCAGTCAATATTCGGGTAAGCAGAGAGGTGGGCATTGTAGTTGCCGACAGCGCCGTTGATCTTGCCAAGCAGCGGAACCGCAACGATTTGAGCGATTTGGCGTTCCAGACGGTACACCACGTTCGCGAGCTCTTTGCCCAATGTAGTGGGGGAGGCCGGTTGACCGTGAGTTCTCGACAGCATCGGCACGTTGGCAAAGCGGATCGCCAGTTCGCGAATGGCCCCGGCGATTTCATGCATCAGCGGCAACAGTACGTTATCGCGCCCTTCGCGCAGCATCAGCGCGTGGGACAGATTGTTGATGTCCTCGCTGGTGCAGGCGAAGTGGATGAACTCACTGACGTTGGCCAGTTCAGGCAGCTTGGCCGCTTGTTCCTTGAGCAGGTATTCAATGGCTTTTACGTCGTGATTGGTCGTGCGTTCGATCTCTTTGACACGCTCAGCGTGGACGAGGGAAAACTCCTCGGCCAAGGTGTTGAGGATCGCGTTCGCTTCGGCGGAAAACGCCGGGACTTCAGTCACTTGTGGATGAGCAGCCAAGCGCTGGAGCCAGCGAACTTCGACCATGACGCGAAAACGGATCAGACCGTATTCACTAAAAATCGGGCGCAGGGCCTGGGTTTTGCCGGCGTAGCGGCCATCAACAGGGGAAACCGCAGTGAGCGAAGAAAGCTGCATGGGGTATTCTCAAACAGTCGGGCGACGAAATGGGGCGCGTATCATACATGAAAAGCTGATCAGCCCGTTTCGATCTGACCAGCGTATGGCGCGCAATGATTAACAACGACGGCGTTAAAAGGGATGAGTCAGCCGCGTAACATCGGATAAAGCTCTTTCAATAATTTGCGACGGCTGACCACCAACTGCCAGCGATGACCGCCCAACTGTCGCCACAAGCGCGCGGAGCGAATGCCTGCCAGCAACAAGGCACGGATTTTCGACGCGTTGTTTGGTTGCTGCAAATTACGCATGTCACCGTGGACCTGTATACGTTGGCGCAAGGTGCTCAGAGTGTCCTGATATAACGCTCCGCTAGCGGCGATCACGTTTTCGTGAACCGGTCCGAAGTGTTCGACCTGGGATTTGATCTGCGGTATACGTTTGCCGATGACTTCGAGCAGGTCATCGCGCTTGGCCAGCTTGCGCTCCAGCCCGAGCATGGAGAGGGCATAGCGCAGAGGTTCTCGCTGCAAGGCCGTGGGATCGCGCTCAAGTGCACTCACCAACGAGCGATAACCTTCGCGCAGGTTCAAGTCATCGCCGCCGTAGACGTCCATTGTGTCTTTTGGGTCCATGACCAACAGGCTGCCTAGCATGCAGCCCAGTGCCGCCTCACTGACTTGTCCGGTCTTGGCTATTTTGTCGACCAGTACTGCTGCTTGAAATACACCGCCTAAGGCGATCAGTTGTTCATGTGTTGGAGTCATCAGCGCTTGTCCTTGCTATGCCACGGTTCGGCGAGTTCGATGACGCCGCCGCCCAAGCAGATTTCGCCGTCGTAAAACACCACGGATTGACCGGGTGTCACGGCGCGCTGAGGTTCGTTAAAGGTGGCCCGATAGCCCGCCGCTGTTTGCTCCAGGGTGCATTGCTGATCGCTTTGGCGATAACGCACTTTGGCGGTCAACCGTCGGGGGGTGCTCAGATCAATCGGATTGACCCAATAGATGTCAGAGGCCACCAGTGCCTGGGAGAACAACCAAGGATGGTCATTGCCTTGGCCAACGATCAACTCGTTGTTTTCCAGGTCTTTGATCAGCACGTACCAGGGATCATCGCTGGCGTCTTTCAAACCGCCGATGCCGAGGCCTTGGCGCTGGCCGATGGTGTGGTACATCAAGCCGTGGTGGCGGCCTATGACTTCACCTTCGGTGGTTTTGATTTCCCCCGGTTGGGCCGGCAGGTACTGCTTGAGGAAGTCACTGAAGCGACGCTCACCGATAAAACAGATACCGGTGGAGTCTTTCTTCTTGGCCGTGGCCAAATCGTGCTTTTCGGCAATGGCGCGCACCGCAGGCTTTTCCAGCTCCCCGACCGGGAACAGAGTCTTGGCGATCTGTTCGCCGCCTACGGCATGCAGGAAATAGCTCTGGTCTTTGTTTGCGTCCAGGCCTTTAAGCAGCTCGGTACGGCCGTCTACATCGCGGCGACGCACGTAGTGTCCGGTGGCGATCAAATCTGCACCGAGCATCAGGGCGTAGTCGAGAAACGCCTTGAACTTGATTTCGCGGTTGCACAGGATGTCTGGGTTAGGGGTACGCCCTGCTTTGTATTCGGCCAGGAAGTGCTCGAACACGTTGTCCCAGTATTCGACGGCAAAGTTGGCTGTGTGCAGCTTGATGCCAATTTTGTCGCAAACAGCCTGGGCGTCCGCGAGGTCTTCTCGGGCAGTGCAATAGTCGGTTCCGTCGTCTTCTTCCCAGTTCTTCATGAACAGGCCTTCCACTTGATACCCCTGCTCAATCAGCAGAACGGCAGAAACGGAAGAGTCGACGCCGCCGGACATGCCGACGATAACGCGCGTTTTTGCTGGATCGTGCAGGGCTTGATCACGCATAGGGATTCGATGTGTGTCTGTAAAAAGGACGCGATTCTAACAGGCTGTCCGCGCCAAGGCTAAACCGGTGATCAATCACGTATCAGCTCCAGGTCATGAAGCGGCCCGGCGAGATAATCGTCGATGCAGCGCATGACCAATTCGCTGCGCCAATTCTCAGGTTGAGAGAACAGTTCATCGCGGCTGAGCCAGAGGGCTTGGACGATGCCGGTGTCCAACAGGCGCTCCAGGTGATGCAAAACCGGTTTGGCGGCAAAGCACACACGCTGGTAAGTCACCCCGTTGCTGGGCGCAGTGTACAAATAAATGCCAACGACGCCTGTCAGTTCAACGTCCCAGCCAGTTTCTTCAAGGGTTTCGCGCACGGCGGCCTGGCGCAAGGTTTCGTTGGGATCAAGATGCCCTGCGGGCTGGTTGAGTACGTTTCGATTTCCCTTGAATTCCTCGACCAGCAAAAACCGGCCTTGAATTTCAACGATAGTTGCCACGGTAATATGGGGGTGCCAATCCATTTGAATGTTCGCCCTCTATAGAAAGAGAATAACGCAGAGACAGAAACCCCGGCACACGGCCGGGGTCTCTGACAGGTCTGACGCTAAAGCGCCCGGCCGGTTGCGCCTTAAAGTGCGGCGATCGCCGCGTTCAAGGTTTTGCTTGGGCGCATGACTGCGCTCGCCAACTCAGGATCAAAGCGATAGTAACCGACGATGTCCACTGGCTTGCCCTGAACGGCGTTCAATTCGGCAACGATGGTTGCCTCATTGTCTGCCAGGGTTTTAGCCAATTTGCTGAACGGTGCTTGCAAGCTGGCGTCTTCAGTTTGAGCTGCCAACGCCTGAGCCCAGTACATCGCCAGGTAGAAGTGGCTGCCGCGGTTGTCGATGTTGCCGACTTTGCGCGAAGGCGACTTGTTGTTGTCCAGGAACTTGCCAGTTGCCTGGTCAAGTGTGCTGGCCAATACCTTGGCTTTCGAATTGTGGTAAGTGACGCCCAAGTGTTCAAGCGACGCAGCCAGGGCCAGGAATTCACCCAGAGAATCCCAGCGCAGGAAGTTTTCTTCCAGCAGTTGCTGAACGTGCTTCGGTGCTGATCCGCCCGCGCCGGTTTCGAACAGGCCACCGCCGGCCATCAAGGGTACGATCGACAGCATTTTCGCGCTGGTGCCCAGTTCCATGATCGGGAACAGGTCAGTCAGGTAGTCGCGAAGCACGTTGCCAGTCACCGAAATGGTGTCTTGGCCCAAGCGAGTACGTGCCAGGGTGAATTTCATCGCGTCGTCGGGCGACATGATGCGAATGTCGAGGCCAGAGGTGTCGTGGTCTTTCAGGTACTTTTGGACCTTCTCGATCACCACACCGTCGTGGGCGCGCAACGGGTCAAGCCAGAAGATGGCCGGTGTGTTGCTGGCGCGGGCGCGGTTGACAGCCAGTTTGACCCAGTCTTGGATCGGTGCGTCTTTGGCCTGGCACATGCGCCAGATATCACCCGTTTCAACGTTCTGTTCAAGCAGTAGACGGCCTTTGTCGTCAGTAATACGCACAACGCCGTTGGCCTGAATTTCAAATGTCTTGTCGTGCGAACCGTACTCTTCGGCTTTTTGTGCCATCAGGCCCACGTTAGGCACGCTGCCCATTGTAGTCGGGTCGAAAGCGCCGTGTTTTTTGCAGTCTTCAATTACGGCTTGGTAAATCGTCGCGTAGCAACGGTCCGGAATAACGGCCTTGGTGTCTTGAAGGATGCCAGCGGTGTTCCACATTTTGCCAGAGTCACGAATCATTGCAGGCATCGAAGCATCGACGATGACGTCGCTTGGGACGTGCAGGTTGGTGATGCCCTTGTCGGAGTTGACCATCGCCAAAGGAGGGCGAGTGGCGTAAACCGCCTGGATGTCCGCTTCGATTTCAACTTGTTTTTCGGCTGGCAAGGCTTTGATGCGCGAGTACAGATCGCCAATGCCGTTGTTCAAATTAAAGCCGATATCTTTCAGTACTGCCGCGTGTTTGTTCAGCGCATCTTTGTAGTACTCGGCCACGATGATGCCGAACATGATTGGATCCGAGACCTTCATCATGGTGGCTTTCAAGTGAACCGAAAGCAAAACGCCCTGCTTTTTAGCGTCTTCGATTTCAATTGCAACGAATTTGCTCAAGGCTTTTTTGCTCAAGGTTGAGCAATCGATGATCTCGCCCGCTTTCACGGTGGTTTTTTCTTTCAGAACGGTAATAACGCCGCCCTGAGCGATCAATTCGATTTTAACGCTGCCTGCGCTGTCGATCAGGGCAGCTTTTTCGCTGCCGTAGAAATCGCCGTTATTCATGTAAGCAACGTGTGACTTCGAATCTGCGCTCCATGCACCCATTTTGTGCGGGTGCTTGCGAGCGTAATTCTTGACCGAAAGAGGCGCACGACGGTCAGAATTGCCTTCGCGCAGCACTGGGTTTACAGCGCTGCCTTTAATTTTGTCGTAGCGTGACTTAACTTCTTTATCAGCGTCGCTAGTCGGTGCTTCCGGGTAATCCGGGATATCAAAACCGCTGGCTTGTAATTCTTTGATGGCTGCGATTAATTGAGGGGCCGAGGCGCTGATGTTAGGCAGCTTGATGATGTTGGCTTCTGGGGTATTCGCCAGACTGCCGAGCTCAGCAAGATGGTTCGGCACCTTCTGGTCGGCACTAAGGCTCTCAGGGAAGCTTGTAAGTATTCGGCCTGCGAGAGAGATATCACGCGTTTCAACGTCGATATCAGCAAAGGCAGTGAACGCTTCGATGATGGGGAGCAAGGAGTAAGTGGCGAGTGCAGGAGCTTCGTCGGTAAAGGTGTAGATGATTTTCGAGCGGATGGACATTTTTGGTAACTCTCTTCTTTGCTGAGCGTGCACAAAATCTCGAGATGCGCAGGGTAGGCGCTTTCGTCCAAAGTCATCAATGAGGCGAAAGTCGAGGGGCGTCACGGTGATGAGGAATGCATCCATACGGCATCGAACGATTGAGCTAAGGTTAAGCTCGGCCTGTTAGAAGCATGGGAGTGCTGATCCAGAGGCTCCGTCCTCAGTGACTTGTTGGTCACCGGCCGCAGTATACCACCGGTTTTAGGCATTAATACGCAGGTAGTGGCCTGTGGCGGGATCATTAAGCGGGTATTGACGGCTTGATCCTAGAGTTCCAGTCAAGTTTCAGGTGGGTTACGCTCAGCCGTAACCAGGATGTTAACTTAAGCGTGGAGTCCCATATGGAATACAAGAAGATTCAGGTTCCCAAAGTCGGCGAAAAGATCACGGTCAATCCAGATCATTCCTTGAATGTGCCGAACAACCCGATTATTCCTTTTATTGAAGGTGATGGTATCGGTGTCGACATCAGTCCGGTGATGATCAAAGTAGTAGATGCGGCCGTTAATAAGGCATATAGCGGTGAGCGGAAAATCTCTTGGATGGAGGTGTACGCCGGAGAGAAGGCGACCCAAGTTTACGATCAAGACACCTGGCTACCTCAAGAAACCTTGGACGCCGTAAAAGAGTACGTCGTCTCTATTAAGGGACCGCTGACCACACCTGTCGGCGGTGGTATTCGCTCTCTGAACGTTGCTCTACGTCAGCAACTGGATCTTTATGTGTGTCTAAGGCCAGTGCGCTGGTTCGAAGGCGTGCCGAGCCCGGTGAAAAAACCCGGCGAAGTCGACATGACCATCTTCCGTGAAAACTCCGAAGATATTTATGCTGGGATCGAATGGAAAGCAGGCTCGCCTGAAGCCGTCAAAATCATCAAATTCCTGAAAGAAGAAATGGGCGTTACTAAAATTCGATTCGAAGAAAACTGTGGTATTGGCGTCAAACCTGTTTCGCTGCAAGGCACTAAGCGCCTGGTGCGCAAAGCTTTGCAATACGTGGTCGATAACGATCGTGACTCCCTGACGATTGTGCACAAAGGCAACATCATGAAATTCACCGAAGGTGCCTTCAAGGAATGGGCCTATGAAGTGGCGGCCGAAGAGTTTGGCGCTACCCTGCTCGACGGTGGCCCTTGGATGCAGTTCAAAAATCCAAAAACCGGCAAAAACGTAGTCGTCAAAGATGCGATTGCGGACGCCATGCTTCAGCAGATTTTGCTCCGCCCAGCTGAATATGATGTGATCGCGACGCTTAATTTGAACGGAGACTATTTGTCCGACGCCCTGGCAGCAGAAGTCGGCGGCATTGGTATCGCGCCGGGCGCCAATTTGTCCGACACCATCGCGATGTTTGAAGCCACTCACGGTACGGCACCCAAATATGCCGGCAAAGATCAGGTCAATCCAGGCTCGCTGATTCTTTCCGCTGAAATGATGTTGCGTCACATGGGGTGGATCGAGGCTGCGGACTTGATCATTAAAGGCACCAATGGCGCCATTTCTGCCAAAACCGTGACTTACGACTTCGAGCGCCTGATGGACGGCGCCACGCTGCTGTCTTCTTCAGCCTTCGGCGACGCGCTGATCTCGCACATGTAGCGTCAGTTCAGAACGCAAAAACCGGCCAGTTCAGGTGATGAACTGGCCGGTTTTTTTGGCTTTTTTTCGCTAAGGTCTTGAATTCGACGTTTCAGGCACTTACATCTGAGGTTGTCTTGGTCTCACTGGGAGCAGCCACCGGTTGCTCCGATTGAATCTCGCTCGCGGCCATTATATTGACCGCATGCAGTCCTTTGGGGCCCTGAATGATTTCGAAAACCACGGGTTGGCCTGCTTTCAGCGTCTTGTAGCCGTCCATCGTGATTGCTGAATAGTGGGCAAACAAGTCTTCGGTCTTGTCGTTTTCATTGATGAAACCATAGCCTTTGGCATTGTTGAACCACTTGACCTTACCGTGCTTGACAGAGTTGCTACTGCTAACTATTGCCATTTTCTCATCCCTCTGCAAAGGACTCCGTCTGGAGTATGATCCACCTCATCCGCCGGACCGAAAAGAATTTGGTTGACTGCACGGACCCTTTTTACCCAATGTGGGTTCTATTGTTTGTAACACTGTTTTGCCGATAGTCAAGGTCATGCGGCAGTCCGTTGAAAAACCGACCTACCTGCGGCTTAATTAATGAATCCGTCCACCTACGAACCCTTCTTTCCATGCATGCAATCAGCCAGATTCGACTAACATTCAATCAGGATCGTCCACAAACACATGACGACGACGCCGCTGGAGTGGCGCTGAAAGAAGCTAAGCCAGCATTGCAGGCGCCACCAATGTACAAGGTGGTTTTATTTAATGATGATTACACCCCGATGGATTTCGTCGTCGAAGTACTCGAGGTATTTTTCAACCTGAATCGTGAGCTGGCGACCAAGGTCATGCTGGCCGTCCATACGGAGGGACGGGCAGTATGTGGATTGTTCACCCGCGACATCGCCGAGACCAAGGCAATGCAGGTGAACCAATACGCCAGGGAAAGCCAGCATCCGCTACTCTGTGAGATCGAGAAGGACGGTTAACGCCGACCACTTGGGTATGAGGTGAAGCTATGTTAAACCGTGAGCTCGAAGTCACCCTTAATTTAGCCTTCAAGGAGGCTCGCTCGAAGCGTCATGAATTCATGACAGTTGAGCATCTCCTTTTGGCTCTATTGGATAATGAGGCTGCCGCCACCGTTCTGCGTGCCTGCGGCGCAAACCTCGATAAGCTCAAGCATGATTTGCAGGAGTTTATCGACTCCACGACCCCATTGATCCCTGTCCATGACGAAGATCGCGAAACCCAACCAACACTTGGGTTCCAACGCGTATTACAACGGGCAGTCTTCCATGTGCAAAGCTCCGGCAAGCGTGAAGTGACTGGCGCTAACGTGCTGGTCGCTATCTTCAGCGAACAAGAAAGCCAGGCAGTATTTCTGCTCAAGCAGCAGACTGTTGCCCGGATCGATGTTGTCAATTACATCGCTCATGGCATCTCCAAAGTGCCGGGGCATGGCGATCACTCTGAAGGTGAGCAAGATATGCAGGACGACGAGGGCGGTGAGTCTTCTTCCTCTGGCAATCCTCTGGATGCCTATGCCAGCAACTTGAATGAATTGGCTCGTCAGGGTCGTATTGATCCGTTGGTTGGCCGTGAAATGGAAGTCGAGCGTGTCGCGCAGATCCTCGCCCGACGTCGCAAAAACAATCCATTGCTGGTGGGTGAGGCCGGTGTCGGTAAAACCGCCATTGCTGAAGGCTTGGCCAAGCGCATCGTTGACAACCAAGTGCCTGACTTGCTCGCTAATAGCGTGGTTTATTCCCTCGACCTCGGCGCTTTGCTGGCGGGGACTAAATACCGTGGCGACTTCGAGAAGCGCTTCAAAGCGTTGCTCAACGAGCTGAAAAAGCGCCCTCAGGCGATCCTGTTTATCGATGAAATTCATACCATCATCGGTGCCGGGGCCGCGTCCGGTGGCGTGATGGATGCGTCCAACTTGCTAAAGCCGTTATTGTCTTCGGGCGATATCCGTTGCATCGGGTCGACGACTTTTCAAGAATTTCGTGGCATTTTCGAAAAAGATCGCGCGTTGGCCCGGCGTTTCCAGAAAGTCGATGTGTCGGAACCTTCGGTTGAAGACACCATTGGCATTCTGAGAGGCCTCAAGGGGCGTTTCGAGCAGCATCACGGTATCGAATACAGCGATGAAGCATTGCGCGCCGCAGCCGAACTGGCGTCGCGTTACATCAATGATCGTCACATGCCGGACAAAGCCATCGATGTTATCGACGAAGCTGGGGCGTACCAGCGCCTGCAGCCGATCGAGAAACGGGTGAAGCGTATTGAAGTGCCTCAGGTCGAAGACATCGTGGCCAAAATCGCACGTATTCCACCCAAGCACGTCAACAGCTCCGATAAAGAGCTTTTACGTAATCTAGAGCGTGATTTAAAGCTGACTGTATTTGGTCAGGATGCCGCGATCGATGCGCTGTCGACCGCGATTAAGCTATCACGTGCCGGCTTGAAGTCTCCGGACAAGCCAGTGGGCTCTTTTCTATTCGCAGGCCCCACAGGCGTCGGTAAGACCGAAGCTGCCCGTCAGTTGGCCAAGGCGTTGGGTATCGAGTTGGTTCGCTTCGATATGTCCGAATATATGGAACGTCACACCGTTTCGCGCTTGATCGGTGCTCCACCGGGCTACGTAGGTTTTGATCAGGGCGGTTTGCTGACCGAAGCAATCACCAAGCAGCCGCATTGTGTTCTGCTGCTTGATGAAATCGAGAAAGCGCACCCCGAAGTCTTTAATCTTCTGCTGCAGGTTATGGATCACGGTACGCTGACTGATAACAACGGACGTAAAGCGGATTTCCGCAACGTTATCGTTATCATGACAACCAACGCTGGCGCTGAAACTGCGGCGCGGGCATCCATCGGGTTTACGCACCAAGATCACTCATCCGATGCAATGGAAGTGATCAAGAAAAGCTTCACTCCCGAGTTCCGCAACCGGCTGGATACCATCATCCAATTTACTCGCCTCAGCCATGAGGTGATTAAAAGTGTGGTGGACAAATTCCTTACCGAACTGCAGGCGCAGCTGGAAGACAAGCGTGTATTGCTTGAAGTGACCGATGCTGCCAGAACCTGGCTTGCAGAAGGTGGCTACGATGCGCAAATGGGTGCGCGACCAATGGCTCGTTTGATTCAAGATAAAATCAAGCGTCCGCTGGCTGAAGAAATTCTGTTTGGCGAATTGGCCGAGCATGGCGGTGTAGTACATATCGACGTCAAGGATGGAGAAATGACCTTCGACTTCGAGACCACGGCAGAAATGGCGTAAAGCCGGAAAAAAGCCCTGCATTTCGTCGAAAGATGGGTGCGGGGCTTTTTTGTGGGCGTCGGTTTTTCTGGTTTGGGATGCCGCAGAGTCTGAGCCTCGCCGGGTGCCCGATTGAGCGGTCCCTCAGAAGCCGGCCACACAAAAACGCCCGGCGTAAGCCGAGCGTTTTTGTTAAGACCTGTTAGCGGGCGCGGTAAGTGATACGCCCTTTGCTCAAGTCATAGGGCGTCAACTCGACGCGCACCTTGTCGCCAGTAAGAATACGGATGTAATTCTTACGCATTTTGCCGGAAATATGCGCGGTGACGATGTGCCCGTTTTCCAACTCCACGCGGAACATGGTGTTGGGCAGGGTATCTACGACCGTGCCTTCCAGTTCAAAAGCTTCTTCTTTCGCCATGCAGTAAAAGCCCTCGGTATCCAATGAGTGGCCTGGTGCAACTGCGCCAGGCAAAAGCGGCGTGCATTGTGCCCGAAAAATGGGGTTAAAAATAGGGGTCTAGCTAAGCGTTCAATAAAGAGTGACCCAACGTTGATTAGTCAGCAGCTCGATGGGGCGATATTGTGTTTTGTAATTCATCTTTTTACAGTTCTTAATCCAGTACCCTAGATAAACCGCATGCAGCTGCAGCCGGGCTGCCTCTTCGATTTGCCAAAGGATGGCATAGCGCCCCAGACTGCGGTGATCTTCGGCCGGTTCGTAAAAGGTGTACACCGCTGACAGTCCGTTCGGCAGAAGGTCTGTAACGGCTACCGCCAACAAGCGATCATCAAGGCGAAATTCATAAAACGTCGAGAACGGTAGATCGCGGATCAAAAAGGTAGAAAACTGATCGCGATTAGGAGGATACATGTCGCCGTCGGCGTGTCGCTGCTCAATGTAGCGTTGATAGAGGTCGAAGTACTCTTCACTAAAATGGGGTTTTGCCGCACGGACGTGCAAATCAGCATTTCGTTTAAATATGCGTTTTTGCTGGCGGTCTGGAGCGAACAGTCCGACAGGGATGCGCGCAGGTACGCAGGCGCTGCAGTTTTGGCAGTGAGGTCGATACAGGTGATCGCCGCTCCGGCGAAATCCCATGTCGGAAAGATCGGCATACACCTGAACATCCATAGGCTGGCTAGGGTCCAGAAATAACGTCGTCGCTTGTTCCTCAGGCAAATAGCTGCAGGAATGGGGTTGAGTGGCATAAAACTTAAGCCGCGCCAGCTCGGTCATGGATCAACCCTCGGATAAAATCTTTATTAAGTGTATGTCAGGCTACGGAACTCGCCTAGGTAACCAGTCGGCGATTGTGGGCATATCCAAGTGGGCGCGAAGGTAATCAGCAAACGTCTGGCGTGCTATTGATCTGGCGCCAAAGCTATGGAGGTGCTGGGTAGGCATCTGGCAGTCAATCAAAACGAATCCCCACGCGGTTAACCGTTCGACTAGCGTCGCAAAGCCAACTTTAGAGGCGTTATCCGCCACGCTAAACATGGACTCGCCGAAAAAAAGTTGACCCATCGCCAAGCCGTAAAGTCCGCCGACGAGCAGGCCGTTTTCCCAAACTTCTACGCTATGGGCGAAGCCGCGCCGATGCAGTTCAAGGTAGGCCGATTGCATGGAGTCGGTAATCCATGTTCCGTCCGCGTAAGTGCGTGGTGCGGCGCAGGCTTGAATCACCGCAGTAAAGTTCTGATCAAAGGTCACTTGAAAATTCCCCTGACGCATGACTTTACCCAAGCTTCGGGACAGGTGTATTTCTTGCGGAAACAGAACCGTGCGCGGGTCCGGCGACCACCATAAAATCGGCTGGCCTGCCTGGAACCACGGAAAGCAGCCATGCCGATATGCTTGAATCAATCGGTCGGGAGAAAGATCGCCGCCGGCTGCCAATAAGCCATTGGGCTCGCGCATGGCTTTTTCCAGCGGAGGAAATGTCAGGGTGTTTCGCTGTAACCAAGTCAACATGGCGTAAGAACTTTGCGCAAGGGGAGGGCGGAATCGCTCGACGTTTGCAACTCTGGGTTGCAGGCGTGGTCGTAGACGGTCCCGTTAAAGAAACATGTTTCGAATTCTTGCGATGAGCCGCTGTTTCTAAACGTTTCGTGGATCAGATGAGTGCTGAGTTTAGGTTTACTGGTGCGTATTGAAAGCATCTCATAACCCTTTGTCACAAAAGACAATGCGTGCTCAAATTGCGCTGTTTGTTGAATAGGTGAAGCTATGCTAACTCATGCCAGTGGAACGTGGCATCGGTCGCGCAAACCCGTACAATGCTGTTCGTATGATGTGGCTAAAGATTTTCAGAGTGAATTGGAAGTGAACGGTGCCGTGGGTGTATTACTTCTTGGCGCTGGAAATTGGATTTTATAGTCAATCATTAGATGTTCGCGCCGAGGCGCAGGAAAAAAAGCGTTTGAAGAAATCCACCGTAGTAACCAATCCCCTACCGCTGTGGCGTCAGCAGTTGCACTACCGACTTAAGGAAGGTGCGCTGATTGCCATTGGCGCTCTGTGCCTGTACCTGATGATGGCGTTATTGACCTATGACCAGAGCGACCCCGGCTGGAGTCATACCAGTAATTCGCTGCAGGTACAAAACGCTGCGGGCCGCGCAGGTGCATTCTCGGCCGACATCCTGTTTATGGTGTTGGGCTATTTCGCTTACATATTCCCGCTGTTGCTGGCGATTAAAACCTATCAGATCTTCCGTCAGCGGCATGAACCGTGGCTGTGGAGTGGCTGGTTGTTTTCCTGGCGGTTGATCGGCTTGGTATTTTTGGTGTTGTCCGGCGCAGCATTGGCCCATATCCATTTTCATTTTACGGCGGGGCTGCCTGCGTCAAGTGGCGGGGCGCTAGGAGAAAGTCTGGGCGACCTTGCAAAAAATGCACTGAATATTCAGGGCAGTACGTTGTTGTTCATCGCGCTGTTTTTGTTCGGCCTGACCGTATTCACGGACCTTTCATGGTTCAAGGTGATGGATGTTACCGGCAAGATCACCCTTGATCTGTTCGAATTGTTTCAAAGCGCGGCCAATCGCTGGTGGTCATCGCGCAATGATCGCAAGCAAATGGTTGCTCAACTGCGTGAGGTCGACAGCCGCGTAAACGAAGTAGTCGCCCCGGTAACCGCTGATCGCCGCGAGCAAGTTAAGGCCAAAGAGCGGTTGATCGAGCGGGAACAAGCCCTCAGCAAGCACATGACCGACCGCGAGAAGCACGTGCCAGCCGTCATTACCCCCGCACCGGCGAAGGCCCTGGAGCCGAGTAAGCGCGTGCAGAAAGAGAAACAAACGCCATTGTTCATCGACAGCGCGGTAGAAGGCACCCTGCCGCCCATTTCTATCCTCGACCCGGCGGAGGTCAAGAAGCTCAACTATTCCCCCGAGTCATTGGCCGCCGTTGGCCATCTGCTGGAAATCAAACTCAAAGAGTTTGGTGTGGAAGTCACCGTTGACTCCATTCACCCAGGCCCGGTGATCACGCGCTACGAAATTCAGCCTGCTGCGGGAGTCAAGGTCAGTCGTATTTCAAACTTGGCCAAGGATTTGGCGCGTTCACTGGCTGTGACCAGCGTGCGTGTGGTTGAAGTGATTCCTGGCAAAACTACGGTTGGTATCGAGATTCCCAACGAAGACCGTCAGGTGGTGCGCTTTTCTGAAGTACTGTCGTCGCCTGAATACGATGACGCCAAGTCTCCCGTTACCTTGGCGCTGGGGCATGATATCGGCGGTCGCCCGGTTATCACCGATTTGGCAAAAATGCCGCACTTATTGGTGGCCGGCACTACAGGTTCCGGTAAATCAGTGGGGGTCAACGCCATGATCCTGTCGATCCTGTTCAAGTCAGGCCCGGAAGACGCCAAGCTGATCATGATCGACCCGAAAATGCTTGAACTGTCGATCTACGAAGGCATTCCGCATCTGTTGTGCCCGGTGGTTACCGACATGAAGGACGCCGCAAATGCCCTGCGTTGGAGCGTTGCCGAGATGGAGCGGCGTTACAAGCTTATGGCGAATATGGGTGTGCGAAATCTCGCTGGCTTCAACCGCAAGGTGAAGGACGCAGAAGAGGCGGGCACACCGCTTTCAGATCCGATGTACAAACGCGAAAGCATTCACGATATAGCGCCTTTGCTAAAAACCCTTCCAACCATCGTGGTGGTGGTGGATGAATTCGCCGACATGATGATGATTGTCGGTAAAAAGGTCGAAGAGCTTATTGCGCGTATTGCCCAGAAAGCCCGAGCGGCCGGTATTCACTTGATTCTTGCGACCCAACGTCCGTCGGTGGACGTTATCACCGGCCTGATCAAAGCCAACATTCCTACCCGTATGGCGTTCCAGGTATCGAGCAAGATCGATTCCCGGACCATCATTGATCAGGGCGGCGCTGAACAGCTGTTGGGCAACGGCGACATGCTTTACATGCCGCCTGGCACTAGTTTGCCGATTCGGGTGCATGGCGCCTATGTTTCCGACGAAGAAGTACACCGCGTCGTAGAGGCGTGGAAACTACGAGGTACACCCGATTACAACGAAGATATTCTGGCAGGCGTTGAAGAGCCTGGCAGCGGCTTTGACGGTGGCAGTAGTGAAGGCAGCGACGACAGCGAAAGCGATGCGCTGTACGACGAAGCAGTACGTTTCGTCTTGGAAAGCCGCCGCGCTTCCATTTCTGCCGTTCAGCGCAAACTGAAAATTGGCTACAACCGTGCGGCGCGTATGATCGAAACCATGGAGCAGGCTGGGGTTGTGACGTCCATGAATACCAATGGCTCGCGCGAAGTGCTCGCGCCGGCCCCGATGCGCGACTAACCCGGACGGCGTGGTTCTGCATCGTTCGGACTATCACTGAATTCAATGAGGAATCCCATGCGCCTTATTCGCATGTTGTTTGTATCTGCACTGGCTTTTTCTGCGGTTTCGGCTCACGCCGATAGCAAGGACGTTACGCGCCTGACGCAGTTGCTTGAAACGTCGAAAACCCTATCTGCACGCTTCTCTCAGCTGACGCTAGACGGCAGTGGCACCCAGTTGCAGGAGACCGCCGGTGACATGGCACTGCAGCGCCCTGGCCTGTTCTACTGGCACACCGATGCGCCCCAAGAGCAATTGATGGTTTCCAACGGCAAAAAAGTCTCACTGTGGGATCCGGATTTGCAACAAGTGACCATCAAGACCTTGGATCAGCGCCTGACTCAAACCCCTGCGTTGCTGCTTTCCGGTGATGTGTCGAAAATCAGCGAAAGCTTCGATATCAGCGCTAAAGAAGCGGGTGGCGTGATTGATTTTATCCTCAAGCCCAAGACCAAGGACACGCTGTTCGACAGCCTGCGGCTGTCGTTCCGTAACGGCATGATCAATGACATGCAACTGGTCGACAGCGTCGGTCAGCGCACCAATATCTTGTTCACTGGCGTCAAGGCCAACCAATCGATTCCGGCGAGCAAGTTTGTGTTCGACATCCCGAAAGGCGCTGACGTCATTCAGGAATAAGAGGTTTCAAGCGCAGCCCATGGACTTGTTTCGAAGCGATCCGATTGCTCAACCCTTGGCTGCACGCCTGCGCGCGGCCAATCTTGATGAGTACGTCGGCCAAGAACACTTGCTGGCTCCCGGCAAGCCTCTGCGTGAGGCGCTGGAGCAGGGCGCGCTTCATTCGATGATTTTCTGGGGGCCACCAGGCGTGGGTAAAACCACGTTGGCGCGGCTGCTGGCGAAAGTCTCTGATGCGCACTTCGAGACAGTCTCGGCGGTCTTGGCTGGGGTGAAGGAAATTCGCCAGGCTGTTGAAATCGCTAAACAACAGGCCGGGCAATACGGGCGGCGCACCATCCTGTTCGTCGACGAAGTGCACCGTTTTAACAAGTCACAACAGGACGCGTTTCTGCCCTATGTTGAAGACGGTACGCTGATTTTTATTGGCGCTACCACCGAAAATCCATCCTTCGAATTGAACAACGCCTTATTGTCGCGCGCCCGAGTCTACGTGCTTAAAAGCCTGGACGAAGCGGCGCTGCACAAACTGGTTCAGCGCGCCCTGACCGAAGAGCGCGGTTTAGCCAAACATCAGCTGTCGCTGAGCGATGAAGGTTTCAAGATGCTGTTGGCCGCCGCCGACGGTGATGGCCGGCGCTTGCTCAATCTGCTGGAAAACGCCTCAGACCTGGCCGAAGACGGCGCCGAAATCAGCGTCGAGCTGCTGCAAAGCTTGCTCGGCGACAGCCGTCGTCGTTTCGATAAAGGCGGCGAAGCGTTCTACGATCAGATTTCGGCGCTGCATAAATCGATTCGTGGCTCAAACCCGGATGCTGCGTTGTATTGGTTCGCGCGCATGATCGATGGCGGCTGCGACCCGTTGTACCTGGCCCGGCGCGTGGTGCGCATGGCCAGTGAAGATATCGGCAATGCCGACCCGCGCGCGCTGACCCTTTGCTTGTCGGCGTGGGACGTGCAAGAGCGCTTGGGCAGCCCTGAAGGAGAGTTGGCCGTGGCCCAGGCCATCGTTTATCTCGCGTGTGCGCCAAAAAGCAACGCCGTGTACATGGGCTTCAAGGCCGCGATGCGTGAAGCCACTGAGCACGGCTCGCTGGAAGTCCCGCTGCATTTGCGTAACGCACCGACCAAACTGATGAAACAGCTCGGTTATGGCGAGGAGTATCGGTATGCCCACGATGAACCTGATGCCTATGCCGCTGGCGAAGACTACTTTCCAGACGACCTTGAGCCGCGTCAGTACTACCAGCCCGTCCCGCGAGGTCTTGAGTTGAAGATCGGAGAAAAGCTCAACCATCTGGCGACGCTAGACAAAGCCAGCCCGCGCAAACGGAGAAAGTAGTGATTCAAATGATTCTTGCGGTGTCCGTAGCCGGCATCGCTGGTACATTATTGCGCTTCGCTACGGGCAACTGGGTCAATGCTAACTGGCCACGCCACTTTTACGCGGCGACAATGGCCGTTAACTTGGTCGGCTGCCTTATCATTGGCATTCTGTACGGGCTGTTCTTGACCCGTCCTGAAGTACCCATCGAGATTCGTGCTGGCCTGATTGTCGGCTTTGTAGGTGGTCTGACGACCTTTTCATCCTTTTCACTGGATACGCTGCGCTTGCTTGAAAGCGGGCAAGTGCCACTGGCCCTGGGCTATGCGGGTATTAGCGTATTCGGCGGGCTACTTGCCACTTGGGCAGGCCTGTCCCTGACCAAACTTTGATAGACGAGAGAACGATATGCTCGATTCAAAACTGTTACGTACCCAACTTCAGGACGTAGCGGATCGCCTGGCGTCCCGTGGTTTCACCCTGGATATCGCCCGCATCGAAGCGCTGGAAGCCCAGCGCAAGACCGTCCAGACCCGTACTGAACAGTTGCAGTCCGAGCGTAATGCCCGATCCAAATCTATCGGCCAGGCTAAACAGCGGGGCGAAGACATCGCTCCACTAATGGCCGATGTGGACCGCATGGCCGATGAACTGGCTGCCGGCAAAATCGAACTGGACGCGATTCAGGTAGATCTGGATTCGATGTTACTGAGCATGCCGAACCTGCCGCACGAATCGGTGCCGTTGGGCGCTGACGAAAACGACAACGTCGAAGTTCGTCGTTGGGGCACTCCAACTGCTTTCGATTTCGAGATTCAGGATCACGTCGCGCTGGGCGAAAAATTCGGTTGGCTGGACTTTGAAACCGCGGCCAAGCTTTCTGGCGCACGTTTTGCGTTGTTACGTGGCCCGATTGCCCGTATGCACCGCGCGCTGGCGCAGTTCATGATCAATCTGCACGTTACCGACCACGGCTACGAAGAGGCTTACACGCCTTATCTGGTGCAGGCGCCTGCGTTGCAGGGCACCGGCCAATTGCCGAAATTCGAAGAAGATCTGTTCAAAATCACCCGCGAAGGTGAGGCCGATCTGTACCTGATTCCGACGGCGGAAGTGTCGCTGACCAATATCGTGTCTGGCGAGATTTTGGACCCCAAGCTGCTGCCGATGAAATTCGTCGCACACACCCCGTGCTTCCGCAGCGAAGCTGGCGCCTCGGGCCGCGACACCCGGGGAATGATCCGTCAGCACCAATTCGACAAGGTCGAGATGGTTCAGATCGTTCAGCCCGATCAATCGCAAGCTGCCTTGGAAAGCTTGACTGGTAACGCTGAACGCGTGTTGCAACTGCTGGAATTGCCATACCGCGTGCTGGCGCTGTGCACCGGCGACATGGGCTTTAGTGCAGTCAAGACTTACGACCTTGAAGTCTGGATTCCTAGCCAAGACAAATACCGTGAAATTTCGTCGTGTTCAAACTGCGGTGATTTTCAGGCACGACGCATGCAGGCACGCTGGCGCAACCCGGAAACCGGCAAGCCGGAACTTGTTCATACATTGAACGGTTCGGGTCTGGCTGTCGGTAGGACGCTGGTTGCCGTGCTGGAAAACTACCAACAGGCCGACGGTTCGATTCGGGTACCTGAGGTACTTAAGCCTTACATGGGTGGCCTTGAGGTCATCGGCTAAATGGAATTTCTACCGCTGTTTCATAACCTGCATGGCAGTCGCGTGCTGGTGGTGGGCGGGGGTGAAATTGCGTTACGCAAATCCCGCCTGCTCGCTGATGCCGGTGCAGTGTTACGGGTGGTTGCACCTGAAATAGAGGTGCAACTGCGCGAGTTGGTAGAGGGTGGCGGCGGCGAAGTGATTGTCCGTGGTTACGTTGAGAGTGATCTCGACGGCTGCGTGTTAATCATCGCAGCCACCGACGACGAGCCGCTCAACGCCCAGGTCTCCCGTGACTCCAAACGGCGTTGTGTGCCGGTCAATGTGGTGGATTCGCCAGCGTTATGCAGCGTGATTTTCCCGGCCATCGTTGATCGCTCGCCGTTGGTGATCGCGGTCTCCAGCGGTGGGGATGCGCCGGTTCTGGCGCGGTTGATTCGCGCCAAGCTGGAAACCTGGATTCCATCGACCTACGGTCAATTGGCTGGCCTCGCTGCGCGGTTTCGCAGTCAGGTAAAAAACCTGCTCCCGGATGTTCAGCAGCGTCGGGCGTTCTGGGAAGAGGTGTTTCAAGGGCCGATTGCTGATCGGCAGTTGGCCGGGCAAGGTGCAGAAGCCGAGCGTTTATTAGTTGCCAAGATCAACGGCGAAGTACCCAGCGCGGTGGGCGAGGTGTATCTGGTCGGTGCGGGTCCGGGCGATCCGGACTTGTTGACCTTTCGTGCCCTGCGATTGATGCAGCAAGCCGACGTGGTGCTGTACGACCGCTTGGTTGCGCCGGCGATTCTTGAGTTGTGCCGACGCGACGCCGAGCGGGTGTACGTGGGTAAACAGCGTGCCGATCACACATTGCCGCAAGACGAGATCAATCAGCAGCTGGTTGAACTGGCCAAACAAGGCAAGCGTGTTTTGCGCCTCAAGGGCGGCGATCCGTTTATTTTCGGACGCGGCGGCGAAGAAATCGAAGAGTTGGCGGCCCACGGCATACCGTTCCAAGTGGTGCCAGGCATTACCGCCGCCAGTGGTTGCGCGGCCTACGCCGGTATTCCGCTGACCCACCGTGATTATGCGCAGTCTGTGCGCTTCGTCACTGGGCACCTTAAAGACGGCAGCACCGACTTGCGTTGGAACGACTTGGTGGCACCGGCACAGACGTTGGTGTTTTACATGGGGCTGGTTGGGTTGCCGATTATCTGTGAGCAACTGATCAAGCATGGTCGCAGCGCCGACACTCCTGCCGCGCTGATCCAGCAAGGCACCACATCGAATCAGCGGGTGTTTACTGGCACGCTGGCGAACCTTCCGCAATTAGTGGCCGAGCATGAAGTTCATGCGCCGACACTGGTTATCGTGGGAGAGGTTGTTCAGCTGCGGGAAAAACTGAAATGGTTTGAAGGCGCTCAGTCGAAAATTTAACGATTGCGCGAAGACTCTGGTCACCCATTTCCGGTGATCAGGGTCTTTACCTCAACTGTTTAAGCGCCTGACCAAATGCCGCTGCCTTCAAGGCGTGCGCGATCATGGTTTGTGTGCAAGTTCAACGCTGGGCCTTTTGGCACGATCCCGGTGGGGTTGATGGTCTTGTGGCTCCCGTAGTAATGATTCTTGATGTGTTTGAAGTCCACGGTCTCAGCAACGCCCTCCCACTGATACAACTCCCGTAGCCAATTGCTCAGGTTCGGGTAGTCGGTAATGCGTCGTAAGTTGCATTTGAAGTGACCGTAATACACCGCATCAAAGCGAACGATGGTTGTGAACAGGCGTACATCGGCTTCAGTCAGATGCGCGCCAGCCAGATAGCGTTTTTGGCCCAGAAGCATTTCCAGGGTGTCCAATTCCGCGAACACCTCATCAAATGCTTGCTCATAAGCGCCTTGCGACGTTGCAAAGCCTGCGCGGTAAACGCCGTTGTTCACCGAGGGATAGATATGATTGTTTAGCTCGTCGATGTTGGCGCGCAGTGATTTCGGGTACAAGTCCAATCGATTGCCGGTCAATCCGTCAAACGCCGAATTAAACATGCGGATAATTTCCGAGGATTCATTGCTCACGATTCGCTGCTGTTGTTTGTCCCACAGCACCGGGACCGTTACCCGACCGGTGTAGTTGATGTCGTCTGCGGTGTAACGCTGATGGATAAACTCGAAACCGTCCAACTTGTCGCCGCTGGAGCCAAGGGTCTGGTCGAAGGTCCAGCCATTTTCCAGCATCAGCCAACTGACCACGGACACGTCAATCAAGCTTTCGAGGCCTTTTAGCTTGCGCACGATCAGTGTGCGATGTGCCCACGGGCAAGCGAGGGAAACGTACAAATGATAGCGACCGGCTTGCGCGGGGAAACCGCCTTCACCGCTAGGGCCGGCACTGCCATCTGAAGTGATCCAATTGCGACGTTGCGCTTCTTCGCGCTGAAACGCGCCGTCTTTGCTGCTTTGATGCCACTGGTCATGCCAGCGTCCGTCGATCAGAAGGCCCATGACAATCTCCTAAGCTGTTTTGCGTTGGAGATCAGTCTAAAGGCAATGCTTTGAGCAAATAATACAAAGCATCGACGGTTATGATCGGTTAAATCGATCGATCTCGGGCGTCCCAATATTTCTGAGCCAGCACGAATGCTTCATCCCGCGGTGTTCCAAGACCCCGTAAAGCCAGGGCGATGGTTGAAATCAGCGCGAGCTGCGGATAGCTGTCTTCAATCTCCCCGCGCCATAACGCCGTTAACTGTAAGGGGTCAAGGGTGGCCGGTTTGACGTGGCGTCGTGGTGCCAGTGCAGGCCATTCTTCATCCCAGCTTTGGCCACCAGTGGTGCCATACAGATGGCTGATGGTGTCGGGGTTCATTTCAACTTCACCGCCATCGCCTTTAATGACGATGGTGTTATCCCCCAACAGACCGCTGGCTTCGCGGTGCATCCCTTGGTAGCCGGGGTGGAAAATGCTTTGCAAGCCACAGCGTGCATCCAGTGGGTTGAGCACCCGCGCCAGCGAGTGAATCGGCGAACGCAGGCCCAACGTGTTGCGCAGGTCGATCATGCGCTGTAATTGCGGCGCCCAATCTCCCAGTGGAATAAACGCCAGGTTGTACTGCTCAAGCGCGGTCCCGACCGCTTGCCAATTGCGGCACAGCGGGATGCCCAGCAGGTCGAGCAACTGCTCGCTGTATAACCGCCCTGCGGTATGTGCGCCTCCACCGTGAAGCAATACCCGGACTCCGTTTTGTGCCAGGCATTTAGCCGCGAGCAGGTACCACGGCAGGTGACGTTTCTTGCCAGCGTAGGTTGGCCAGTCGATATCCACCTTGAGTGCCGGCGCGTGCAAGCGTTCGCGCACCGCTTCGGTGAAGCCTGCGAGTTCTTCCGCGCTTTCTTCTTTGTGACGCAATAGCATCAAGAAGGCACCAAGCTGAGTATCTTCGACTTTATCGTCGAGGAGCATGCCCATGGCTTCCCGGGCTTCTTCACGGGTCATGTCGCGGGCGCCACGTTTGCCTTTGCCGAGAATACGCACGAACGGGGCAAACGGGTGTTCGGCGGGGGTTTCAAGGGTCAGCGGGGCAAAGTCGGTCATATGCAATTCGTCGGTTTGGGCAGGCCCGCCAGCTTGGCGGCGAGTTTGGCGGGAGTGCCATTGAACAGGCGATTGAGGTGCATGCTGTTGCCCTTTTCAGGACCGAGCTTCAACGCCGTGTATTTGATCAGCGGGCGGGTGGCGGGTGATAGCTGGAACTCCGCATAAAACGCCCGCAGTAAGTGGAGAATTTCCCAATGATCGGTGTTAAGGGCAATGCCCTCTTGCTCGGCGATGGTAGTTGCCACTTCGCTGGACCAGTCATTGAGGTCTACAAGGAAACCATCCTTGTCCAACGCCACATGGTGTTCGGCGATCTGCAACTGTTTCATAGCCAGGTATTCACCTTGTCGAAGCGGATCGACAGCGCAACGAAGCCAGGATAATCGACGCTTTCGGCCCAGAGCGGTAACGCCAGATTCCGCGCAAGGAGGTCTTCTTCCAGCACAAACAGCTTGAGTGAAGCGCGGCGGGTCTCAAGCGCCTTGAATGGCGCAGAGTCCTGACTCAGCCCATAGGTTGCGTCGCCACACAGCAAAATGGCGTCCTTGGTGCCCAACAGCCGCAGGCAGCTCGTCAAGCGGCTGTCGGTAAACGGCGAGTGAGATAACACATGCAAAGTCGACATCAGAGCGTGATCACTTGGTCGTAGCGGTCAATGGTCGCCGACAGTTCCGGGCCGTGCAGCAGCGTCAGGTTTTCGATCGTCAACTCGTCGGGAAGTACGCCGCGCTCCGCGAGGCTGTCGCCACACGCGTAAATATCGTCGATGCCAAACAGCGAAAGGGCCTTCAAGTTGGCGGTCAGGTCTTTCTGCTGGAGTTGGGCGGCTTGTTGATTGGGTATCAGCTGAAACACACCGTCATCCATGAAGAGAAGGCCAATCGGCAAATCGAATGCGCCGCCTGCCAACACGATGTCCAGCGCTTCCCGCGCACCGGGGCCGGACCATGGCGCCTGACGGCTAATAACCAATAGTGATTTAGGCATTTCACGGTCCTCCGAAGCAGATCAGTCGGTCAGCTTCTTGCACTGCATCGTGCAGCTGGCCAAGCCCTGACAATGCCCACTGAGCTGGCAAGTTGGCGGCCGGTCGCTCGTAGCGTTGCGCTTCTTCTTCATTCAATACGCCGCGACGCAAGGCGGCGGCGATGCAGACCACGCCATCAAGTTGATGCTCGGTCACGAACTCGCGCCATAGGCGCGGCAGGTCGAGTTCATCCTGAGGCGTGACGATATTGCCCGATGCGCTGTGCACGCCGTCTTGATAGAAGAACAACCGTACAATCTCATGACCACCGGCCAGCGCCGCCTGAGCAAACAGCAAGGCGCGGCGGGAAGAGGGCACGTGGGCCGCAGAGAATAAGGCGATGGCAAACTTCATGTGTCAGCTCGGTCAACAAATCTGTGGCCATGATAAAGAGTTTGCGAACGGCAGGCAGCAAAAAGCCCGCTCGGCGGGCTTTTTGTTGGAGCTAAGCTTACTGAAGGTCAGCAGTGCATCAGTTTTTGCTGCTGCCCATCAGGCCAAATATTTGCAGTAGGCTGATGAACAGGTTGTAGATCGATACATACAGGCTGATGGTTGCCATGATGTAGTTACGTTCGCCGCCCTGAATGATGGCGCTGGTCTGAAACAGGATGCACACCGACGAGAACAGCACGAAGCCGGCGCTGATCGCCAATTGCAGACCGCTGATGTGGAAGAACATGCTCGCCAACGTGGCACCCAGCAGAACGAAGAAACCAGCGGTGATGAAGCCACCGAGGAAGCTCATGTCCTTGCGGGTGATCAATACGTAAGCAGACAAGCCGCCGAACACCAGGGCAGTCATCGCAAACGCCGAACTAACCACCTCAGCGCCGCCCTGCATACCCAGGTAACGATTGAGGATCGGGCCGAGCAGGTACCCCATGAAACCGGTCAAAGCGAAGGTCGAAACCAAGCCCCATGCCGAGTCACGTAATTTGTTGGTGAGGAAAAAGAGGCCATAAAAGCCGATCAGCACGACGAACACGTTAGGGTAAGGCACGTGATTCTGCTGAGCGATATAAGCCATCAGACCGCTGAAGGCGAGAGTGATAGCCAGAAGACCGTAGGTATTGCGCAGGACGCGGCTAATCTCTAGCTGATCGGCCTGCACGCCGTTGTTGACTGCGTAATCCTGTTCGCGCATGGCGAGACTCCCGGTGGTTGAAATGTTAAGACGCAAAGATCATAACAGAGGCATCGCTGCTGGCTAGCATCAGAGTTTGACAGTGTGTTTCATTCGGGTATTATGGCGCCCGCAACAGCAACGGAGGTGTGGCCGAGCGGTCTAAGGTAGCAGTCTTGAAGCCGCCGACCGTAACAGGTCGATGAGTCCTTATATCAGGTACTTCTCAGCTGCACGCCTGCGTTAAGCTACAGGTAATACGGGAAATTGGCAGAGCGGTTGAATGCACCGGTCTTGAAAACCGGCGAACGTTAATAGCGTTCCCAGGGTTCGAATCCCTGGTTTCCCGCCAAACATCAAAAAAATAAAGGGCTTAGAGATAATCTAAGCCCTTTTTTTGCCTGGAATTCGGGTGCTTCAAGTAGTTGACCCTACCAACGGCGGCACATAGGGCATTTAAATATCCCCTGAGGCAAGCGCATCGCGGGCGAAGCGGATTCGAAAGGCAATGCTTTAGCGGCCAATCCCATCTTATTTATCGAAAGAAATGTCGACATTGATCATGTGGTCGGCCATTTCGGAAAACATACGTTGCAGCTTCGCATTTAGGCCCGAGTCGTCTACCTGCTCGTTGATCGCCCGATGCATGCACAACATCCATTCATCGCGTTCGACAATACCGACCGCGTAGGGCGCATGTCGCATGCGCAGACGCGGGTGGCCACGCTCCTGCCGGAACAGTGGTGGCCCTCCAAGCCACCCGCTCAAAAATTTAAAAAGGCTGTCCGCGCTGCCCTTGAGACTTGGTGGGTGCATCCGACGCACTATTCGCGCCTCGGATAGCACTTCCATCAGCTCATAAAAACGGTCGACCAATTTATGGATACCTGCCTCACCCCCTAACTGGAGGTAAGCACTGGCGTTGTTCTCATGCTGGGAATTTAATAGTTCAGTCATGTCATCACTATTCAAAGTAAGAACTTTATCCAGCCGGCGAGGGCAAGCGCTGCAAGGCAGGTCCATCCTGAAAATAACCATCGCCAGACCGGCGCGCGCGGGACAAATCCCACCCCGTTTACAAAAGCCACGCTCATGGCTGCGAACAGCGCAGTTGCAAGAGCGTGGTCAGCTTTTCCATCTGCGGCTGCGATCAGAGGCGGATAAAGGGTGCAAGCCAGCATGATCGCCACGGCGATAATCAAACTCAGCACGTGTATGCGTGAGGTAGGTGGGACGTTAGCGACGTGGGTCATCGTGACTCTGCCTCATCGCTGTCTGTCCTGGCGCGACCAGCTTCGTTCTCGCCCCACATCGCGTTCAATATCGCCAGTAGCAATGCAAAACCGACTCCCAGCATCCAGGCGAAATACCACATAATTTTTTACTCCTTTGCTGGCACTAGTAGGCTGAGTGGTCGTTGGCTTTAATGTGCGCGATGGTCACCTTGCCCCGCATGACGCGATACGCCCATGAGGTATAAAGGATGATCAGTGGCATGAAAATCAATGCCGCCCAGAACATGATGGCAAGGCTAAGGTGGCTGGAAACGCTGTCCCAAACGGTCAGACTTGCAGCGGGCATTGACGATGACGGCATGATGAATGGAAACATTGAAACGCCTGCGGTGCTGATGACACCGGCGACAGCAAGCGATGACGCCACAAATGCTGAGAGAGTGCGGCGAACCATCAGCAGCATGGCTGCGCTCGCTGCGCCAGCCAAGCCCATCAAAGGTAACAGCCACAACAAAGGGTAGTGGCTATAGTTGGTCATCCAGGCACCCGCTTCGCGTACTACTGATTTACCGAGGATGTCGGGCAGTCCAGCCGTGTCAACCACTGAGGTAATGCGATAGCCATCGATCGACTGTAGCCAAATTCCGGCGATTACAAATGAGCAAGCCAGCACGATGGCCGCACCCACCGCACCCTTTACAGCCCTGGTCTGGATAACACCTTCAGTACGGTGTGCCAGATAGCTTGCGCCTTGCAGAGTAATCATTGCGCTACTGACAACGCCCGACAACAGTGCGAAGGGATTCAGCAACTGCCAGAAGCTGCCAGTGTAGGTTGATACCAAATAATCGTTGAACTGGAACGGTACTCCTTGCAGCAAATTCCCGAACGCGATCCCGAATACAAGTGGGGGTACTGTACCCCCCACGAATAGACCCCAATCCCAAGTGTTGCGCCACGTTGAATTTTGAATCTTGCTGCGATAATCGAAGCCGACGGGGCGGAAAAACAACGCCCAAAGAACCAGTATCATCGCCCAGTAAAAACCGCTGAACGCCGTTGCATAAACCACTGGCCATGCTGCAAATAACGCGCCGCCAGCAGTGATGAACCAGACCTGATTCCCATCCCAGTGTGGGCCGACAGTGTTTATAACGACGCGCCTCTCCATATCATTGCGGCCAACGAACGGCAGTAATGTACCGACCCCCATATCGTGGCCGTCCATAATGGCGAAGCCAATCAGCAGTACGCCTACCAGCGCCCACCAGATAATTTTCAGGGTGAAATAATCAAGCATGATGGCTTTCCTTCAAATTGGCGTCGTAGACATACCGGCCAGTTCCGAGACTGCCTGGACCTTGACGGGCGAACTTGACCATCAAGAACATCTCTACCACCAGCAGCGTGGTGTAGAAGACAATGAATCCTGCTAACGACCCGTATAAATTGTTGACGCCAAGCGTTGAGACACTCATGTGGGTTGGTAACACACCGTAGATAGTCCATGGCTGGCGGCCGTATTCGGCAACGAACCAGCCAAGTTCGCAGGAGATCCAAGGCGCTGGCAGCATGCAGAGCGCTAAACGCAATAACCAGCGGCGTTGCGTGCAGGTCGACTTCAACGTGCTCCAGAACGACAGCCCAAATAGCAGCAGCATCGCAAACCCTAGACCTACCATGATCCGAAATGCCCAAAACATAGGTGTAACGCGAGGCACGGTATCGTTGACGGCTTTATCTATGATGTCCGGTGTGGCCTGATTGACATCCTCGACATACTTCTTAAGCAGCAGGCCGAAACCGAGGTCTGCCTTATATTCTTCGAACACCTGCAGTGCAGCTGGATCACCGCGATGCTTGCGCAATGTTTCCAGCGCATTGACTGCAGTAATGCCGCGCAGGATGCGAGCCCGGTTTTTTTCCTTGATCTCATGGATACCAGGGATTTGCTTACTTACCGATCGGGTGCCAATCAACCCCATCAACCACGGCACTTCAACTTCCCAGTTATTCTTCGACTCGCCTTCGTTGATGCTGGCCAATAATGTCAGTCCGGCGGGTGCTGGTTTTGTTTCCCACATGGCCTCCATGGCCGCCATCTTAGTTTGCTGTGCCTCGCCCACCGTATAACCAGACTCATCACCCAAGACGATAACGCTTAACACTGACGCCAAGCCGAAGGCTGCCGCAACCCGAAAGCTTCGCTTTGCAAACTCGACATCTCGATTCTTAAGCAGATACCAACTTGAAATAGACAGCACAAACATTGAACCGGTGACGTATCCGGCCGAGACGGTATGCACAAACTTGGCCTGTGCAACTGGATTGAAAACCACTGCCCAGAAGTCAACCATCTCCATGCGCATGGTTAGATAGCTGAATTCAGAACCCACCGGATTTTGCATCCAGCCGTTGGCAATCAAAATCCACAGCGCTGAAAGGTTGGTCCCGATGGCCATTAGCAGGGTGACCAGAAAGTGGTGCTCCTTTTTTAATCGGTCCCAGCCAAAAAAGAATAAACCAATCATTGTTGATTCGAGGAAGAACGCCATCATGCCCTCGATCGCCAGCGGAGCACCGAAGATGTCGCCTACGTAGTGTGAGTAGTACGCCCAGTTGGTCCCGAACTGAAACTCCAGTGTAATACCGGTAGTCACGCCTAACGCAAAGTTGATACCGAACAGCTTGCCCCAGAATCGTGTCATGTCTTTCCAGATGACATTACCCGTCATCACGTAGACGCTTTCCATAATGACCAGCAGCCACACCATGCCAACGGTGAGAGGTACAAATAGAAAGTGGTACAGCGCTGTGGCTGCAAACTGCAGCCGTGACAATTCCACCAGATGTTCTGAAATCACTTGCTTGCCCCTTGAGTCGAGGTGGGTACGCCGAACCTTTCGCTGATGGTGTTCGAGTCAACGCTCACGCGCGATTCTCGGATGAACAGCCACCAAAGCACTGTTAGCACCACCAACTTGATTAGCACTGCTATTAGCAGATGGCGCCGTAGTCGTTTGTCGGAATTGGTCATGACTATGCAGTTAGCACGCGTCATGCCAAGAGGGAAATGTGATTTTTATCGTTTAATAACAATAACTTAAATGTTTCAGTATAAAGACCGGAGATACCTTGGCAGATTGAGATGCTGCCAATCTGCCATTGCGGCAGTGATTGGCAGCCATAGGCTGTCGTATAGTTAGGCCAGTCCTTGCTCTTTCAGTCGCCGATACAACGTACGTTCGCTAATGCCCAAATGCTTTGCAAGTTCGCTGCGGGTGCCTCTGAATGTGGCCAGTACATGTTTCAGCGTGCCGCTGTCGAAAGGAGCGGGAACAGAAACTTGGGCAGGTATCGAAGCTGACGCCACCGGTAGATGTACCGTGCGGATTACGCCGTCGTCGGCGAATAGACTGGCTCTCTCCAGCACGTTGCGTAGCTCGCGAATATTGCCCGGCCAGGCAAAGTGCTGCAGTTGCACAAGGGCATCAATGTCGATGGTCAGCCTGCGCCTACCAGGGCCTACCCGTTGCAGAAATGAATGAGTGAGCAAGCCAATGTCTTCGATTCGGTGGCGCAACGGCGGCAACTGAATCGGAAAAGCGCTGATGCGGTAGTACAAGTCCTGCCGGAACTCGCCTTTCTCCATCATTTTTTCCAGAGGCTTGTGAGTTGCTGCAATCAATCTAAAGTTAGCGTGCAAGGTCTCGACGCTGCCAACGCGGCGATAAGTGCCGGACTCGATCAAACGTAACAATTTCACCTGCATCGCCAGTGGAACGTCGCCTATCTCATCGAGAAATAACGTGCCGCCCTGAGCTGTTTCAACTAAGCCAGGCTTGCGAGTGGTGGCACCGGTGAACGCGCCTTTTTCATGTCCGAACAGTTCGCTTTCAAAGAGCGTTTCAGTCAGTCCCGAGCAATCGACCACCACAAACGGTCCAGCTGTGCGCTCGCTGGTTTCATGTACGGCGCGGGCGAATAGCTCCTTACCTGTGCCGGACTCTCCCAATAACAGTACCGGCAACATTGACGGTGCTACTCGCTGAAGTTCCGACAGGGCAAGGTTGAAAGCAGGTGACGATCCGACCAACCCCTCATTGCTGGGTCGCGCCGATGCGCTGCGGACCAGCTTAAGGCGTTCCACATAAGCGGTGATGACTCCCTTTACATCTAGAATCGGGCGTAGTTCGACTTCGACATGCTCGGGACCGCGTGGTGTGTGGTGAATGTGCAAAACTCGATCTGGGCCGCGCAACTCTTGCGCTTTTTTCATCGGACAATGCTCGCCGGCCTGATCGCAGGGAACATCGTAATGGTGCGAAATCTGATAGCACTTGTGGCCGATGAAGGGTTTATCAATGCTCCCGAACTGACGCAGATACGCGGTATTGGCAGCCAGGATGTTGTAGTCCGGATCAAGCACGATCATTGGATCTGCCTCGTGTTCAAGAAACGAGACAAGTGACTGTACTTGGTGCGGGTGTGGACCGTTTTGGGGAGGCCGGCTATTGGTCATCATGGCTCCAAGGGGATTGGCTCATACTGTTGTGGCAGTGCCACCTATGTCAACAAGCTGCCAATGGCAGTTTGTTAGAACTGCTGGAATACAGAGTTATCCCAATAAATAAATAAATATTTCAATAAAATCAATTAGATGAATTTACTACGAGCACTATTCCTAGTTGGCAGCTTTATTGCAATTGTCAGCCCTTGGTGCGAGCGACTCGGAAAGAGCCCCCCTAAGGAGACTGATCATGACCGCAAAACTTCACGTTGAAGGATTCTTCGATACTGCCACCCGTACTGTCAGCTATCTTGTGCTGGATCTACCTACTCGCCACTGCGCCTTAGTGGACAGCGTACTTAATTACGACTGTAAGTCAGGCCACACGGCTACTACGTCTGCAGATAAGTTGATTGCAAGGGTGGTCGAGCTAAATGCGAAGGTTAAATGGATACTTGAGACCCATGTGCATGCGGACCACCTTACGGCTGCGCCTTACCTAAAAGAAAAGCTCGGTGGCAAAACAGGTATTGGCAACCAAGTTGCGGCCGTGCAAGAAGTCTTTGGCGCTTTGTTCAACACAGGTAAGGAAATGGCTCGGGACGGAAGTCAGTTCGATCACCTGTTCATGAATGACGAGCCATTCTCCATTGGCACGTTGCAATGCCGAACGCTGCACACGCCAGGACACACACCGGCGTGCATGACGTATGTAATCAGCGACGGCAACGAAACGGTCGCATTCGTTGGCGATACCCTGTTCATGCCCGACTACGGTACGGCACGTTGTGATTTTCCCGGCGGTGACGCGCGCACGTTATTTCAGTCGATTAACAAGGTGCTGAGTCTGCCAGCCAACACCTTGTTGTACATGTGTCACGACTATCAACCCGACGACCGAGAGGTGCAATTTGTCAGCACCGTTGCTGACCAACGCGCCCACAACGTACATGTCCGTAACGGTATTAGTGAGGAGGCGTTTGTAACAATGCGCACCAAGCGCGATGCAATCATGGAGATGCCGACGCTGATCCTGCCATCGGTTCAGGTAAATATGCGAGCTGGACATTTTCCTGAAGCTGAAGCAAACGGCACACGCTATCTGAAAATCCCTCTTAACGTCGCCTGACTTCGCTCGCAAAAAAAAATCCATGAAAAATATGTAAACGCAGACACCTATGTTCATACGTCACCTCGTACCAAGACTATCGGTATCTGGACAGATTTCGTTAGGTCAGTCGGCAGAACTAAAAGACGTCGGTCTGCACAGGGTGTGTAACCATCGTGGAAGGCTGTAGGCGTGGGGCAGCAAGTAAACGCCGTGGAGGACGGGTGAAAACTC
This sequence comes from Pseudomonas sp. AB6, assembly GCF_034314105.1. Classification (NCBI taxonomy): domain Bacteria; kingdom Pseudomonadati; phylum Pseudomonadota; class Gammaproteobacteria; order Pseudomonadales; family Pseudomonadaceae; genus Pseudomonas; species Pseudomonas sp. AB6. The sequence continues at coordinate 775,759 of NZ_JAVIWJ010000001.1, forward strand.
GCCGTTACAGAAAGCAGATTATCTGTTGCATCTGCATCTGCATCTGCATCTGCGCGGTTTGTGGTTATTCAAATCGGTTTAAACAATTTCGCGTCGGAGAAGCTTTGTGAATGTCGACTGGCTCAACTTTACTCCATGGTCATCCCTTGCAGGCGGCATATTAATTGGTTTGGCTGCAAGTCTATTTACTGTTGCCAATGGGCGTATTGCTGGTATCAGCGGCCTGATTGCGAATCTTTTACAGCGTGGTAGCGAGGGGGTGAGTGAAAAAGCGCTGTTTCTCCTCGGACTGCTCGTCGCACCGCTCTTATGGGAGTTGTTTACCGCCCTGCCACAGATGGAGTTTCAGACTGGTTGGTTCGGTCTTGTCGTCGCAGGCGCCTTGGTGGGGGTCGGCACCCGCTATGGATCGGGTTGTACGAGCGGCCATGGGGTGTGCGGGATATCGCGCCTTTCGCCGCGCTCAATGATCGCCACTGCGTGTTTCATGTTCAGTGGTTTTACTACGGTATTTTTTTTGCGTCATTTGTTCGGAGGCTAAATATGATCAAACTAACTGCGTTCATTGCCGGTCTGCTGTTTGGCTTCGGTCTGCTCTTGGGGGGCATGGCGAATCCTGGAAAGGTATTGGCGTTCTTAGATTTTACGGGTGCTTGGGACCCGTCCTTGGGCCTGGTCATGGTTGGGGCAATCGGTATAGCCATCGGCCCGCTTACTTGGGCGCGCCACCAATCCAGATCATTGCTAGGGAGACCAATGCAACTACCTGTAAAGCGGGAGTTGGACTCGCGGCTCATCGGCGGCAGCTTATTGTTTGGTATTGGCTGGGGGATTGCTGGTATCTGTCCTGGGCCTGCGGTGACAATGCTAATGACAGGTCGCTGGCAAATCGTCGTTTTCATACTAGCCATGCTGGTCGGCATGCTGTTATTTCGTGCGTTGGAAAAACGACCCAATCAGTGATCGCAAGATCACCCTAAAAGAAGGTGGGTGATGCGTAGTGTCGAAAGTGTGCTTGGGCAGGAGATGAAAATTGCAAGTTCTGCGGTTATGCAACCCAATCGCTCCCCTATTTGTTAGCGTATAAGATCAATCCAATGGGTTATTATTCTGCCTTATCCGGCCCGTTTAAACCCTAAGGATTCACTGTATGGAATCGTCACTGGAAACGGTTGCCCTTTTTTGCCTCAAGCTGGTGCATGAGAAGGAGGGCGACAGTCCGATTTTGCGTGAAGACACTGTGATGTGTGATTACCAAAAAGAGGTCTTCGGCTTGCTTGTTCGCAGAGGTGATGTCAAAGCGATACAACTTAAAGTGGCCGATTGCCTGCAGGTTGCGCTAAACGCTTTAGGGGGGGCTGATACGCCGCTCGGGAAAGAACTTCATAAACTCTCCGATAACGTCAGACGCGTTGAGACGATAGCCGCTTTGGATGCGCCATTGACAGTACTCAAGGATTATTTAAAAGAAGCTCAGTAGCCCTACCCTCGGCAGAAGCTTGGGATGAGTAAATCGTATCTAACTGCCAAAGGCCGTTCGAGGTAGTGCTCGTCATCAAAGCCGCTGCCTGGCAGCTAACATAGGGCCCGCAATTGCCTGTGAAAAGGTTTGTTACCCTCTGGCAGACTTCGACCGCAAACCCTGGGTCGCCTGCATTGACGCTTCGATGAAATGCCAACTCCATCAATGCTTGGGCACATACAGAATAGTAAGTATTGAACATTCATCGCAGCCTTGGGCAGCTACTAAACTGATCCCGTATGCGGTGGCCCAATACTGCAAGGTAATTAGCCTCCTCATCGCTTTTATCCGAGCGTCTGGCTACTCTTATGTCCAGCTCATGCAAGGCGTCAATTAGCGGGCACAATCTCTGTGTGTAAAATCGTTTGATGGCTTATTGATGTTGTTATGATGCGCGCGCCGTAATTGGCAGCGAAGCTACACCCAACCTTGCATGGGTATTTGCCTGGGCACTCTTTTTACTTCCCACGACAGGAATCTCGATGCTGGCGTACTCCAAGAAAAGCTTCCTTATCGCCGATGATTTCTCCGACTTCCGCAGTTCGGTCAGGTCGATGCTGCGCGAATTGGGTGTAGTGGAAGTAGATACCGCCGACACCGGTGAGCAGGCGTTGCTCATGTGTGCGCAAAAGCGTTACGACTTTATCCTGCATGATTTCAACTTTGGTGACGGTAAAAAAAATGGTCAGCAAGTGCTTGAAGACTTGATGGTCGACAAGCTAATGAGTCATGAAGCGATTTTTATCATGGTCACGGCCGAGAATAGCCAAGCCATGGTAATGAGTGCTTTGGAGTGGGAGCCTGATGCGTATCTGACTAAACCTTTCAACCGCGCTGGCCTGGCTCAGCGTCTTGAGAAGCTTGCCCAGCGCAAGACCTTACTCAAGCCGATTCTTCAGGCGCTTGATCGTGACAAACCTGTGGAAGTAATGGCTGCCTGCGCCAGCCTTACGCAGCAAGACCAGCGCTTCGCTCCCCTCTGCTTGCGCTACAAGGCCAATGCCTTGCGCGATCTAAATCAACATGACGCGCTGGAAAGCTTTCTCAAGTCGGTGTTGGCCGACCGCGCTACGCCTTGGGCTTACGCGGGGCTCGGCAAGTTATTACTCAAACGTGGTAAAGCCGTCGAGGCACAGGCGATTTATGAGCGAGCAATTGTTGCCTTCCCGATGATGCCCACGCTCTACGACGGTCTGGCCGATGTGTTGGTTGCTCAGGGAGAGGTCAAGCGCGCACAGAGCGTGCTTGAAAATGCGGTGCGTCTGTCGCCATTGGCGGTGCGCCGGCAACGGTTGCTGGGCAAGTTGGCGATGGGTAATGACGATTTTGAAAGTGCCTCCAAGGCCTATCGTTACGCTGTCTCCCAAGGCAAGTTTTCTCGTTTCAAGGATCCAGAGAGTAACTTGGGCCTGGCACAAGCGCTGATCAACAAAAATGGCGATAACGGGCTGGATGCGCGCTCTCGGGTAGAGGTTAACCAGACACTGGGGGATGTCGCGAAGGAATACGGTAGCGACCAGGGGCTACAAATGCGCACCGGTTTGATGAAAGCCACCAGTCTTAAACGGTCAGACCCTGAAGCTGCGGCGAAACTGACGCTGGAGGCGTTGGCACATCTTGAGGGCATGGATCATTTCTTCAGCGCCGAGACTGCGCTATTGGTTGCCTCCCAACTCCAGCAACTGGGCCAAGAAAAAGCAGGCGCCGGAATATTGAAAAGCTGCGCAGAAATATACGGTGATGATCCTGCGGTCATGCAAGGTATCGGTCGCCTAACCGATGATCCAGCGATCCTTGGTGCGGGCAAGGCGGCGTCCGATCTAAACCTTCAAGGCGTGCGCCAATACAAGGCCGGTAATATCGCCGAAGCCCAAAGTTTCTTCCGTCAGGCAATGGCGTTGCAATCAAAGAACATCAGTATCGCGCTGAACCTGGTGCAGTCGTTGCTGCACGCAAAAGGTATGCCTGCAGATTCTGCAGGGCTTGAAGAATGTCGGGTTTGCCTGAAGATGATTGGCATGATGCCCGAGACCGACCCGCGTTATGAGCGCTATCAGAAATTGCAAAGCAGGGCGTTTGGCGCATGAACGATAACGGGCTCGACTTCTCGATGGTGATCGCCTCCGTCGTACATGACATGAAAAATTCTTTATCGACGCTGATGCACGCTCACAGCCAGTGGCTGACTCAACTGACTAAAGCTCAGCAAGACGTCCCCGAACATGGGGCCATCGAATACGAATTTGCCCACCTCAACGGTATGTTGGTGCAACTGCTTGGGCTATATAAGCTGGGCGTCAATCAGCTACCCCTGCGCCCTGACTATCACGAGCTTGATGATTTCATCGAAGCTCTGCTGGCCTGCCACCAGGATGTCTTGCACAGTCACGGTATTGTCGCGAACTACGAGATCGAGGGCTTTAATGAACTCGGTTTCTTTGACCGTGAACTGATCAGCTCGGTTGTGGCAAACATCATCATCAATGCGATCCGCTATGCGCGCCACACGATACTGATCACCGCCCATGAAGAGGACGGCCAATTGGTGTTGACCGTCAATGACGATGGCCCAGGTTATCCGGCTCAGATGCTTGAGCATCAGTCAGACTACGTGCAGGGTATCAATCAACGCAGCGGCAGCACCGGCTTGGGCCTTTATTTCGCCGCGCGCATCGCCGAACGGCATGAGCGAAACGGTGTGCGTGGGCACATCGAACTGGCCAACGGCGGCAAGTTGGGCGGCGGTAAATTCATTATTTACCTGCCCTAAAGTCTCGCCGTCATCAGCATTAAGATGACGCGCACACCCTGCGCGCGGATCAACAGATCCTAGGCAATTGTTCCCCGGTCAACCAATCCACGATCCGCCGCCCGCCAAAGCGGGTCTGCATCTGCACGAACCCATGTGAGTCATCCAGAACAGTGCCAATGCGCACTGCGTTTTGCCCCAGCGGATGGTCGCGCATGGCACTCAGCAGCGGTTCGGCGTCGGCCTGCGAGCAAATGGCGACCAACTTGCCCTCGTTGGCGATATACAAGGGATCGAGGCCCAGCAGTTCACAGGCGGCTTCAACTTGGGGTAGAACCGGGATCATCGCTTCGTCGAGCAACATGCCCACCCCGGATTGACCAGCAATTTCGTTCAGCGTTGTGGCCAGTCCGCCCCGCGTCGGGTCGCGGAGTACGCGCAGACCTGGAGCGACGGCGAGCATCTTGGCGACCAGTTCGTGCAGGGCAATGCTGTCGGAAAGAATTTCGGTGTCGAATTCCAACGCCTCGCGCTTGGACATGATCGCCACGCCGTGCTCACCGATGCTACCGGATAACAAAATGGCATCGCCAGGACGCGCGCGATGGCCGCCCGTGTCAACGCCAGTGGCGACCACGCCAATTCCGGTGGTGCTGATGAAGACGCCGTCGCCTTTGCCGCGCTCAACCACTTTGGTATCGCCGGTGACAATCGGTACACCGGCATCCCGGGAGGCGCGGGCCATGGACTCGACGATGCGCTTGAGGTCGGCCAAAGGATAGCCTTCCTCGATGATAAAGCTGGCGGACAGATAGAGTGGGCGCGCGCCGGTCATGGCCACGTCGTTGACCGTGCCATGCACCGACAGGCTGCCGATGTCGCCGCCGGGAAAGAACAGCGGCGAGACCACATGGGCGTCGGTGGCCATGACCATGCGTTCGCCGGGGGCGAGTGCCGGGCTGAAGACAGCGCCGTCGTTGCCCTCACGCAGCCAAGCATTGTCGAAGGCGGCGACGAACAGTTCTTCGATTAATTGCGCCGAGGCGCGTCCGCCCGCGCCGTGGCTCATGTCGATGCGCCCGTCGCGCAGGTTCAGCGGACGAACATAGCCGCGCTTGACCGGGGAACGAGCGTTCATAAAGCGACCACCTCAATATCCTTGTAGCGCCCGTAGGCGTAATGCGCGGCGCACGCGCCTTCGTTGGAAACCATGCATGACCCCATGGGGTTTTCCGGTGTACACACGGTGCCAAACAAGCGGCAATCAGTGGGTTTTTTCTGGCCCCGCAGAATTGCGCCGCACTCACAGGCTTTGTGGTCCGGCACCGCCTTATATTCCAGGCCAAAGCGCACTTCGGCGTCGTAGCGGGCGAAGGCCGGGCGAATCCGCAGGGCGCTGAGCGGGACTTCGCCGAGCCCGCGCCATTCAAAACTGGGACGTAGCTCGAACACTTCATCCATCAACGCCTGGGCACCGGTATTGCCATGGCGCCCGACTGCGCGGATGAACTCGTTCTCAACCTCGGCCCGGCCTCCGTTGACCTGGCGCACCAGCATCAAGATGGCTTGCATCACGTCCAGCGGCTCAAAACCGGCGATCACCACCGGCTTGCGGTACCGAAGGGCGAAGCCCTCATAAGGCGCCGAGCCAATGACGATGCTGACGTGCGCCGGGCCGATGAAGCCGTCCAGTTCCACCGCTGAAGCGGCGTCATGTTGCGGGGCGGCGAGAATGTGAGAGATCGCCGCTGGGGTCAGGACATGGCAGCAAAGCACGCTGAAGTTATCCAGATCGCGTGCCGCCGCTTCGCGAATGATCAGCGCGGTAGGCGGGGTCGTGGTCTCGAAGCCGATGGCAAAGAACACCACTTGCCGTGATGGATTCGCCTCAGCAATTTTCAGCGCATCCAGCGGCGAGTAGATCATGCGGATGTCAGCGCCGTGGGCCTTGGCCCGCAACAAAGAAAGTCCTTCGGAGGCCGGCACACGCAGGGTGTCGCCGTAACTGCACAGGATCGCGCCGTCTTCCAGCGCCAGCTTGATTGCCAGGTCGATGCGTCCAATCGGCAATACGCAGACCGGGCAACCAGGACCGTGGATCATGCGCACGTTATCCGGCAGCAATTCGCTCACGCCATAGCGAGAAATCGCGTGAGTGTGGCCGCCGCAGAACTCCATGAACCGATACGCGCGGTCGGGGTGCGCTTCTTCGCGGATGCGGGCAGCGATGCGTTGCGCCAACTCGCCGTCGCGGTATTCGTCGATGTACTTCATGAGGCTTCCGATTGCGCGCGGTTCAATTCGTCGAACATTTCCAGCGTGCGCTGGGCTTCTTCTGGATCAATCAAACCCAAGGCATAGCCGACATGGATAATCACGTAGTCGCCGACCTGTGCTTCAGGCACCAGCGCCAAGGAGATTTCTTTGCGGATACCGCCGAGATCCACCAGCGCTGTGTCGACACCACGCAGTTCGATGACGCGGGCGGGAATGGCTAGGCACATGGGATTTCCTCCAGCGGCAAGGCCGCTTGGCTTTCAAGTTCGGGCCAATGGGCGGCGATCCAGCCTTGGCCGAGGGCAAGTCCGGCATCGCCGCAGGACACGCTTTGTGCGGTAAACACCTGTACGCCACAGGCGCTAAGCCGTTGGGTAAGTCGCGCACTGAGCAAGCGATTGGCGAAACAGCCGCCGCCGAGCATGACCGGCAGATTTCCAGGCTGTTGCAGTACCCAGTCTGAAAGGGCAGCAGCCAGTGCCAAGTGAAAAACTGCTGCGCCTTCGGCGCTGCGGCCATGGTCGGCCAGATCGAATAGCCGGGTAAGCAACAGGCGCAGATCCAGCACGCCGTCCGCTTGAATGCGCCATAGGCCATCAACTACCGGGTCGGCGTTCACCGCCAGGTACTCGCTGGCCGAACGTTCCAGCGCGATAGCCGCTTCGGCCTCGGCTTGCTGGCGAACACTGAGACCCAGAATTCCGGCAGCCGCGTCGAACCAGCGGCCCGCGCCGCTGCTCGGCGGGCAATTGAGCTCACGGCGGAGCATGCCGGCGACGGTGCCGGCGCTTTGCTCGCCCACCAGCGGGCCCAGACGCGGGGTGATTTCAGCGTCGCGGCCCAACAGGTGCAGCGCGGCGGCGGTCAGCCGCCACGGCTCACGGGCGGCGATGTCGCCACCTGGCAACGGCAACGGCAGCAGATGACCGAGCCGACGCCAAGCGTGAGCGACCCACAGCAACTCGCCACCCCAAGCGGCGCCGTCACTGCCCAAGCCAACGCCGTCCAGTGCCAGACCCAGCACCGGCCCGTCGAGTCCATGTTCAGCCATCACCGCAGCAACATGGGCGTGGTGATGCTGAACCGCCAGCGCTGGCACGTCCAATCGCTCGGCCAGGCTGACGGCCAGTTGCGAACTGTAGAAATCCGGGTGCAAGTCATGGGCGATAGCGTGCGGCGTGATCTCGGCCAATGTCAGCAGGCGTTCCAACGACGCCTCAAGGGCCAGACAACTTTGCGGATCGCCCAGATCACCGTGCACCGGTGACCACAACACCTGATCGCGCTGGAGCAGACACGCCGCATTTTTTAGCCAGGCACCGCAGGCCAATACCGGTGGCCAGACGTTCATGTTGGGGAGTTTCTGACTGTGCACGTCAGGCCTCCTTGGTTGATATTTTTAGCGCTGCCAGCTCCGCTTCCAGCGCGGCAATGCGCGCCGCTCGGCGATCCATTTGCGGCGCGCCGGCCAGCAGCCAGTCGATCCAGGCATCCAGACCGGTGCCGTCGCGGGCGCTGAGCTGAATGATCTGCAACTGCGGATTGACCTGATGGGCGTAGTCCAGGCAGCGCTGCACATCGAAGTCCAGGTGCGGCAACAGGTCGATCTTGTTGAGAATCATCAATTGCGCGGCGGCGAACATGTCCGGGTACTTGAGCGGTTTGTCCTCGCCTTCGGTGACCGACAAAATCGCCACTTTCCCGGCTTCGCCAAGGTCCCACAGCGCCGGGCAGACCAAATTGCCGACGTTCTCGATAAACAGAATGCCCGCCGGTTCGTCTGCGGCCTTTGGGTGATGGTTATGAGTATGGTGATTGGAAAGCAGCGGAGCCTTGGCGTGAGAGTGGCCATGCCCTGCGGCGTGCAGTTCATCGTGCAGCGGCAGGCGCGCATAGGCTTGGGTGATCATCCGCGCGTCCAGGTGGCAACCCTTGCCGGTGTTGATCTGGATCGCCGCCACCCCGGTTTCGCGGATGCGCTCGGCGTCGTGACGGGTCTGTTGGTCGCCTTCAATGACCGCCAATGGCAACCCAGGTTGGCGTGCGCGCAGGGCCAGCAGGGTGGCACACAACAGCGTGGTTTTTCCCGAGCCGGGGCTGGACACCAGGTTGAGCGCCAACACGCCGTGGGCGGTGAAATTCTGCCGATTGCGGGCGGCGTGGCGGTCGTTCTCGCCGAGCACATCTTGTTCGATGCGGATCGTGCGTGCCTGGCTCAAGCCGGGCACTGAAACCCGCGCTTGGCCCGCGCCGTAATGCAGATCGCCAGTGGCGTCGACCTGCACGTCGCTATCGGGGGCGGCTTCGTTGCTTGGGTCTTGCTCGTGTGAATGGCCGGTACCGCAGCCGCAGACGACGCACATGGCGTTTCTCCAGATCTCTAATCAGAAATCAAATGTCAGTGGTCCTCGACCTGTAGATCGAGGATGCGTAATTCGGTGCCGCCGGTGGGCTGCAACCAGAAGCCGCCGCAGGTCGGGCAAGGTGCGCCGCGTTCGACCAAGGGCACGCTGGCGGCGCAGTCCAGGCACCAGGCCTGACCGTGGGGCTCTTCGATGTCGATCTGCGCGCCTGCCAGCAACGTGCCGGGTGCCAACGCTTCCAGGGCGAAACGCAACGCATGCACTTCGACCCCGGCCAGTTTTCCGGCCTCCAGACGTAAACGGCTGACGCGCACGAACGGATCGGCCGCCGCTGCTGCTTCCACAGCACTAAGAATGCCGCCCGCCAGACTCAATTCATGCATGGATTGGCGTTCCTTGGTGGTTGTCTGGGTCCATCTTCAGACCGGTTTCTAGCGTAAACGCGATGCAGGGATCGAAGGCCGCCATCAATAACTCGGCCTGGCGCTGGCTGCGTGGATCGTCACTGGGTAACGATGACAGCGCCTGGGACAGAGCGCCCTGCGGGTGCATGTTCCATTCGGTGGGCGCAACGATTTGATAGTCGCTGATCTTTACGCCGTCGCCGTGACACTCCAGACATACCCGATGCAGCAACAGACCGCGAGCGGTTTCGCTCCAGGCCAAGGCTTCGCCCGTATCCAAGGCCAGTGCGCCAAGCGCCGGGGCGCGGGCATCGGGCAGCGACAGTCGGGCCAGTTCGGCGACCCGCGCACCCAGTCTTAGCCAGGCGGTGCTGTGGCGTTTCGGATGGGCTTCACCCAGTCGGGTCCAACTTCCGGTTTCGCAGGGTTGGCCATTCAGTTCAGGGCGCTTGGCAAAATCGGCGCAACCACGCAAGTGCTCTGCAGTTGCGCGTAACGCTGAGTTGTCGGTGATCAGTTGCAGCGCATTCACCGGCAATTGCAGCGATTGCGCATCGTCGCGGCAGTGGGCGAAGGCGCGGCTAAGCCAGTGGTTCTTGAGCGAAGTCCATTCCATTAAGGTGCGCTGAGGATCGTCTTCCCAGCGTTGTAGCCAAGCGCGCACCGGGGCGCCGAGCCAGACACTCATGGTGGCTTCGGGCGCTTGATCCCAAGCATGCAGTTCAATGGGAGAGCAGCGCTCAGCGCTGGGGTTAAGCAACAGCGGCCAGTCGAGCAGGATACGCCGCAGGTGCTCACGGCGAGTTTCGGCTAGTAAAGCCAGGCTGGCGCCCACCTGGATCGTTGCCTGCCCCTGCAATGCCGTGCTAACTGCAAGTTGCGCAGTCAATCCATGGGCCTGAGCGCATAAGCTGTAAAGCAGCGGCAGACGTACAGCCGCAGCCTCAGGGGGTTGGCCGCGCAATAGACGCGCGGCCAAAAGCGGGCGGCTGCCGATGATCGCCGGTTGCTGACCGGGTCGAATCGTGAGTGATCCGGCAAGCCCAGACAGGCTGTTTGGGGGCGTCATTGCGCGTCGCCGGACAAACGGCCGAACAGCAACGAGCGGCGACTAAGCGCCGGGTGTTGCGGGGTGTGTTCTTCTTCGGCCGGGCCGCGCAAAAGCATCAATACCTGTTCAGCGGTGGCGCGGGCTGCCGCTTGATCCGCGAACTCAAAAACCGGCGAAAACAACGAGCAGCTTTCGTAGGTGCCGAAGTCTGCATCGACTGCGCCAATGAACGTTAGGTGTTGGCCACCGAACAGATGTTCACGGGAGGCGCCTTGGGCCAAGGGTGCACTCAAGGCTGGAGCCAACCACATCAGGTTCATGAACCAGGGCGTGATCAGAATCCCGAGCACCCCGCAGGACGCGTCTTCACCGGCAACTTGCGGGGCAAAACCCACGGCCTCGACCTCCAACACGGGATTGAGGAAGGGCAGGCCGCGCATGCGAGTGTCGGCGATATCCCGGAAATGGGCCGCCAGTTCTGCTCCCCGCAGTTGCGCACTGTCTGGCCATTCAGGCTGCGTCATTGAGCACCATGAACTGCTCGGCGGCGCCATCGCAGTTCGGGCAGCACCAATGGTCCGGCAACGCGGAAAACGGCGTGCCGGGCTCAATTTGCCACACCGGATCACCGTCCTTCGGGTCGTACACCCACCAGCAGATCTTGCACTCCAGGCGAGTGTCATCGCTGATGCGAGTGGAATCGCCTCGGTAGCTGCCTTCAAAGCTGGGTCTGTCCGTCATATCACTGCCCTTCAAACCATTGAATAACATCCTCGAAACGCTCCAGCGAATCGCTGAGGTCTTCCGGCGCTGCGCAGATCACCTCTGGCAGGTCGGTGATCTCGATGGTGTCGAGAATGAGCGCATCCTGGGAATTGAAGTACGTGACGCGCCAGCAGTTGTGGATCAGGGTGCTGCTGATCCGGCAATTGCCGTAACCACGCGCCAATGCCCGCACTGGGCCGACCGGCAAACACACGTCGAGGAAACCAATGTCTTGCTCGGACAACGGCAGCAGCGTCAGGTTGATCACATGGGCCGGGCTGCCGGGTTGCCAGTGCTGAGTCTGGTCTTCGATCTCGGTGAGAATCGCCGGAGCGTTCATCACGCCCATCGGCAGCGCAGACCGGATATCAAAGGCTGCTGGCCGCGCCGCGTCACGGGCAACGCTGCGCAGTTGGGCGGGGGCGGCACCGACCTCGACATAATCTTGGCCTTCACCATAGAGGCGCCAGACCCCAGCGAAGATCGACTCCTGAATCCGCAACGGCGGTTCCACGACCAGCATGATGCTGACTTCGCCTTCACCGAGCAGTTGATCCAGCAGCGTGCGATCACCGACTTCAAGCCCGCTCAAATCGAGGCTTTCTGTGGCTTCACCGCGGTTGCAGGCATACAGCCGGTGCAGAAGGTCTTGCAACGCCTGACGTGCGCCGGGCAATTCGTCCAATTCTTCCGGCTCGGGCAGTATCGGCGCGCTGTGGGTGTACATGCCTTGGGGCATGCTGATGTATTCGAGGACTTCCTCTTCCACTTGGGAGCCGGGACCGAGATCGACCAGCGGGATGTACATTTGTGGGGCCATAGGCGTTCCTCCGTTCACTGGCAACCACCGTTAGCGCCAGGCGTTTCGGCGAACAGGGGAATGCGGGCATTGCTCTGGGCCAAGGCTTTATCAGCCAGGCTCAGGTATTCGTCCCAGTCGTGCATGCCGTCGATGGTAGTGACGTAACCGCCGTCGCGCAGCCAGACCAAGGTCGGCCAGCGGCGCAGGGCAAAACGTGCCGCGATGGCTTCTTCTTCCGCGCGATGAACGACACCCAGCCGCAAGGTGCAGCCGTGGCGGCGGGACACTTCCTGGCGCAGTTCGGGCAAGACCACCGCCACGTCCAGGGATTCAGGGTGGCGCACCGGGTCGCCACACAGCAGCAACAGACAGTTGCCGCCCAGGGCGAGCCAGGCGTCGAGGTTTTCGCAGCCAATCCAGCTGGCGTCGAATTGCTCCACCAGCCGCGTGATCAGCGCAGGGATGGCCGGCGGGACAGGGATAGGCGCCATGAAAGCGGCGGATTCACTCATGTGGATTCCTTGAGGTTGGGCCGCACGGGCGCAGCAGCGATGGGTGATTGGCCCAACAGGGTGGCGAGCTGTTCAGCGTTCATCGCTGAAGGCAGGCTGAAGCCGGGCGCGGTGTCCGGCTCCGGCGCGTTGCCGAACATCGCCGATTCAAGCATGACCAGGGTCGAGTCGATTTCTGCCGCCCGCTGTGGGTCGAGGCGTTCGCGGGCGGCGTCGAGAAAGATCAGCAACCAGTCATCGACCTCGCAGGTGCCGACCAGCGAGGTGTCGATGAGCCGGTCCCGGCCGTGGCGGTCGCGGCACACGGAAGAGCCAAGGTTGGCACTTACCACTTGCATGGGCAGTCCGATGCACATATCAAACGCGCCTGGCGAGAATGCGTTCGTCACCGATCCGGCAAGCGTTCTGCGCAGAAGGGCGTTCGCCTTCGTAGCGGTCCAACTCCAAGTGCGGCAAGGTCACTGCCTCTTCATCGGTGAGCGGCGAAGCGCGTTGACGCGGCTCGGCACCCCAGGTTTCCAGGACCCGCACCGCTTCGGTCAACGCGCCTTCCATGGCCGCCCTGACGACCGGCCGCAGGCTGCCGCCGTAATCCATCATGTGCTCCGGCTGGCAACCGATCAGCAGCACCCGTTGCGGGAAATGACCGGTCAGTTGGGCCAGCATCAGCACCTCCTGAAAACCGGTCTGGTGCAGGCTCAACTTCTTGATGCCGAGGAATTTAGGCACTTCATCGTCGGTGACGAACTTCAACTCACCGGGGGTCAGGTTGTAATCGACCGCATCGAAAATCAGCAGGTAATCGGCTTCCTGCACATGCTGGATCAAGTACAAACCCTGGGTGCCGCCATCGATCAGCGCGACGTTGTCCGCGAACTCATAGCGTTGCTGTAACGCTTCGACACAGCGCACGCCGAAGCCTTCATCGGCCCACAGCAGATTGCCAATGCCCAACACGGTGATGCGTGGACGGGGCGATGCTGAGGTTTTCATGAGTGACTCTGCTGGTGTGTTCATTTTTTGAAGGTCTTGTAGCCGGAGATCATCCCGCCGATCAGGCTGAGACGACCGTTGATTTCTTCGCGGACGGCGGCGTACACGTGCAGCCCTATGAAGATCAGCATTACCCACATACCGAAGTGGTGCAGGGTATGGACTTGTTGGGATTGCCCCAGCAGCGGCAGCACCCAGCCGAACATCCGTTCTTGCCACGAGCCCATTTGCGACCCTTCGCCATACAGCGCGAAACCGGTCAGGACCATGAATATCGAGGTCAGCAGGAACACGAAAAACATGGCGAAACGCGACAGCGGGTTGTGCCCGAAGGTCGGCTCCGGGATCGGCCCGGCGAACAGGTAATAACGCAGCCAGATGTAGAAGTCAGCCCAGTAAGCTTTGCTCAGCACCGGAACCGAGAACAGTTCCCGGGCGTGATGATTGCCCACCAAGGCCCAGTAGGTGCGGCCCAGCAGGCCAATAGCAAACACATAGCCGGCGCTGAAGTGCGCGAAGCGGATGTAGCCCATGACGAAATGGGCGCTGGCTTCACCCGGTTGGGTGGCCAGTGGGGAGCCGATTAAATACCCGGTGACCGCCAGCACTAAAATGCAGGCGGCATTGATCCAATGCCACATGCGCACCGGTGCCTCGTAAACGTACTCCGGCAGGCCCATGGGGGTTTCAGTCTGAAGGGTCATATCTTCACCTTTGGAAGGGCAGGTGCCGTATCGCACCTGCCGGATGCCTGGGTTAATTACTCAGCTCACCTTGACGGTGCTCAGCTCGGCGCCGTCCTCGCTCATCACGTGGGTGGCGCAGGCCATGCACGGGTCGAAGGAGTGCAGGGTGCGCAGGATTTCCACCGGCTGATCGGGGATGGCCACCGGGGTGTTCATCAGTGCGGCTTCAAACGCGCCGATCTGTCCCTTGGCATCACGCGGGCTGCCGTTCCAGGTGCTTGGCACCACGCACTGGTAATTCTCGATGCGCCCGTCCTTGATGCGAATCCAGTGACCCAATGCGCCACGCGGTGCGGCGACGATACCGACACCTTTTGCTTCTTTCGGCCAGGTCGCCGGGTCCCATTTCTCCACGTTGGCGGTGGAGCGGTCGCCGTTGCGGATGTTGGTCATTAGCTCGTTCCAGTCGTCGACCATCAGCTCGGCGCAGTATTCGGCTTCCAGCGCGCGGGTCAGGGTGCGGCCGATGGTGCTCGGCAGCAAAATCTTGGCGCTGTAGTCGGTCGCAACCATGCCGAGGGTTTTCGGCAGGTCGTGGTTGACCGCTTGCATCGCGCCGTCGAGCTGTTCTTTGATGCGCTGGGCGTGGGGGTTGCCTTGGACAGCATGGGCATAGCCAAGGATGTAGCGAGCCAATGGCCCGACCTCCATGGCATGACCGCGCCAGCGAGGGGATTTGACCCACGAGTATTTCGCGCTTTCGTCGACTTCCTCAATGGCGGTGCGAGTGCCTTTGGTTTTGGCGCCCAACTCGTAGTTGGCTTCAGTGATGCCATCCCACGGGTGCAGGCCCTTGTCGTTATCCGGGTAGTTGTACCAAGAGTGGGTGACGAATTCTTGCACCTGTTCAGGGTCGCGCGGGTCAACCGGGTGAATCTCGTTCCAGTTGCCGTTGAGAATCGCGCCACCCGGCAGTTGGTTGGTGCTCTCGTCGTAATTGACCTTGGCGAAGTTGCCGTAGTCCATCACGTTGGTCGCCGCCAGACCGCCCCCATGCAGCCAGCCTTTCTGTTTGTAAATGGTGCCGATGGCCAACACGTCGGGTACATAAACGTTTTTGCAAAAGGTCAGCGCTTCATCGATACGGGCACGAACGAAGTTCAGCCGCTCCATGTTCAGCGGCGCCCCGGCGGCCAAATCGCCGTCGATGTTAATGGCGCACGGCACGCCGCCTACCAGGTAGTTCGGGTGCGGGTTCTTGCCACCAAAGATGGTGTGAATCTTGACCCACTCTTTTTGCAGGTCGAGGGCTTCCAGGTAATGCGTGACCGCCATCAGGTTGGCTTCGGGCGGCAGTTGGTAGGCCGGGTTACCCCAGTAACCGTTCATGAACGGGCCGAGCTGGCCGCTCTCGAAAAACTTCTTCAGGCGGTTCTGCACGTCACGGAAATAGCCCGGCGACGACAGCGGGTGGGACGGCGAAACCTGTTGCTGCAATTCCGATGTGCGCTTGGGGTCAGCCTTGAGTGCCGACACCACATCAACCCAGTCCAACGCGTGCAGGTGATAGAAGTGCACTGCGTGGTCGTGGATTTGAAGGGTCTTGGCCATCATTTCGCGGATCAAGTGAGCGTTCGGCGGGATACGAATACCCAGCGCATCTTCCACCGCACGGACCGAGGCCAGCGCGTGGCAACCGGTGCACACGCCGCAAATACGCTCGACGAACGCCCAGGCGTCACGTGGGTCACGGCCTTTGAGAATGACCTCCAGGCCACGCCACATGGTGCCGGTGGAGACCGCGTTACGAATGATGTTGTTGGCGTCGAGATTGACCTCGACGCGCATGTGGCCTTCGATACGGGTCACGGGGTCAACGACGATGCGCCGGCCAGTGCTGTTCAGGTCGAAACCCTGGGTCGAATAGTTGCTCATCGCTGGTCGTCCTGTCTTGTCGCTGGAGCGTCATGCGGCGCAATGGGCGCCTTGCTGTTACTGGCGCGTTTGAGTGCTGTCACGGCGGCATGCGCGGTGGCTGCGGCGCCGACGGCGACACCGGTAGCGAGGCCGATTTGATCGGCATTGGCTTCCACGCCAAAGGCGTTGATGTCCGTCAGGTGCTGATAGAACGAGCCTTTGTCCCAGAAACCTTCCTCGGAGCAACCAATGCAGCCATGGCCGGATTGAATCGGAAAACTGGTGCCGCCGTTCCAACGCACGGTCGAACAGGCGTTGTAGGTGGTCGGGCCCTTGCAGCCGACTTTGTAAAGGCAGTAACCCTTACGCGCGGCGTCATCGTCCCACGCTTCAACAAACTGGCCGGCGTCGAAGTTCGGACGGCGGTAGCATTTGTCGTGGATGCGCTGGCTGTAGAACATTTTTGGCCGGCCCTGACGATCCAGCTCAGGTAAGCGGTCGAAGGTCAGCATGTAGGTGATGACCCCGGTCATCACTTCGGCAATCGGCGGGCAGCCTGGCACTTTGATAATCGGTTTATCGAAAATCACTTTGTGGATCGGCACCGCTTGGGTCGGGTTCGGCTTGGCCGCCTGTACACAACCCCAGCTGGCGCAGGAGCCCCAGGAGATGATGGCCTTGGCATCTTTGGAGACGCGCTTCAACTGCTCAATGAACGGCTTGCCGCCAATGATGCAGCTCATGCCGTCCTGGTTCAGCGGCGGGTTACCTTCAACGGCAAGAATGTAATTGCCTTTGTATTTGGTCATGACCTCATCAAGGATCGCTTCGGCCTGATGCCCGGCAGCGGCCATTAAAGTGTCGTCGTAATCCAGCGAGATCATCGACAGCACCACGTCCTTGGCCAGCGGGTGTGCGGAGCGAATGAACGATTCAGAACAGCAGGTGCACTCCAATCCATGAAGCCAAAGCACCGGTGTACGCGGCTTGTTTTCCATCGCCCATGCGATTTTTGGCATGAACGCAGGGCCGAGCCCCAATGACGTCGCGGTCAGCGAACAGAACTTGAGAAAGCTCCGACGTGAGATGCCCTGTCTGCGCATCACTTCATAAAATGTTTCCATCACCTAATTTCTCCTCCCCAGGAATTGTCTTCTACTGAGGCTGCACGCTGTTTTTAAGTTAAAAGCCATGCGGGCCCTGTCGGACAGACGAGGAAACGTCTGCCAGCAGGCGCGAGCGTTGATTCGGGGTGTGGGTTTTGCGTAAAAGAGGGCGCAGCCGTGCGCAAAGGATCAAGGTGGCTGCAATCGACATGGGCGGTTCAACTAATGAAAGTAATACCTGGTAACTACAAGACCTGTGCCATTTCGTCGCGGGTTAGACCATCGGCTATAAAACTTTGTTATCTGACTGTTTTTAAAGAATTTTATTTATTTTTGTCAGTAGGCGCGTGGACGCTGAATAAACGTGGATGGACACTTTATTTCCACTGCTTCGCTGTACTGGCAACGAAGTGTTCACTTGGAGGGTGTGAGGCGTGGCGCAATGACATCAGGCGGCGGGGTGATTTAGATCCAGGCGGTCGTAGCCTTTGAAGCGGTAGAACAGCAGGGAAAAGATCCACGTTACGGCGAACAGTCCGACGATCAGGTAGCCAAGCAAGCCGAAATTATCGTTCAGTGATGCGATCACGTCCCACGCGCCACCGTCCAGATTCAGGTGCGAGGCCAGCAAGTTCGCCGCTTCCAGTCCGCCCACCAGCAGCGCCACTAATACTGATACGCAGGTGATGGTCAGGTTGTAGTAGAGCTTGCGCGCCGGTTTCACCAGCGCCCAGTGGTAGGCACCCGTCATCATCACGCTGTCGGCAGTATCGACCAGTGCCATGCCCGCAGTGAACAGTGCAGGGAAGACCAGGATCGACCAAATGGGTAAGTCTTGCGAAGCCTGTGCCGCAGAAATACCCAGCAAGCCGATTTCCGTAGCGGTGTCGAAGCCAAGGCCAAACAGAAAGCCCAGTGGGTAAAGGTGCCAGCTACGGCTGATCAGGCCGAACAGCGGTCGCACCAGCCGCGCAATCAGGCCACCACCGGCCAGCAGCGTATTCATTTCCTGTTCGCCGACCCGCTCGCCGCGCCGAACCCGGCGAAACGCGAGGTACACCGAACGCAGAATCACTAGATTGATCACCGCCACCAGCAGCAGAAATAGCGCGGAAACCGAGGTGCCGATCAAACCGCCGATACCGTGCAACGCCTCGATATTGGCCTTGAAGGTCGAGGCGGTCAGGGCGATGACCAAGGTGGCAAGGATCACAATGGTGCTGTGGCCGAGGGAAAAAAACAGGCCCACGGTGGCGGTGGGCTGGCCTTCTTGAATTAACTTGCGTGTGACGTTATCAATGGCGGCGATATGGTCCGCGTCCACGGCGTGACGCAACCCGAAACTGTAAGCGAGAAAGGCCGTACCCAGCAGCAGTGGGAAATCGCGAAAGGCGATGAAGGCCCAGATCCAGACCATAACGTTGACGGCGAACAAACCGGTGAAAATCACCACGACGCTGCGCTTAAAGGTCATCGGCGGTACGGCTTTAGCGATTCCGACGGTGTTGGATAGAGGCATGGGAACTCCGCAAGAAAGGGGGGCGCTCTGAAAATCAGAAAAAGCCTCATACAAACCCTGTGCCAGCCCGGTGCAGCAGCGCATTTAGGGAGGGGGACTTATATGTCTGGAAGCTGGTTTTGCACTGATTACGGCCAAGTGAATACTTACTTTGCAGCAGATGCCTTCTTTAGGAGCCAACTTGTTGCCGAGGGATCACCTCGCTGTGGCAGGTACGCCGCTTCGTTAACACGTTCGCTTCTGCAGATTCAGTTAGGGCCGGGCAGAATCAATGTGAACTCCGCTCCGCCGTCCGGGTGATTGCCGGCAATCAAGCGGCCGCCGCAGCGTTCGATGATGCTGTAACTGATCGACAGCCCCAAACCGGTGCCTTTGCCAACCGGTTTGGTACTGAAGAACGGATCAAACACTTGCGTCAGATGTTCCACCGCAATGCCGCCGCCGTTATCACGCAGTCTTAATGTGACCCAACGGGAGTCCTGCTCGACGCTTATCCACAGCTCCGGCGTTTCGCGCCCGGTGGCTTGGGCGGCGTCGTAAGCGTTTTGCATCAGGTTCATCAGCACCTGCAGCAATTGCCCACTGTTGCCATGCACCGCAGGCTCGCCGCTGGGTTGCCAGTGAACCTGCAGGTCCGGCGCGATGCCACGGGTGATCCAGTGAATGCCCCGCTCGACGACTTCGTTAAGTGCCACCTCGCCCAGCGACTCGCGATCCACCGCAGAAAAGCGCTTCAGCGCGCTCACAATGTCGGCCGTCCGTTGCGCGCCTTCGATGGTGCCCTCGATCAATGACGGCAGGTCAGCCAGCAGTGGATCGATGCGCAGTTGTCGGCGCAAGGTTTCACGAACCTCCAACGGCTCGTTAGCGTTGACCGCCTCTAGATAACGCTCCAGGCGCTCGCGGTAGCCGCCCAGCACATGGACATTGGCGAGCACGAAGCTGATTGGGTTGTTAAGTTCATGGGCGACCCCAGCGACCAAACGCCCCAGCGAGGCCATTTTCTCCGCGTGCAGCAATTGTTGTTGAGTACGCTTGAGAGCCTCGTGGGCTTCATGCAATTGCCGATAGGCGTGCTTCAACTCACCGAGCGGGCGCCCGACCAGCACATGTCCGACACAACGGCCGGTGCCAACGCTGCGTACAGTGCAACTGATGTCCACCGGCAGCGGCGCACCGAGAGCATCTTTGAAGTTCAGTTCCAGGGTAGCGCTGGTATTGGGCCGACGCAGTCCGTCGAGGGTCTTGCGCAGCTGTTCTTCACTGTGGGTGTCGGCCAGCAAAGCGTAAACCGGGCTGCCGAGCAGCGCCTGTTCGTCGCGCCCTACCAATTTGCGCAGGGCATTGTTGGATTCTTCGATACGACCCTCGGGGTCGCAGGCCAACAGCACGTCGGACATGGACGACAGCAGCCCGGCGATGAACTGCTGCGACTGTTCCAGCTCGGCGTTCTTTTCTTCCAGGGCGATTTCGTCTTGCACCAGCTGCGAATAGACCTCGTCCATCTTGCCGATCACTTCGAGCCA
Organism: Pseudomonas sp. AB6; assembly: GCF_034314105.1. Classification (NCBI taxonomy): domain Bacteria; kingdom Pseudomonadati; phylum Pseudomonadota; class Gammaproteobacteria; order Pseudomonadales; family Pseudomonadaceae; genus Pseudomonas; species Pseudomonas sp. AB6. The sequence goes on from NZ_JAVIWJ010000001.1 coordinate 795,951, forward strand.
AGCGTCCTCGTCGAGGGTGCCGGGCGGAGCTTTGCGCGCCATGGCGTTCTCCCGGTTCAATGCACTGTGCACACCATGCAAGGGTCGAATGAACGAACGATATGTTGCACTGCAACCGGCGTTTTTTCGCCGGGCAACACGATCGCGCCTTCCAGTGCTTGTTCTAACGCACCGGGCCGACCCTGGGCGTCTCGCGGGGAAAAATTCCAGGTGGTCGGGGCGATGATCTGGTAACTGGCAATGCGCCCTTGCTCGACCCGAAGCCAATGGCCCAAAGCACCGCGCGCCGCTTCAGTGAGGCCCACGGCGCTGCCATTGTCCGGCAGTTCGGCGGTGCGGTAGTAGGGTTCACCGGGGCGCAGGTCCTGCAACCATTGCTCCATCAGCGGCACCACGTGGGCCAGTTCCATCAGCCGCGCCAACACCCGGGTGTAAACCGTGGCCCCGCAACGGGCGGCGGCATCGCGCAACAATGGGTGTCCGGAGATCAACTGCCGGGCGAGGGCGCCGGTTTCGAGCACTGCCCCCGCCAGTCGGGGCGCTTTGTTCCAGGTATAAGCGGCAGGCTTTTCTACCAGCGGCTGGGTCTGGCCTTGGGCTGGATGCAGCGGGCCGCCGGCGTCATCCAGCCAGGCATGGGCGGCGTCCTCGCGAATATCCGACAGCTCCAGATCTTCTATCTGCTGCGTAACCCCATTCCAGACACCCTGCGGGAACGCCATCTGCCCGTCAGGTTGCGGATAGGCGCCATAAGACAAATAGCGCCCCGGCCCCGGCCCCGAATGTTCCAGACCACTGTCCAGCGCGATGTCGAGGAACTGGCGCAGGTCGCCTTGGCCCGGCGCTTCAGCCAGCCAGGCCCACAGTTCGTTTTCGCTGCCCAGCCCGATGATGCGCTCCAGAGGGCTGGCGAACAGCTCGGTTTCCAGGAACTGACGGAACTCGCGAACCCGCATCAGCAGGCGCATGCGCTCGGCGGCATCGATGGCGCGGGTCGAGCCGCCGGGGTGGATTGAACCGGTGTGCGGCCACTTGCCGCCCAAGGTGCCGATCAAGTCCAGCAAGCGTTTGCGCGCGGACAATGCCAAGCGTTGCTGGCTGCCGTGGCCCGGCGTGAAGCGCGCCTGAGCGGCGGCGTACCAGCGGCGTTCGGCATACACCGGGCGAACGAAGTCAGGCATGAAAAACAAGTAAAAATGACTCAGATGGTCGGCCAGATTTTCCGTCGCGGCCATCAGGTTGATCGTCGCCAGACCGTTATCCGGCGGTTGCACACCGGCCAGTGACGCCAGCGCACGGGCGGCGGCAATCGACTGCGAGACCGAGCAAATCCCGCAGATGCGCGGCGCGTACACCAGCGCATCAAGAGGTGAATGCTGTAATAGAATCTGCTCAAAGCCCCGAAACATCGTCGCGTTGACCTGCGCCGAACGCACGCGGCCATCCTCCACCTCGAGTTGCACTTCGAGGTCACCTTCGACGCGATTGAACGGACCCACCACCAAACGAGACATAAACGTTCCTAGCGCCGTGGAAGGCGCACGATGGGGGCGATGAGTTGATGGTCGGCCGTGGCGTTCAGCTTGACCCGTTTAGGCGTCGCCGACTTGGACAACGCAGACAGGGCGACAAACCAGGCTTTGGGCATATCAGTTGGCAAGCCGACGGGAATTCCGGCCACTTTGGGCGTTAGGTTGAACGCATGCCCCGGCTCCTCGAAGCCCGGCGCCGTGCAATTGATGCAGGCATAACCGCCCCGGGTGCAGGAACCTTCACCGTTCCACAGGCGCGTGTTGCAATCGGCGTGGGCCTGAGTGCCAACGCAGCCGAGGTTTTCCATCATGCAGCCAATGTCCGACGGCTTCTCGGCACTGGCCTTGTATTCGTAGAACTCGTTACGGGTGCAACCGTGATGAACCAACTGATCAGCGTAAAGCCGCGGCCGCGCGAGGATGTCCAGGTCAGACTCGACGAACAATCCCGCAGCCAAAGCCATGAGCGTGTCGGTGACCCAGCCCGGATGCGTCGGGCACCCGGCAACGTTGATCACCGGCAAACCTCGGCGTGAGCGGAAGTCGGCGCCCAGCAAGCCACCGATTCGGTGCCCATCGTATTGCAAGCCGCAGGCATTGGTGGGGTTGTTGCCGGCAGCGGTGATTCCGCCATATGCAGCGCAGGTGCCGATGCCCAATGTGTATTCGGCGACTTCGGCCAAATCCCGGACCCAGTCGATCATTGCCCGACCGGTGCCGGCCAGCATGTGAAAACGCCCGGTGCCGTTGGGCCCGCGCAGCAGCGAGCCTTCGATGCACAACGCATCCAGACGGGTACGGCCCTGCAAGCAGTCGTTGAGGATGTCGAGCATTTCGTCGCCACTTTCCAGCGACAGCGAGGGATGCCAGAGCAGCTCAATCCCGGCATTGCGCCACATGCCAGCGAAGTCTTGGGTGTCGGCGCACAGCAATGACATCGTGCAGCCACCGCAGCCGCCCGATTGCAGCCAAAGCACGTTGAACGCTTTACCTTCCATTACGACTCCTCCAGCCCGAAGCGGCGCAGCTTCTGGCGCAATCCTACGCGGGACAGACCCAACTCACGTGCCGCGTGGGTCTTGTTCCAACGATGACGCAATAGCGACTCTTTTAGCAGTGTGGCCTCAATGGCGTCGAGTTGCTCTTGCAAGGTGCCGGTCGAACTTGAAGTGGGAAGGCTGGCGGCCAGGGCAAGCCGGGCTTGACCCTGCAGTACCCGCCAAGAGAACGAGCGAGCATTGATTTGCGCGCCGTCGGACAGAGCTGCGGCGCGGTAGATCTCGTTACGCAGTTCGCGAATGTTGCCGGGCCAGGAATAGCCAATCAGGTTGGCCATGGCATCGCTGGCAAAATTCAGCCCCGGCAGGTCGAGCTCCAGACGGGCGTCGTCAAGCAGCTTCTTGGCTATCGGCAAAACATCAGCACTGCGTTCGCGAAGCGGCGGCAGCGCCAGACTGACGCCCGCCAGTCGGTAATAAAGATCGCTGCGAAAGCGCCCGGTGCGAACGTCTTCTTCCAGATCGCGGTGGGTCGCGGCAATCACCCGCACATCAACCCGCACCGTGCTGGATGCGCCGACGGGGCGTAGCTCGCCTTCCTGCAGAACCCGCAGCAACTTGACCTGAAACGCTGGAGAGGTGTCGCCAATTTCATCGAGCAACAGCGTGCCGCCATTGGCGCGTTGGAACAGCCCGATATGATCTTGATGAGCGCCGGTAAAGGCGCCGCGCTTGTGCCCGAAGAGCTCGGACTCCAGCAGGGTATCGGGCAACGCCGCACAGTTTTCCATGACAAACGCGTTGGCGGCGCGGGGGCTGGCATAGTGGATGCCGCGAGCCAGCAACTCTTTGCCAGTGCCTGACTCGCCCAGCAGCAGCACCGACAGGTCATAGCGGGCAACACGCGCCGCCATTTCACAAATCGCGTCCAGCGGGCCGCCAGCGGCGCGCACAATCCGTGAAAAATCGAAGGCCTCGCGAACCCGAGTAAGGGCTTCCTGGCTACGCCGCCGCAGTACTGGCGTACCGGCGCGCAGCTCAAGATCAAGTCGCTGCATGTGGTTTTGCAGCGACTGGCTTTCAACCGCGCTACGTACTGTGCTCAGCAAGTGGTCTGGCAACCAGGGCTTCAGCAGGTACTGATAAATTCCGGCGTGGTTGATGCCGTTGATGATGTCTTCTGAATCGGTGTAGCCGGAGAGGACAATCCGCACCGCTTGCGGCCAGCGCTCTCGGGCTTCCTTGAGGAACTCAATGCCACTCATGCCCGGCATGCGCTGATCACAAAGAATCACCGACACCGAATGCTGTTCGAGCAGCTTGCGCGCTTCAAGCGCCGAGTCCGCCAGAAGTACTTCAAACTCTGGGTTCAACACCCGCGACAACGATTCTCGCGAGCGCAATTCATCGTCCACCACAAGAATTGTCGGCAGGTCGGATGGCGTGTCAGAGGCCGAAGTCATGGGCGGACAAAGAAGAGAATAAGAAGGTTCACGACGATGCCGCGCTGTTGCGAATGAGGGGCGATAGTAGCATGGCCGTTGCCGACGACCGGGCTGCGCCCGAAAAGAACTTCAGGTATGCAAACCAAAAAAATGGTGCGGCAGACAGTTGCTCCTACAGAAATCTGCGAATCGCCAGAATCCGTGGGACCGAGTTCATTCGGGAAGAGGCCATGTCAGGCGTAAACGATGTCAATCTTTAAATCCACCCCCGAATACATTCGGTCCCACCGGGATTGGTTGTTCCTCGGTAGGAGCGAACGTGTTCGCGAGGCGGGGTAACTGATACAACCAGATGGATTTTTCGCCAGTTCAAGTTGGCCCCCACAGGTGTATGTCTACGCAACACTCGGTCCCAAATGTCGACCAACCCCTCAGCCGTCGACCTCATTTCGCCCCCTAAACGGCCAATCCACCACCGCCCCGCTAAACAACGCTACCCACACCAACACCGGCTGGAACGCCAACCTAGGGCCGTGATACCACCATCCCAGTACCATTTCGTTAATCGGCAGATGGTCAATCGCGTGTTTGATGTTCGCCGGAAACACACACACCGCGTATAGCGCCAGCATGACTCCGGCAAGTTTTCGAAAGCGTTGGGTCAATAACGCAACAGCCCCGATCAGTTCACACAAACCCGTGAAAATCACCGTGGCATGCGGGTAGGGCACCCAGTCGGGCACGATGCCGACGAAGCCGTCGGTGGCGTACAGGTGAAAGATGCCAGCGGTGAAGTAAAACACCGCGACCACCCCGCGCAGGATGCTACGAGTGCGCTCGCGTTTGCTGAGATCGGTCACGGCAGGTCCTTGTTCAAATGATCAGAAGATGTAATCGGTGGTCAGGAAGCTCGACTCGTGATTATGAATAATCTCGCTGAGCAGAGTCTTGTTCCCATCCTGAAACTTGGTCGCGACTAACGTTCGAATTGAAAACACCCGCAATGCGTCATGGACCGATAACGTTCCTTCAGCAGAGTTTTTCCGGCCGTTAAACGGGAAGGTATCTGGCCCACGTTGACATTGGGTATTGATGTTGATGCGTCCAACCTGGTTGGCGAAGGTATCTACCAGCCGCCCGATTTCAGCAGAGTCGTTGCCAAAGAGACTCAGTTGCTGGCCGAAATCCGACTCAAGTACGTAGTCGATCACGGTGTCCAGATCGCGGTAGGGAACGATGGGCACGACCGGGCCGAATTGCTCTTCGGCATAGATGCGCATCTCGGTGGTGACCGGGTACAGCACCGCTGGATAGAAGAATGAACTACGAATTTCTCCGCCCTTGGCGTTGACCACTTTCGCGCCTTTGCTGACGGCATCAGCCACCACTGAACTCAAGTAATCGGTTTTGCCTTTTTCTGGCAGCGGCGTCAGCGACACGCCGGGCTCCCAGGGCATACCGGGTTTGAGGGCCTCGAGTTTGCGGTTGAATTTCTCGATGAAGCTGTCCACCACCTCTTCGTGAACGAACAGAATCTTCAGCGCGGTGCAGCGTTGGCCGTTGAACGATAACGAGCCGGTCAGGCATTCACTGACGGCGTTGTCCAAATCAACGCTTGGCAGCACGATGCCGGGGTTCTTCGCGTCCAGGCCCAACGCCGCACGCAAACGGTGGGGTTTGGGGTGCAATTTTTTCAGGGCACTGGCGGCTTTGTTGGTGCCGATGAAGGCGAATATATCGACCTTGCCGCTGGCCATCAGCGCGCTGACGGTTTCCCGACCGCTGCCGTAGATCACGTTGATGACTCCCGCCGGGAAGCTGTCGCGGAAGGCTTCGAGCAGCGGACGAATCAGCAGCACGCCCAGTTTGGCCGGTTTGAACACCACGGTATTGCCCATGATCAGCGCCGGAATCAGCGTGGTGAAGGTTTCGTTCAATGGATAGTTATAGGGGCCCATGCACAGGGCGACGCCCATGGGCACGCGACGGATCTGGCCGAGGGTGTCTTGTTCCAGCTCGAAACGGCTGGAGCGACGGTCCAGTTCTTTGAGCGCATTGATGGTTTCGACGATGTAATCGCAAGTGCGGTCGAACTCTTTTTCGGAGTCTTTAAGGGTTTTGCCTATTTCCCACATCAGCAGTTTGACCACTGCCGAGCGCTGTTCGCGCATGCGCAGCAAAAACGCTTCCACGTGTTGGATGCGTTCGGCAACGCGCATCGTCGGCCAGCGTCCCTGGCCTCGATCGTAGGCGTGAACGGCGGCGTCCAGCGCGCTCAAGGCGGTGGCGGCATCCAGTAACGGCGTACTGCCGAGGATGACTTGTTCGTCACCGTGATCGGTCGTCAGGTGCACCGGGCTATGAACACGGGCCAGTGGCCCCGGCCAGATTTCCAATACACCGTTGACCAAATACTCGCGCTGTTCGATTTCACCGTCGAGACGATAAATTTCCGGGATGTCGGCAGCGGTGGGAAACAGGTTGTCGAGAACGCTCGCGGTGATCATGGCTTAACCCCTAAATTGAAAACGTAACTTAAAAAATCAGTTCAATTGCGATTCACTTTCCAACGCAGCGACCTTTCTGTCCAGCACTGCCTGGCGGCGGCTGAATCAAACGTTGCCGTTTAGGACTTGCGAAACGCGGTGCATTTTGTGATTATCCGCACCCTGTATAGGTAGGGGGGGTAGGGTATGTCCCACATAGTGTCCAACAAAAACGAACTGCTGAAACGGGTGAAACGCATTGCCGGGCAGATCAACGCCGTGGAGCGCGCTCTGGAGTCCGACCAAGACTGCGCGAAGACCCTGCACTTGGTGGCGGCAACACGGGGTGCGATCAACGGCTTAATGGATGAACTCATTGAAGCCCACGCCCGTGAGCACGTGGCGAATCCAGAGTTGAGCGACGAAGAGCGCGCCATAGGCGTTGAAGAATTACTTGAAGCCATACGCCGGTATTCAAAATAGAAGGTCTACACGATGATGAGTTCACAGCTGAATCACACCCACGACCATGTTTTTTTGGGTGCGGCGCACGATGAAAATGCCCAGCGCACCCTATGGGTGGTAGCACTAACCGTGGTGATGATGGTCGGTGAAATTACGGCAGGTTATCTGACCGGTTCAATGGCTTTGCTCGCTGATGGTTTTCATATGGCAACGCACGCCGGGGCTTTGGGCATTGCAGCGGCGGCGTATAGCTACGCCAAGCGCAATGCAGCCAGTGCCCGATACAGTTTCGGCACCGGAAAAGTGGGTGATTTGGGCGGGTTTGCGTCGGCGCTGATACTGGGCCTGGTGTCCATAGGGATTGGTTTTGAGTCAGTGCTGCGGTTGTTTGAACCGACCCAAGTGCAATTTGGCACCGCGACGTTGATCGCAATCGTTGGTCTTGCCGTGAACATCGTCAGTGCGCTGTTGCTGTCCGGTAGCCATGGTCACCACCACCATGAGCACGGGCATGATCATGGTCATGACGCTCACGGCCACGGGGCCCACAGCCAAGACAACAACCTGCGCTCGGCCTATGTCCATGTGTTGGCGGATGCACTGACCTCCATTCTTGCCATCGCGGCCTTGCTCGCCGGTCGATATTTGGGTTGGGTCTGGCTGGATCCGGCGATGGGCGTGGTCGGCGCGTTGGTGATTGCGCGCTGGGCCTGGACGCTGATGCGTGACACCGCAGGGGTATTGCTCGACAAGACCGATGACCCTGTCGCGCAAGAAATTCGCGAGATTCTTAGCGAGACCGACGACGCGACGATTACCGATCTCCACGTATGGCGTGTCGGCCCTGAAGCACGGGCGGCGATTGTCAGCGTCCTGGGCAGTCCGGCGATCAACGCCGACATCATTCGCCAGCGATTGGCGCCGGTACACGAAGTGACGCACCTGACGGTGGAATACCGCACAGCCTAATGTCGGTCCCACCCTCAAATCGTCCATTGCCCGGAAACCTTGGCCAGCCGTTGGCGCATGTCGTCGATGTTGGCCGCCAATTGCAGCGACAATAAACGGTAGCCGTCCAGTGCCGAGTAAACCGGTGTGCTGGTCATGGGGTCTTTTTCCACTCCACTGACCGGCCGCTCAAGCCGCTCTGCGTTGCCGGTTTGCAGGGCGCGAGCCATGCCGACTAATTGCATGCGAATTTGTCGGTTTTCGGCTTGCAATGACACTTGTAGCGAGGCTATTGCCCGTCCGTCGTCGGTGGAAGGGCGGGTGCTGGCAAGGATTTCCAGAGTGCTGATGCACATCCGCAGATTGCGCTGGATCGCATCCAGTTGGCTCACCGAGATCTTCACTTCCTTGGACACCGAAGGCATTAGCGACCGCAATTGCACCATGGCGCCGTTCAAGCGGTTCATTAGCTTCAAATACTCATCGTTGGTGACCGATTGGCCACTGATGATCCGGGTATGCATCGCCGCGCAATCGCGTAGAGCACTGGCCAAGTTGTAGCGCCAGGAGAACACCGCATACAGTGGCAAGGCGAAGGAAAACGCCAGAGCCAGGACGATGCCGATCAGGATATCCACAGTGCGCCAAAGCCCATCGGCCACCGGATTGTCGCCATGCCCGGCGACGATAAAAACGGTGATTGCCGACAGCAATGCCGTGTAACCACCTTTGCCAATGGCGTGGTAGGCAAAAAAGCCGCACACCACCGAAATGCCGACGTAGGTGAGGGTCGGGCTGCCAAAAAAGGCGAACTGGGCAATAAACAGCAGGCCCACCGCTGCACCGATCAGCGTGCCGTACGCGCGTTCGGCGGCTTTTTTGCCGATGTTGCCGTGGTGTTGCAGGCCGCCAATCACCACCAACATGGTGATCGAGGCCCATTCGCCATGGGGCAGGTTGATACCGGTGGTCAGCAAGATCGACGCGAGTAAGCCCAGTGACACGCGCACCGAGTGAATCAGCCGCGCGTGACGGTAACGTCGATAGGGGTCCAGCAGCGGCCGCAGCATTTTGCGTAGCAGCCCAGGTAATCGCGAAGAACGGGCGTATTTCATCGGTTCAATCAGACCTTATTCTAGGGTGCACGGGGTTGCATCAGAGGCCGAGACTCATGCCATTGGCGGGCAGCGGTAGCGCGGTTTTATAGCGCACCTGCTTCAGCGCAAAACTGGAGCGAATATTAGCCACGCCGGGTACTTTGGTCAGGAAGTCGAGCAGAAATCGCTCCAGCGATTGAATGGTCGGGACCAGCACCCGCAACATGTAATCTGGATCGCCGGCCATCAAATAACACTCCATCACCTCTGGCCGATCAGCGATGGCGTCCTCGAACACATGCAACGCTTCCTCGATTTGTTTTTCCAGGCTGACGTGGATAAACACATTCACATGCAGGCCCAATAACTCTGGGTCTAGGAGGGTGACTTGTTGACGGATAAGCCCCAGTTCTTCCATCGCCTTGACCCGGTTAAAACACGGAGTAGGGGATAGATTGACGGAGCGGGCGAGGTCAGCGTTGGTGACGCGGGCGTTCTCCTGAAGACTGTTGAGAATCCCTATATCGGTCCGATCCAGCTTTCTCATGAGAGAAATGCGCCTGTTTGTTATGGTTATTCAGAATAATTGTCCTTAAATGGGCTTTCGCGCAACCAACATGAGAAAAATATTCTCGACGCTCAGGAATATGATTTGTGTAGGACAAGACCTGCGACGGTTTGTCCACCACATTGACACCGCTCCAACGCCCAACCTAACGCCCAATAAAAATACATGACAAGACCGAGCGTAGAGAATAGCCATGAACGAATATGAACCCCTGCGTCTGCACGTTCCTGAACCTTCCGGCCGTCCAGGCTGTAAAACCGATTTTTCCTACCTGCGGCTGACCGGCGCCGGTCTGGTGCGCAAGCCGCCGATTGACGTCGAGCCAGCAGACACCGCCGACCTCGCCAAAGGTTTGATCCGCGTTCTTGACGATCAAGGCCAAGCCTTGGGGCCTTGGGCCGAAGGCGTTCCAGTAGAAATTTTGCGCAAAGGCATGCGCGCCATGCTCAAGACGCGAATTTTTGACAACCGCATGGTGGTCGCTCAGCGTCAGAAAAAAATGTCGTTCTACATGCAGAGTCTCGGCGAAGAGGCGATTGGCAGTGCGCAAGCCTTGGCCCTTAACGTGACCGACATGTGCTTCCCGACCTACCGTCAACAAAGCATCTTGATGGCCCGTGAAGTGCCGTTGGTGGACCTGATTTGCCAACTGCTGTCCAACGAACGCGACCCGCTTAAAGGCCGTCAGTTGCCGATCATGTACTCAGTGCGCGACCACGGTTTCTTCACCATCTCCGGCAACCTCGCGACGCAATTCGTGCAAGCGGTGGGCTGGGGCATGGCTTCGGCGATCAAAGGCGACACCAAAATCGCCTCGGGCTGGATCGGTGATGGTGCCACCGCTGAGTCCGATTTCCACACCGCCCTCACGTTTGCTCACGTCTACCGCGCGCCGGTAATTCTCAATGTGGTCAACAACCAATGGGCCATTTCCACTTTCCAAGCGATTGCGGGTGGCGAAGCGACGACCTTTGCCGGTCGTGGCGTGGGCTGTGGGATTGCGTCGTTGCGTGTCGACGGCAATGATTTTGTCGCGGTGTACGCCGCCTCGGCCTGGGCCGCAGAACGTGCACGACGCAATTTGGGGCCAACATTGATCGAGTGGGTCACTTACCGCGCCGGTCCACACTCGACCTCCGATGATCCGTCCAAATACCGCCCGGCTGATGACTGGAGCCACTTCCCGTTAGGCGATCCGATTCAACGCTTGAAGCAGCATTTGATTCACATCGGCCAATGGTCAGAGGAAGAACACGCCGCCACCAGTGCCGAACTCGAAGCCGAGATTATCGCCGCGCAAAAAGAAGCCGAGCGCTACGGCACAATGGCTGGCGGGCAAACGCCTAGCGCCGCGACGATGTTCGACGACGTCTATAAAGAGATGCCCGAGCACCTGCGTCGGCAACGTCAGGAACTGGGGATTTGACATGAACGATTTCAACAACGACATCCAGTTGGACACTGCCATGACCACCACCAACATGACCATGATTCAGGCGCTGCGCTCGGCCATGGACGTGATGCTTGAGCGCGATAATGACGTGGTGGTTTTCGGTCAGGACGTGGGCTATTTCGGCGGCGTGTTCCGTTGCACCGAAGGGCTGCAAAGCAAATACGGCACCTCGCGGGTGTTTGATGCGCCGATCTCCGAAAGCGGGATTGTTGGCGTTGCCGTGGGCATGGGCGCCTATGGCCTGCGGCCGGTGGTCGAAATCCAGTTCGCCGATTATGTCTACCCCGCGTCAGATCAGATCATTTCTGAAGCCGCCCGCTTGCGTTATCGCTCGGCCGGCGAGTTCACCGCTCCGATGACCCTGCGCATGCCCTGCGGCGGCGGCATCTACGGCGGCCAGACCCACAGCCAAAGCATCGAAGCGATGTTCACCCAAGTCTGCGGTTTACGCACCGTCATGCCGTCGAACCCGTATGACGCCAAAGGGCTGCTGATCGCCTCCATCGAATGCGATGACCCGGTGATTTTCCTTGAGCCCAAGCGCTTGTACAACGGTCCGTTCGACGGCCATCACGATCGTCCGGTAACGCCGTGGTCGAAACACCCGTCCAGCGCCGTGCCGGATGGTTATTACAAAGTGCCGCTGGATGTGGCAGCGATTGTCCGTCCCGGCAGCGACGTAACGGTGCTGACTTACGGCACCACGGTGTACGTGTCACAAGTTGCCGCCGAAGAAACCGGGGTCGATGCGGAAGTCATCGACTTGCGCAGCTTGTGGCCGCTGGACTTGGAGACCATCGTCAACTCAGTGAAGAAAACCCGCCGTTGCGTGGTCGTCCATGAGGCCACCCGCACTTGCGGTTTCGGTGCTGAGTTAGTGGCGCTGGTTCAAGAGCACTGCTTCCACTACCTTGAATCACCCATCGAGCGCGTCACCGGCTGGGATACCCCGTACCCGCATGCGCAAGAATGGGCGTACTTCCCAGGGCCGTCCCGAGTGGGCGCGGCGTTGAAACGGGTTATGGAGGTCTGAATGGGCACGCATGTTATTAAAATGCCGGACATTGGCGAAGGCATCGCGCAAGTGGAATTGGTGGAATGGTTCGTCAAAGTCGGCGACCGGGTGGTCGAAGATCAGGTGGTGGCCGATGTGATGACTGACAAGGCCACGGTGGACATCCCGTCTCCGGTATCAGGCATCGTTATGGCCTTGGGCGGACAGCCCGGTGAGGTCATGGCGGTCGGCAGCGAGCTGATTCGGATCGAAGTGGAGGGCGAGGGCAACCATAAGGAATCGGCAGTTGTTGCCAGGCCTGAGCCTGTTCCGGCCGCCTCGTCTGTTGTTCAGGCAAACGTAGAGGCGGTTGCCAAACTTTCACCTGCTGACGTTAAACCCTCGCCACACGCCCATGTTTCCCGCGAAACCGCCGAGCGCCCATTGGCCTCTCCGGCCGTGCGCAAACGCGCGCTGGACTTGGGTATTGCCTTGCGTCTGGTGCAGGGTCGCGGCCCGGCCGGGCACATCCGCCACGAAGACCTCGACGCCTACATCGAACAGCGCGACACGCCCACCCCGGCCACGACCGCTGCTTACGCTCAGCGCAACGACGAGCAGCAAATTCCGGTCATAGGTCTGCGCCGTAAGATCGCCCAGCGCATGCAAGACGCAACCCGCCGGGCCGCGCATTTCAGTTATGTCGAAGAAGTCGACGTCACTGCGCTGGAGGAACTGCGGGTTCACCTCAATCACAAGTGGGGCGCCAGTCGCGGCAAGTTAACGCTGTTGCCGTTTCTGGTCCGGGCGATGGTCGTGGCATTGCGTGACTTCCCGCAGATCAATGCGCGTTACGACGACGAAGCGCAGGTCATCACCCGTCACGGCGCGGTGCATGTTGGTGTCGCCACTCAAAGCGATAACGGCTTGATGGTGCCGGTGGTGCGCCACGCGGAAACCCGCAGCCTGTGGGCCAATGCCGGGGAAATCTCACGCTTGGCCAACGCTGCCCGCACGGGTAAAGCCAGCCGCGATGAAATGTCCGGTTCCACCATCACCTTGACCAGCCTTGGCCCCTTGGGCGGCATCGTCAGCACCCCGGTGTTGAACCTGCCGGAAGTGGCTATCGTGGGCGTCAATCGCATCGTCGAACGGCCGATGGTAATCAACGGCCAAATCGTAATTCGGAAAATGATGAACCTCTCCAGCTCCTTTGATCATCGGGTGGTCGATGGCATGGACGCGGCGCAATTCATCCAGGCCATTCGCGGCTTGCTCGAACAACCCGCCACGCTATTTTTGGAGTAATCATGGCGCAGACTTTGAATACCACGCTGTTGATTATCGGTGGCGGCCCTGGCGGTTATGTGGCGGCGATCCGCGCCGGTCAGTTGGGCATTCCAACGATTCTGGTGGAGGGCCAGGCATTGGGCGGCACCTGTTTGAACGTCGGGTGTATCCCCTCTAAAGCGTTGATCCATGTCGCGGAGCAGTTTCATCAAACCCGTTCGTTTACCACGCCTTCTGCGCTGGGGATTAGCGTGCCCTCGGCCACGTTGGACATCGGTCAAAGCGTGAACTGGAAAAACGGTATTGTTGATCGCCTCACCACCGGCGTCGCGGCGCTACTGAAGAAAAATAAGGTGCAGGTGATCCATGGTTGGGCTCGGGTCGTTGATGGCAAAACTGTCGAAGTAGGCGAGCAGCGCATCCAGTGCGAGCATTTGTTGCTGGCCACTGGATCGACTTCGGTCAACCTGCCAATGCTGCCCCTTGGTGGGCCGGTCATATCGTCCACCGAAGCGTTGACGCCCGAAGCGATTCCCAAGCACTTGATCGTGGTTGGCGCGGGTTATATCGGCTTGGAGTTGGGCATTGCTTACCGCAAGTTGGGCGCCGAGGTCAGCGTGGTCGAGGCCCGTGACCGGATCTTGCCCGCGTATGACCAGGAACTCACTCAACCGATTGCCGAGACCTTGAAACACCTGGGCGTGAAGCTGTACCTGCAACACAGCGTCCAAGGCTTTGACCCTGAAAACCTGACACTGCAAGTGCGCGATCCCGAAGGCCAAGCGTTAACGTTGAGCGCTGACCAAGTGCTAGTGGCGGTGGGGCGTAAACCCAACAGCCAAGGCTGGAACCTTGAAGCGCTGGGGCTGGACATGAACGGCGCGGCGGTGAAGATCGACGACCGTTGCCAGACCAGCATGCGCAACGTTTGGGCCATTGGTGACCTGGCAGGCGAGCCAATGCTGGCCCACCGCGCCATGGCCCAAGGCGAAATGGTAGCCGAACTGATCGCAGGCAACGCCCGAGAATTCAACCCGGTAGCGATTGCGGCCGTGTGTTTTACCGACCCGGAATTAGTGGTGGTCGGTAAAACCCCGGAGCAAGCAATCGCGCTAGGGCTGGAGTGTTTAGTCGCGAGCTTCCCGTTTGCGGCCAACGGCCGGGCAATGACGTTGGAGTCGAAAAGCGGCTTCGTGCGCGTGGTGGCGCGGCGCGACAATCATTTGATTGTGGGTTGGCAAGCGGTTGGCATCGGCGTCTCGGAGTTGTCCACCGCGTTTGCTCAATCCCTGGAAATGGGCGCAAGACTGGAAGACATCGCCGGCACCATTCACGCCCACCCGACCTTGGGCGAGGCCGTGCATGAAGCCGCGTTGCGCGCGCTGGGGCATGCGTTGCATCTTTGAATGAGCACCAACCGATCTGTAGGAGCCAACGTGTTGGCGAAGGGCTGATGCGGTGTGTCCGTTAACTCGTCTCGCCGACACATTGGTTCCACAGACAATCGCAATCAGTCAGTACTTATCGCGACACGTCGCTCGCTGACCGCGTGCAGCAGGAAACTGATGAGTGCGATCAACGGCATAGCACTACCCACCAGCACGATCCACAACCATCCGCCTTGTTCGTACAACACACTGGCGACTGCCGAGCCGATAGCCCCGCCGATAAAGATGCTGGTCATGTACAGCGCGTTCAGACGGCTGCGACTGCTGGCATCCAGCGCATATACGGCGCGTTGACCCATCACCATGTTCATTTGCACGCAGAAGTCGAGCACGACGCCGGTCACGGCTAACCCGACCACGCTGTACACCGGGTGAATCAGTGCAGGCAAGAAGCTCAGCACCGCCAATATCAATGCCAGCAAACTGGCGACGCGCGTATGCCCGGCGTCAGCCAGACGGCCGCTGATGGGCGCGGCAACGGCGCCAATGGCCCCGACCAATGCGAACAAGGCAATTTGCGTCTGCGACAGCCCGTGATTACGCGCCAGTTCTACCGGCACCGCAGTCCAGAACAGGCTGAACGCGGCGAACATCAATCCTTGATAAAGCGCCCGCTGACGCAGCACCGGTTGAGTGCGCAATAAGGTCCACAGCGAACCCAGCAGCTGGCGATACGACGCGCTGTGGCTGGGTTGGCGTTTCGGCATGGTGGTGGCGAGCACCACGCTGATCAATGTCATAACGACTGCCGCTGTGATAAATACCGCGCGCCAGCCGAAGTGGTCGGCAATCACGCTGGACAACGGTCGCGCCAGCAAAATACCCAGCAACAGCCCACCCATGATGCTGCCGACCACTCGGCCTCGGGATTCCTCAGGCGCCAAATGCGCGGCCAGCGGGATCAGAATCTGCACCGATACCGAACTGAAACCCACCAGTAACGACGCCAGCAGGAACACATTCGGCTGTTGACTGAAGGCCGCCCCCAACAAACTGATGATCGCCAGCAGCGCGGTCATGATCATCAGCCGGCGGTTCTCCAGCAAGTCACCCAGCGGCACAAGGAAAAACAGGCCAATGGCGTAGCCGATTTGAGTCAGCGACACGATCATGCTGGCCATGGTGCTGGACAGGCCGATGTCAGGCGCAATCAACTCGATAATTGGCTGGGCGTAATAAAGGTTGCCGACAATGGCACCACAGCAAAACGCAAACAACGTCACCCTCCCGCGCGTCATGGTGTGGGAGTTGTCGGTGTGGGTCGTAATACTCATGGACGTTCTCGTTCGCGCTTTTGATAGCGCGCAGGCTAATGGTTTCGCCCGCAAGTAAAAAGGGTCGTGGCCGTGATAGCTAATATGCTTGGAAAGAATAAACAGCTAAATCACTCAGTGCTGAACCTGTATAAGCCAACTTGTTGGCGAGGCGTCTGACCGTGTGTGTCAGGAAAGGCGCTTCGCGAACAAGTTCGCTCCTACAGATTTTTCTGACCGGAAGCTCCCTCCAACTCAATATCCAGCCGTTTCAACCTCGACGCCAAGGTCGTCGGTTTGATCCCCAGCAATTCCGCCGCGCCGCCTTTGCCGAACAACTTTCCGTTGGCCGCTTTGAGGGCAGCGTGCATGTTGTTGCGCTCCAGTTCTCGCAGTTGCGCGTCGGTTATGACCGATGACGGCATGAACAGAAGGGTGGTGCTTTCGGCGCTTTTAGGTTCGTCCGGGAGGTCCATGTTCAGATCAGCACCACGGGAGGTAATCAGCGCGCGCTCGATGACGTTTTGCAGTTCGCGGATGTTGCCCGGCCATGAATAACGCTGCAAACGCTCGATGTCGCTGTTGCGCAGGCGGCGGCCGGGCATGTTCAGGCGTTGGCTGGTTTGCTTGAGAAAGTGCGCGGCCAGTGGCGGGATGTCCATGGCGCGGTCGCGCAGGGCCGGGGACTGGATCGGGAACACGTTCAGCCGAAAATACAGGTCTTCGCGAAAGCGCTTGGCCGTGACTTCCTGCCGCAAATCCCGGTTGGTGGCGGCGATGATCCGTACATCGACCTTGCGCGTGCGTTCTTCACCAACCCGTTCGAACTGGCCTTCCTGCAACACCCGCAGCAGCTTGCTTTGCAGCTCCAGGGGGATTTCGCCGATCTCGTCGAGAAACAGTGTGCCGCCGTCGGCCAATTCAAACCGTCCGACCCGGTCCCGAATCGCCCCGGTGAACGCGCCACGAATGTGCCCAAAGAACTCGCTTTCAAACAGTTCGGTGGGGATCGCCGCGCAGTTAACCCTAATCAACGGGCTGGCGCTGCGGCGGCTGGCTTGGTGGATGGCGCGGGCAATCAGCTCTTTACCAGTGCCGGATTCGCCGTTGATTAGCACGCTGGCGTCAGTGGGTGCGACTACATCGATCTGTTTGATGATCTTCAGAATCGGTTCGCTTTGGCCGACGATTTCCCGGAAGTTGTGCTCGATGTGGATTTCTTCCTGCAAATACGCGTTTTGCTCCTCCAGCCGCTGTTTGAGGACGTTGAGTTCTTTGAGAGCGCTTTGCAGTTGATTCTCAGTGTTGCGGCGTTCGGTGATGTCACGAAAAACCACCACGGCGCCGGCGATTCGGCCATCGGAAATAACCGGGGTGCTGGTGAATTCCACCGGAAAACTGCTGCCGTCGCGGCGCCAGAACACTTCTTGGCGCCCTTCGTGAATCACGCCGTCGCGCACCGCTTTATAGATCGGGCAATCTTCCACCGGGTAATGACTGCCGTCGGCATGGGTATGGTGGTGAATACGATGGATATTCTTGCCGATCATGTCCTCGGGTTCCCAGCCGAGCATGCGCGCGCCAGCCGGATTGACGAACGTCGCCAGGCCGTCACTGTTGATGCTGTAGATGCCATCGCCCACTGAGCTGAGCAGCAACAGGTTGTCGCGCTCGGACTCTTGAAACAGGTTAAGAATGTTACGCCACTCGATCAGCCCGCCGCGCATGGTGCGCTCAGTATGAGCTTGATCGCGCTGGTACTTCTGATGACTCAGCTCGCGCAGCACCAGAATCAGCTGCTGCTCGCCCTTGATGTGTAGGGTGGTGGCCGATATTTCCAGCTCGATACGCTCACCGGTCTTGCAATGACAGCTCAGCTCTTCAGTCCAACCTAGGCCTTTGTCTAGCACCGCTTGGGTAAATACGATCAGGTCCGCCAACTGATGACCGAACAGTTTGCTCACTGGCAGCGCCAGCAACTCTTGGCGCGGATAGCCGAGTAGCTTGCAGGCGGCGACGTTCAGGTCCCCAAAGCGGTCGGCATAGGGATTGAGCAACACGATGGCTTCGGCGCAGTGTTCAAACACCATGTGCCGTGACGAATACGCCAGGTCGGCCCAGTTGCTGAGGGAGTCTGTTTCGGTGGTCATTACGAAATCTCGTGATTTGCCGCTACGAATATTCGTATTTCTACGTGAATGCGTGGTTCACCGGTAGCATCAGCTGTGCGATAAAAAACCGTATCAGATGGGCTTTATTAACCAATTCAATGACTTAAGTCAGTGCAAATTTTATTTTAATTTTCTGGCACGGCGTTCGCTCTCTCTGTTTCAACCCGGCAGCCACTTAAGGCCGCCGCCAAAGAAAAAAAAGGAGAGCGACGACATGCCTACCGTGGATATTCCTCATTACAAAGACGGCGACTTTCTGGTCGATTACGAAGAAAAAGTCTTCGAAGACGTCAAAGCCGAGCCCGGCGAAAAAGTCCTGATCACCTTCCACACCATCGCTTTCGAAGGCTCCATCGGCCTGGTCAACATGCTTCAGGCCAAGCGTCTGCTGCGCAAGGGCTTTGAAACCACCATCCTCTTGTACGGCCCCGGCGTGCAGTTGGGCGTGCAGCGTGGTTTCCCAACCCTAGGTGCTGAAGCGTTCCCAGGCCATTTGGCGGTGAACAAGCAACTCATCCAGTTCATGGAAGAGGGCGGCAAAGTCTATGCCTGCCGTTTTGCTTTGCAGGCGCTGTATGGCCAGACCGAAAAAGCCTTGATCGAAGGTATCCGTCCGATCAACCCACTGGACGTGATGGACCTGCGTCTGCTGATGCGCCGTGAAGGCGCAATGATCATCGATACCTGGACTGCATAAAACAAAACGCCCCTTGTCCGTAGGAGCCAACGTGTTGGCGAGCGGCCTTCGCGGTTTGTCAGAAATGCCGCCTCGCCAACACGTTGGCTCCTACCGATATTTGTCACTCCATCAGGACCCCCATCATGCCCATCATCAAAGCTGCCGCCGTACAAATCAGTCCGGTGCTTTATAGCCGCGAAGGCACTGTGGACAAGGTCTGTCAGCAGATCATCGCCCTCGGTCAACAGGGCGTGCAGTTTGCGGTCTTTCCGGAAACGGTGGTGCCGTACTACCCCTATTTCTCCTTCGTCCAACCGCCGTTCGCCATGGGCAAGGAACACCTCAAACTGCTGGAACAATCGGTCAGCGTGCCGTCGGCCTCGACCCTGGCCATTGGCGAAGCGTGCAAGCAAGCCGGGATGGTGGTGTCCATCGGCGTCAACGAGCGCGATGGCGGCACGATCTATAACGCACAGTTGTTGTTCGACGCCGACGGCAGCCTGATTCAGCACCGACGCAAGATCACCCCGACTTATCACGAGCGGATCATCTGGGGCCAAGGCGACGGTTCTGGCCTGCGCGCAGTCGACAGCGCCGTCGGACGCATCGGCTCCCTGGCGTGTTGGGAGCATTACAACCCGCTGGCCCGCTACGCACTGATGGCAGATGGCGAGCAAATTCACGCGGCGATGTTTCCCGGCTCGCTGGTGGGCGAGGTGTTCGCTGACCAAATCGAGGTCACCATTCGCCACCACGCCTTGGAATCCGGCTGCTTCGTGGTCAACGCCACCGCATGGCTCGACGCCGATCAGCAAGGCCAGATCATGCAAGACACCGGTTGCAGCCTCGGCCCGATCTCGGGTGGTTGCTTCACCGCCATCGTCACCCCGGAAGGCAGGTTGCTCGGCGAACCGCTGCGCTCCGGCGAAGGCGCAGTGATTGCCGACTTGGACCTGGCGTTGATCGACAAGCGCAAACGAATGATGGATTCGGTGGGCCATTACAGCCGCCCGGAACTGCTCAGCCTGTTGATCGACCGCACGCCCACCGCCCATGTGCATGAACGCAGCGCCCATCACCTTGCCGTCGTGTCTACCGAGGAGCTTGATCATGCAAACCAATGAATTATTGGCTGAGCTGCAATGCCACGGCGTACGTTGGCCAGCGGCGCAAAACGGCTTGTCACGGCAAGGCGGGGCAGGGCCGTCGGACCACAAGGCGCTGAGTTTCGGCAGCCGGACCCTGATGGTGCCGATCCTCAATCAAGCCTCACAGGACTCGCCCTACCAGGCGCAACCCACCGCTGACGGCAGCCAGGCACTGATTTTTCGTCAAGGCTTACAGGTCGGCCTGGTGCAAATGCCGGGTGTGCCGAAGTTTTATGGGTTAAGCACCGCCGAGGGTATTCCGTATTGGAAAATCGCCACGTTACACAGCAGTGACGTGCTCGCCACCACGGTGTTGCAGCACTGCATTCGCTTCAATGATCGCGCCACGTCATGCCAGTTTTGCGCCATCGGCCAATCGTTGGCGGCGGGCAAGACCATCGCTCGCAAGCGCCCGCAGCAATTGGCTGAAGTGGCCAAAGCGGCCGTCGAGCTGGACGGTGTGAAACACATGGTCATGACCACCGGCACCCCGCAAACCGCCGACCGTGGCGCCGCGATTTTGTGTGAGTCCGCCGCTGCGGTGACCGCTGCGGTTGACCTGCCGATTCAAGCGCAATGTGAGCCGCCCGACGACGATCGCTGGTTTCAGCGCCTGGCCGACAGCGGCGTGGTGTCGCTGGGCATGCACCTGGAAGCGGTCACCGATGAGGTGCGCCAACGGATCATGCCGGGCAAAGCCGAAGTTCCGCTGAGCCGCTATTTCGACGCGTTCAGCGCGGCGGTCGAGGTGTTCGGGCGCGGGCAGGTCAGCACTTACATCCTTGCCGGTCTCGGCGACAGCGAAGCAGCGATCAGCGACATGAGTGAGCGTTTGTGTGCGCTGGGCGTGTACCCGTTCGTGGTGCCCTTCGTGCCCATCGATGGCACGCCGTTGGCCCATCACCCGAAACCCGACAGCGCGATGATGGCCCGGTTGTACCCGCAGATCGGCGCGAGCTTGCGTCGTCACGGCTTGCATTCCGATCAGATCAACGCCGGTTGCGCCAAATGCGGCGCGTGCTCGGCGCTTAAAAGCTACGAGTGATCGACTGTCTCTGGAGCCCACTTATGCACAACCTCGCCTTTGCCTTGGTCGACAGCACCTTCGAGCCGTTTCGTGCAGGCCAATTGCTGATTAAACCGGCGACCGAAACCTGGGAAAAACAGGCTTATTTCGCCCTGCGTCGTTCGGTGTTTTCAGATGAACAACAACTGCTGGCGCAGGACAAGGACGGCCACGACTTCCAGGCTATCGCCATTGTTGCGTTGGGCGGCAGTTGTGGCATGGCGGACCAGGTGGTGGGGGCGGTTCGGATCTATCAGCCAGAACCTGGCCTGTGGTTTGGCGGGCGGTTGTGCGTTGCTCAGGCTTATCGACGCCACAGCATGATCGGCAAGGCATTAGTCAATGAAGCCGTGTCGCGGGCCAAGGAGCTGGGTTGCGAGGTATTTCGCGCCACAGTGCAGGCGCCCAATGAAGTGTATTTCCACGGCCTGCACTGGCAGACGCTAGAGCCTTTACAACTGCTCGGTCAACCGCATTGCCTGATGCAAGCCGATTTATCGAGCTACCCATTAATGCCACGTCAAGTGTCATTGCGCCCCCTGAAGGTGGCTCGCCATGACTGACATTTTGAATCTCGCTGCGCTGCTCGATACCCTGCGCAGCACCCCGGCCATGCTCTCCAAACAAGCGATTCAGCAACCCGCCGAGGTGATGGGCGATGTTCATCGCTCCCTCACTCGCGAACAGCTATATGCGCTGCCGGGCGACGATACCGCTGCCATTGCCTGCGGCGATCATTTTCAGCTGTTGGCCATCGAAGGCATGTTGCCGGGCTTTGTTCAGGCGGCGCCGTGGTTTGCCGGTTGGTCGGCGGTCATGGCGAACGTCAGTGACATCACCGCCATGGGCGGTCGCGCCACCGCAGTGGTCAACGCGTATTGGCATCACGAACACGAGGCAGCGAAGCAGGTGTTGACTGGTATTCGAGCCGCTTGTGAGGCCTACGGATTATTGCTGGCTGGGGGTCACACCAGTCTCGCCTGTGGTAATCCGACCGCGCTGGCCGTCGCTATTACCGGCGTTGCCCACAAGCTGTTATCGACCCTGCATGTGGCGCCGGGCCAAGTGCTCGCCATGGCCGTGGACCTCGAAGGTGCCTGGCATGCCGACAGCACCTATTGGAAAGCCTTCGAAGGCGTTCCGGCCGAGCGCCTGCGCAGCAAACTCGAAGTGCTACCGCGTCTGGCCGAAGCTGAACTGTTATACGCGGCCAAAGACATCAGCAACGCCGGCGTATTGGGCAGCCTGTTGATGCTGCTGGAGACCACCGGCTGCGGCGCCACTATTGACCTCAACGCCTTGCCCTGTCCCCTCGGCGCCGATCTGGCGCGCTGGCTGCAGGTATTTCCCAGTTACGGTTTTCTGATGACCCTGGAGGAGGGTAACTGGATCAACGTTCAGGCGGCTTTCGCCTTCGAAGGCTTGCGCTGCGAACGTATTGGTCAGGTCAACGCCAGCGGTTCGCTGGAGGTTCAGGCGGGTGAGCAGCGCCGCACTTTTTGGAACCTGCGCGAGCAGGCGTTCACCGGTTTCAGCTATCCCGATCACGACTTGAGCCCTTTAAAGCTTACCCAACAGGAGCATTGATATGCCCGCCGTCAATTTCAAAGTCCGCTGGCCTAACGGCAAAGAAGCAGCCGGTTACTCACCGTCCACCGTGATCTACGA
This sequence comes from Pseudomonas sp. AB6, assembly GCF_034314105.1. Lineage (NCBI taxonomy): Bacteria > Pseudomonadati > Pseudomonadota > Gammaproteobacteria > Pseudomonadales > Pseudomonadaceae > Pseudomonas > Pseudomonas sp. AB6. The sequence goes on from NZ_JAVIWJ010000001.1 coordinate 818,660, forward strand.
ACACCTGCAAGAAGGCGTCAGCTACCCGTTACCGGATTTTCTAAAGCGCCTTGAAAGTGCTTTGAACGACGCCTCGGAGCGGGTCAAGCAGGTTAAAGGCTTCTATTGCAGCTCGGCCATGGACACCTTGAATTCACTTAAAGGGCAGGCCAGCGTTCTCGATGCGCGGCACTACGACACCGGTCAGGTGGAAATACTCAGTATGCGCACCGAAGGCGGTGGCCGGGTTCCCGGTGCCGGTTGGAGTTCGTTCTGATTCGTTTGCGTCTTTGTTTTTAAACCTTATAGCCCTCGCGGCGGAGAGCCCTCATGGTTCAGCTCACTTCAGTCAAACCAGCCCATCACAGCGTGATCGTCGTCGGCGGCGGCCAGGCCGGATTGTCTGCCAGTTACTACCTGCAACAGCAAGGCATCGACCATTTGTTGCTGGAAAAGCACAGCGTGACCCACGCTTGGCGCCACCAACGCTGGGATGCCTTCAGCCTGGTTACGCCCAACTGGCAATGCGCGCTGCCAGGTTACACCTACAGCGACCAGTTCAAGGGCCAGGACCCCCACGGGTTCATGAAGCGCGATGAGATCAATACGTATCTCGCGGGATTCGCACAATCGGTCAACGCCCCGCTGTTGGAAGGCGTTACCGTGCAGCGCGTAGTGCCCCGTGCCAGTGGTGGCTATGACCTTCATACCTCCCAAGGCGAGTACACCGCCGATAAGGTCATCGTCGCCTCAGGCGGCTATCACACCCCAATCATTCCGCGTTTGGCTGAGCGTTTACCGGCGGGCATCCAGCAGATTCACTCTGAGCAATACCGCAACCCGCAGGCGTTGCCGGCGGGCAATGTGTTAGTGGTCGGCTCGGGTCAATCCGGTGCGCAAATCGCTGAGGACTTGCACCTTGCCGGGCGCAAGGTTTATTTGGCCGTTGGCGACGCCCCGCGTTGCGCGCGGTTTTATCGCGGCAAGGACGTAGTCGATTGGCTGGCGCAAATGGGCTACTACGACATTGGCGTTGACACCCACCCGCTACGTGAAGGCGTGCGCGACAACACTAACCACTACGTCACCGGTCGTGACGGCGGACGCGACATCGACCTGCGTCAATTCGCCAACGAAGGCATGGAGTTGTTCGGCCGCCTGGAAGGGTTGAACGGCGTTTGGCTGCAGTTTGCCAGCAATCTCAGCGAGAGCCTGGACAGTGCCGATGCCGTGTATAACCGGATCAATACGACCATTGACGGCTACATCGAAAAGAACGCAATCGATGCCCCAGCCGGTGAGTTTTACTCGCCGGTGTGGACGCCCGAGCAAGAGCGCGCTGAGCTAGACCTTGAAGCACACGGCATTACTAGCATCATCTGGTGCATTGGCTTTACCCCTGATTTCACTTGGGTCGAAGCCCCCGTGTTCAATGGTCGCGGCCATCCCGGTCATCAGCGCGGCGTGACGACTCAACCCGGTTTGTATTTCCTCGGCCTGCCGTGGCTGTACACCTGGGGTTCGGGCCGCTTCTCCGGCGTTGCTCGGGACGCTGAATATCTGGTTGAGCACATCGCCGGGGTCGCTGAAGAAAAGCGTGAGGCGCGACTGTCGTTGGCGAGATAGCCTTCACATAAGCATCGGTCATTCGGTTCTTTCAGGAGTTGATTTGTTGGCGAAGCATTCTCTGTTTTGTATCAAACAGGCCGCTTCGCGAGCACGTTCGCTCACAGATGGCAGTAGCGCGCCTGGTGTGGTTTTTACGGCAGGCTATAGTGCTTACTTGACGAGATTTTATGACGGGAGAATACTGCGTCAAATATTCATATATATGACTGGGAGCTATAAATATGAATCAGCTGTCCAGCGATGCTCGCCTGCCTCTTTATCAGCGTCTGCGTGATCAGTTGGCGCAACAGATTGCCAATAACCGTTGGCGACCGGGGGAGGCGATTCCTACCGAAGCCGCACTTTCCAGCGAGTACTGCCTGTCCACCGGAACGGTGCGTAAAGCCATTGATATGTTGGTCAACGAGAACATCCTCGAACGCCAACAAGGACGCGGCACCTTCATTCGCCGTCCGCAATTTCAGTCTTCGTTGTTTCGTTTCTTCCGGTTCCAAACCGCTTCTGGCGAACGCCAAGTGCCTGAAAGTCGCATCCTCTCCATCGAACCAATGAGCGCGCCTTCGGCCGCCGCCCAAGCGCTGGGGCTCGCGCCAGAATCGCCGGTCATTCGCGTGTTGCGTGTGCGATTGCTGGATGCGCAACCGGTGTTGGCTGAAGAAATCTGGCTGCCACGTATTCAATTCCAAGCGCTATTGGACATCGATCTGGATCAACAAGGGCCTTTGCTCTACCCGATCTACGAAGAGTTCTGCGGCCAAGTGGTTGCTTATGCCCAAGAGACTTTGACCGCCGATCTAGTCAGTGAGATTCACGCTCAGTTGCTACAGATTCCGGTCAATAGCCCGGTGGTGGTGATTGAGCGACTGGCGCGTAATTACGCCGGCGAACCCTTGGAATGGCGCCGTTCAAGAGGACATGCCAGCCACTTTCGTTACTGCGTCGATATCCGCTAACCGCTGAGTGATTCCCTAAATAGGTGCCTCTCTAATAAGGATAAAAATAATGTTCAAGTGGTATCGCGACATCACTTCTCGAGAGCGCAAGACATTCTGGGCCTGTTTCGGTGGCTGGTCGCTGGATGCTCTGGAAGTGCAAATGTTTGGTTTGGCGATCCCGGCGCTGCTCGCCGCGTTCGCCTTGAGCAAAGGTGACGCCGGTTTAATCAGCGGCGTAACGTTGATCACCTCGGCGCTGGGCGGCTGGATCGGTGGGACGTTGTCCGACCGTTACGGCCGCGTCCGCACCCTGCAATGGATGATCCTGTGGTTTTCGATATTCACCTGCCTATCAGCCTTCGTTACAGGCTTCAATCAGCTATTGATCGTAAAAGCCCTGCAAGGCTTTGGGATTGGCGGCGAGTGGGCGGCCGGTGCGGTGCTGATGGCCGAAACCATCCAGCCGAAATACCGTGGCAAAGTCATGGGCACGGTGCAAAGCGCCTGGGCCGTGGGTTGGGGTATTGCGGTGGCTACTTTCGCGCTGATTTATTCCTTCGTGCCCGAAGCCATGGCCTGGCGGGTCATGTTTATGATCGGCCTTCTGCCAGCGCTGTTGATCATCTGGGTAAGACGCAATGTTGAAGAGCCCGACAGCTTCCAGCGTCAACAAAAAGAACAAATCAAACCCGTGAGTTTTTTTACCTCAATGGCCGGTATTTTTCGTCCACAGTTGTTGCGCGTGACGCTGCTGGGTGGGTTGTTGGGCCTCGGCGCACATGGTGGTTACCACGCAGTCATGACCTGGTTGCCGACGTTCCTTAAGACCGAACGCCATTTGTCGGTGCTCAGTTCCGGTGGGTACTTGGCGGTGATCATTGTCGCGTTCTGGTGTGGTTGCGTAGTCAGCGGATTTTTGATCGACAAAATCGGCCGTCGTAAAAACATCATTCTGTTTGCGCTGTGCTGCGTGGTGACGGTGCAGTGCTACCTATTCCTGCCGCTAACCAATACTCAAATGTTGTTTCTCGGTTTCCCCCTTGGATTCTTCGCTGCTGGTATTCCTGCGAGCCTGGGGGCGCTGTTTAACGAGCTGTACCCTGCCGACGTACGCGGCGCGGGCGTGGGTTTTTGCTACAACTTTGGCCGGGTTGTGTCGTCTGTGTTCCCGTTCATGGTCGGCCATATGAGCGAATCCATGTCGCTTGGCTCGGCGATTGGCATTGATGCGGGGATAGCCTATGGCGTTGCGGTCATGGCGGCCATGTTGCTACCGGAAACCCGAGGCCGTTCACTGGATGCCACGGCAGTGGCGTCTGAGGTTTCAGTGAACAAAACAGAAGCCGCCCAGGCTTGATTCTGCTTCCTAACCACGCGGCCAATTTGCTGCGCTCACTTTTTAGATGAGTTCCATGCCTGATATTTGTCGGTCCGCAAGCCCTCTTCCGATCCTCGGCGTAGACGCCCATGCCCATGTTTTTAGCCGTGCACTGTCAATGGCGTGGGCCCGGCGTTACAGCCCGGGATACGACGCCACGCTGGATCAGTATTTGACGTACTTACGTGTGAGCGGCCTGAGCCATGGGGTGTTGGTACAACCGAGTTTTCTCGGGACGGATAACAGCTACCTGTTGTCTGCCTTACAACAGGCGCCAATACAATTGCGCGGCGTGGCAGTAGTCGACACCGGCATCAGCCGCGAAATGATGATGAGCATGGCCGAGCAAGGCATCGTGGGCATTCGCTTGAACCTGATGGGACAAGCGCTGCCGGACTTTACCGACCCCAAGTGGAAGTCGTTGTTGAGCCAGGTCTCAGCGTTGGGCTGGCACGTTGAACTGCACCGCGACGTTGAAGACTTGCCGATGCTGCTCAGTGCGTTGATGGCGTATGACTGCAAAATAGTCATCGATCATTTCGGTCGCCCGGATGCGTTGCTGGGTGTGGAGCAACCGGCGTTTGCGCAGTTGCTGGAGCTGGGGTTGAGTGGGCGAGTCTGGCTGAAAGTATCGGGCATTTATCGATTGGGTGGCGACCTGCGACAGAACCTGACTTTCGCCCAAGAGGCGATGCCGTTGTTGATTCGGGCGTTCGGCACAAAGCGTTTGGTATGGGGTAGCGATTGGCCCCACACCCAGTTCGAAGGGCAGATGGATTATGGCTCCGCGGTTGAGCAGCGTAGGCAACTGGGTTGGTCGGCGCAGGTTGAACAGGCCATATTGGTGGATGCGCCCCGAAGCTTGTTTGGGCTTGCGTGTTTGTAGGCGCCGCCGAAGGTTGGTTTAGGCCAGGGTCGCGGGCACCGACACGACGTTCAGCCGGATTACGCTGCTTGTCAGACCAAGCCCTAAGCCAGCGCGCTACCTCGGCGGCAATCAAGAATCAGACTCGCACCACCCGCAGGGCTGGTGTCGATTCGCAGTTTGAACCCGTGCAAATTGATGATGGCGGCAACGATGGACAAACCCAGGCCGAAGCCACTCTGCTGAGTGCCGTCTGCGCACCGGTAGAACCGTTGAAATACAGCGTTGCGTTCCGCGACCGGGATACCGGGACCGGAATCTTGGATTTCGATGCGCGTGTTGTCGCCTTCGCCGTAGGCGGTGAGGACGACCACACCACCAAGGGGGCTGAACTTGATGGCGTTGCTCAGCAAGTTGGCCAATGCTTCAAACAGTAACGCACGGTCGCCGATTAACGTCGGCAAAAAGGACGCTAACCGCAATTCCAAGGTAAGGCCGACCTCTTCAGCCACCGGCAGATAAAACGCGTAAAGCTCGTGTAGCAAAGCTCGTGGGTCAAGTTCGACGAAGCCTGAGCGGCGTTGCTGGTCTTCAAGTTCCGAGATACGTAATAGGCCACGAAAGCGCGCCATCAAAGTGTCGGCTTCTGCAATAACTTGGCCCATCTGCATTGCTTGCGTAGAGTCTTGTGCAGACTGCTGTTGAATGCGGTACAGCTGAGCTCGCAGGCGGGTCAGCGGGGTCCGTAGGTCGTGGGCGATGTTGTCACAGACGCCCTTGACCTCGTGCATCAGCTTTTCGATGCGATCCAGCATCGCATTGACAATCACAGCGAGCATGTCCAGTTCGTCACGGCGGTCAGACACCGGTAGCCGACGGGCCATGTCACCCGCAACGATGGACTCTGCGCTGGCCTGGAGGCCGCGAATTCGGCGTAACGGTCGGCGACGCAACAAATGCCACCCCGCAGCGCCGGGAATAATAGTCAGGGACATGGCCCACAGCAAGGCGTGCCAAATGATGGCAGTGACAGCAAACAATGAACCGTTGTCGCGCACCAAAATCAGCCAGCGCCCGTCGTGGGTTTGGGTAGCTACCGCGTCGCAACTGTTTTGCGGCAACTGCGGGTCGTCGGAATCTATGCAGTCGCTTAGTTCATGAATGTGGCCATCCATAGGTAAATTGGCCGGGATGCTGCTTACCGGTCCGCTGATGGGGCGAAATTCGCTGTCGAATAACCCATAAGCGTCCACGGCGCGCATGTCGGATTTCTCGCTGGTGTTCAACGCATCAATCAACTGATAACCCTGAAACCGCGAAAAAAGATGTTGCCGTTGGGTTAGCGAGTGGCGGGCGAGCGTGTTCAGGTAGCTGGTTACTTCCCAATACAGCACGCCCATAAGGATGCTGCTCCAAGCGACGAACAGAAAACTATACAGCGCCAATAGACGGCTGCTCGATGAGCGCCAACCCTTAGAGGGGTTCAGCAATGACATAACCCGAGCCTCGTACGGTCCGAATCAGCGGTGTCAGGCTGGGGCCATCGATCTTTTTGCGTAGACGCCCAATGTGCACGTCTATCAGGTTTGTGCCGGGGTCGAAGTGGTAGCCCCAGACCTCCTCGAAAATCATCATCCGAGTGATAACTTGCCCGGTGTTGCGCATCATGAATTCCAGTAGTTTGTATTCAGTGGGCAGCAGGCTTAGGGGCTGATCGCCTCGGCTGGCTTCGCGGCTGATCATGTTGAGTGCAAGGTCCCCGACGTGCAGCACGGTCTGGGCCTCACTTACGGGATTGCGTCGACGCAGCAACACTTCGACCCTGGCGGCCATTTCATCGGAGGCAAAAGGTTTGGATAGATAGTCGTCACCCCCCGCACGCAAGCCCCTCACTCGCTCGTCAACATCGGACAGCGCACTGATCATCAGAATCGGTGTGCCGATGCCCAGAGCCCGCAAGGTGGTGACGATGGCCAAACCGTTCACATCCGGCAACATGCGGTCCAGCGTGATCAAGTCATAATCGCCGCTTACAGCCCTTATCAGCCCCTCTCGTCCGTTGTCGACCCAATCAACATCGAATCCATGACTGTTCAATTCGGCAACGATTTCTTGCGCCGTGACAGCATCGTCCTCGATGGTCAGAATTCGGGTCATGGGGGGAACACCTAAAGGGGTTACGGCTCAGGGCGGCATTTTGCTCTTAAATGATGGGTTAATTTTTAAAAATTAATTTATTGGCCTGCACAGTGGCGGTACCTCTGCCAGCCATTTGCTCTTGCAGGCCTTGTACTGCGGGAGTTTGACTAGTGCCCAAAGCGCTTTGGGTCTTTTTCGCGGTTGTCTGTTTTTTCGCTTTCGCTACGGATTTGCGCGTGGCTGATCAGGGCGAAGATGAAACTGCCGCCGATGATGTTGCCCGCCAGCGTCGGTCCAGCGAAGGTTAGCCAGAAGTCTTTCCAAGGTAGCTGCCCGGCAAATACCAAATAAGACACTTCGGCCGAGCCGACGACGATGTGAGTGAAGTCTCCCAGCGCCATCAAATACGTTATGAGCAGGATGATCCAGATTTTCGCGTTTTCCATGGAGGGAATCATCCAGACCATGGTGGCGATCATCCAGCCGGAAATGATGCCCTTGGAGAACATTTGGCTCACATCGTTCTCCATGACCTTATGACCTATATCGAGGAAAGCTGCATCGGTTCTAAGATCAAAAATCGGTAGATGCAACATCACATAGGCGACCAGCAACGTACCGGTCAAGTTGCCGACCAGCACGACGCTCCATAAGCGCAGCAGCCGTGCGAAGTTACGCAAGGTCGGTTTGCTCATGACCGGCAACACAGCGGTCAGGGTGTTTTCGGTGAATAACTGTTGTCTCGCCAGAATCACCGCGAGGAACCCTGCTGAATACCCCAGGCAGGCAATCACCTTACTGGCTTCGCCTGCGGGCAGGCGTGCATTGAATAAGCCCATCGCCATCAGCGACAAACCCATGGTCAAGCCTGCGGCCAGAGCCGACCACCATAACGCAGCCACGCTGCGCTCCAGCTCTTGGTCGCCTTGCAAGCGAATGGTTTCATGCAGCACCGCCGCACGAGGAGGTTGGTTTTTGTCGACGTTTTTTTCTTCTGCCTCGGACAGCCCTGGGGTTTTGCCGTCTGTTTTGCTGGCCATAAAAGTCCTTGATTCGGGTACGGAGTTTATTTGTGGCGCATGGAATGCTGCACGGCGCTGGTGGTTAAGACACAATCCGCTGTCGAGCGTTCGGCCCTTTCCTTTTTCAGGCCGAGGGCGCGAGTTTTGCGAGCACAGTCTATTTATTCAGGAGAAATACCGTGAGCATCCTCATTCGTGAAGCGACCAGGGCCGATGCCGAGGTGATCCTCGGCTTTATTACCGAACTGGCAACCTACGAAAACGCCGAACACGAAGTATTGGCCCGCGTAGCGGACATCGAGCGCAGCCTATTCGATGAACCATCCCCGGCGCGGGCTTTGATCTGTCTGCTCGATGAGCAGCCAATTGGTTTCGCGGTCTACTTTCTTAGCTACTCGACTTGGCAGGGGCGCAAAGGTCTTTACCTGGAAGATTTGTTTGTCTCTTCGCGTCACCGTGGCGTGGGTGCCGGGAAAAAACTGCTTCGCCATTTGGCCAAGTTGGCTTACGACAGCGGTTGCGGACGCTTTGAGTGGAGTGTGTTGGACTGGAACACCCCGGCTATTGATTTTTACAAATCCATCGGCGCAGAGCCCCAGGAGGAGTGGGTCCGTTATCGCCTGGCCGGGGATACGTTGAAAGGCTTCGCGTTGGGCGAGTGATCTTTGCTGATGCTGAATACTTCGTCGGACTCAATGCGTTGCACCCCAGCCAGCAGCATCGTTTCCCACGCGGTGTCGAGTGAGCCGTTTAAGTCTATGGCGCGGCAGGCGTCGGCGATGACAAAGGTGTCAAAACCCTCTGCACAAGCATCTTGGGCCGACCATGCGACACAAAAATCCAAAGCCAGGCCGACCAGAAATACAGTGTGTATGCCGCGATCCCTGAGGTAGCCAGCAAGCCCGGTGCGGGTGCAGCGGTCGGCTTCAATAAACGCAGAGTAGCTGTCGATGCAGGCGTTATAGCCCTTGCGCACAATCAGCTGAGCATTGGGTAGCTCAAGGTCGGCGTGTAGCTGTGCGCCGTGGCTGTTTTGTATGCAGTGATCCGGCCACAGGGTTTGTGCGCCGTAAGGCAGGTGAATGTTGTCGAACGGTTTGCGTTCGGCATGGCTGGAGGCAAAAGAGAGGTGGCCGGCAGGATGCCAGTCCTGAGTGATGATCACGTTGCGAAAGCATGCCCCGAGTTGATTGACCAGTGGCACCAAGGCGTTGCCATCGATGACCGCCAGTTGCCCTCCAGGCATGAAATCATTTTGCATATCAATAACCAGCAGCGCGCTACCAGAGCTGTTGGGGGAAGAAGCGCTTGAAAAAATCATGGTCAGCTCCGCCTTGAGCGTCATCCGCGGTGGCGGAAAGTCGCAGTGTGCCTCACTCGGCGCAGAACCATAAGCCGTTGTTGAGCGCCTTAATCGATAAAGCTGCGAATTAGTAGACGGTATCGCCGGTACTGTCTCTTCGCGTATTCATCCCCAAAGGCTCGACTCGGTATTACCCCAGCACCCTAATAGGTTCTCCTCCGTGCCAAGCCTGAATGTTTTCGATCATTTGGCTAAAGAATATCCGGTAGTTGTTCTCGGTGACGTAACCGATGTGCGGCGTTGCCAGCACGTTGCTCAAGGTACGAAACGGATGATCGACGGGCAGGGGTTCCGGCTCAAAAACATCCAGCGCTGCGCCGGCAATATCACCGCGTTGTAACAAGCCAATGAGTGCCGCTTCGTCGACGATGGGACCGCGCGCTGTATTGATCAGATAGGCTGTAAGCTTCATCCAGCTCAGCGCTTGGGCATCGACGATGCCGCGACTGCGGTCGCTGAGGACCAGGTGCACACTTAGCACATCCGATTGTTCAAACAGTTCGCGCTTGGTGACGTAGGTCACGCCGACTTCAGCAGCACGTTCGGCGGTAAGGTTTTCACTCCAGGCGATCACCCGCATGCCAAATGCCTGGGCATATTTAGCGACCCATTGACCAATATTACCCAAGCCCAAAATACCCAGCGTCTTGCCATACAAGTCGCCGCCCAAGCCGATTTGCCACCCGCCTTGGCGGAGGGAATTGGCTTCCCCCACCATGTGGCGGGTAATGCCCATGATCAATGCCCAAGTCAATTCGGGCGCGGCGTTTTTGTAGCTGGCAGTGCCGCACACTTGAATGCCCAAGCGTGCCGTAGCGTAGAGGTCGATTGCGGCATTGCGCATGCCACCAGTGACCAGCAGCTTCAGACGTGGCAATTGGCTTAATAATGCATCGTTGAACTGTGTACGCTCACGCATCACGCAAATTACGTCGAACGACGCTAGCCGGGTGATCATGGTGTCGGCGTCTGCCGGGAATTCGTGCAAAAAACTTAGCTCTGCGAAGGTGCTGAGAACGGTCCAGTCCACCACGTCGCTGGCTATTGATTGCCAGTCATCAAGGACGGCGATGTGCAGGCGAGAATGCTCAGTCATTCAAAATGCCTCGATAAGGTGCGCTGGAATTTTTCGCAGCAAACAAGGGCTTGCTCCTGAATTTCATTTTTTATGCAATAAATGATTCGTAGAACGATGTTCTAACCAAATAATCCCGCCGCGATATTGATCGAAAACCCCAAAATCGCTGTATTGAACACAAAGCCAATCAACGACTGCGCCAGCACGGTCTTGCGCAAATCTCGGCTGGCGACACCGACGTCGGCTGTTTGTACGGCAACGCTGATGGTGAAAGAAAAATACAAGAAGTCCCAATAGTTCGGATTTTTTTCGCCATCTGCAAAGCGCAATGCCGGTTCCGGAGTGTTGGCGGTATAGAACAGCCGCGCATAGTGCAGGCTGAAAATCACCCCGGTCATCAGCCATGAACCCACCACGGTTACCCCGGTGAAGCCGTAATGCCAAGCTTTGAGGCTGGCGCTGAGGTCTTTGCTACCGATCAACTCCACGCTGATAGCTGCCAGGCTGGCAATCGCTGCCACGCAAACCATGGCCAATACGAGCCCGGCATTTTCATCTTCAACAATGGCAAAACGTTTGACGTCGTCGGCACCCGCACGATTGGTTCGCCATATCATCAGCATCAGGTATGTCCATACACCGATGTTCCAGCCGATCAATATGTGGGTGGTTGGCGTGAGTCCGGGAACAACGAAACTGCAGACGATTCCGCTGGCGCAGCCAATCAATCCAGCAACGGTCAGGCGGGGATGAGTATGGGCAAGATGAGGCATTGGGAAGCATCGCGGTCAGGGTCTGTGCAAACCTTAGCACGGCCTTTGTGTTAGATGAAAAAACCGCACGCTGGTGGGCCTGTGTCGTAAAACCGTCGGGGCGAAAAGCCGCAGAGGAGTCTATGATTCAGCGCTATGATTGAGGCAAACTCCTCTGATTCCCCTCTATGCGGAGCCTTTTATGTTTGCGCTTGACCACGCCCTTGCCCAAGACATCGTTGACCGAGCTATGGCGATTCTGCCGTGCAACGTCAATGTGATGGATTATCTGGGCATCATCATCGGAAGTGGTGAGGCCGACCGTTTGTACACTCGGCACGAGGGCGCGCAGTTAGTGCTGGCCAATCATCGAGTGGTGGAAATTGACTCGCAAACTGCCAAGCACCTGAGCGGCGTCCGGCCGGGGGTCAATTTGCCGTTGATGCTCGATCAGCAATTGGTGGGCGTGCTAGGTATCACGGGCGAACCCGATCAGGTTCGGGTCTACGGCGAGTTGGTCAAGATGACCGCCGAAATGCTTATGGAACATCGGCGCCAGCAAGCGGACCAAAATTGGCGGCATCAGCGCAGCGAAGATTTACTCTCCAGGCTGTTGCTGTCCGACTGCCCCGACGCGTTGGTTGAAGAGGCTGAACACCTGGGATTGCAACCGCAATTACCGCGTCAAGCGGTCTTGATTGAACTGCCAGCACACACGGCTACGGCCAATCAAATAAGCAATTGGCTGAATACTCGTTACACCAACAGTTGGTGCGTCGTTCGCGAATCGACGCTGGTGTATTGGTGCCGAGCCAATGGTAAAGAGCGCGACGACGCACTGCTGCTGGAGCAACTAAATGAGCAGGGTTGGGCAGCACTGCGCTTGGTCACCGTGGAGCAATCTGCCGATCTGTCGACCTTACGCCACGCGTGCGCCGCCGCTCGAGATTTGCTTGATTACGCGCGCCACGTTCATCCACAACAACGGCTCTTTCGTTTGGCGGTGCATCGGCTTGCGGTATTGTTTTGGCGTTACCGAAATGATTGGCTGGCTCAAGGCATCGCTGATCCCATCACCCGATTGCAGCACAGCAATAGCAGCCTGTTGCTGGAAACTTTACGCAGTTGGTTCGATTACAGCGGCGAAAGCCAGGCCTGCGCCGACGCGTTAGGCATTCACCGTAATAGTCTGCGTTATCGTCTGGAAAAAGTTGCCGAACTCAGCGGCTGCGATCCCTATCGAACCAACGACCTTCTGCGCCTTTACTTGGGTTTGCAAATGACTGCGCGCGTTGTTAATGAGTAAAACGGTCGCGACCTTTGTTCCGATGACCAACAGCCTGTGACGTTAGTTGTGCGAAGGTCAGGCGGCAAACGTGGGCCGGGGTGAGAACATCCACGTATTACGGACAGGAAAATAATCATGAAAATCGTCATCGCCCCGGATTCTTTCAAGGACAGTCTGAGCGCTCAAGCTGCGGCCATTGCTATCGCGAGCGGCCTTGCCGAAGTCTGGCCTGATGCCGAACTCGTTCAATGCCCGATGGCAGATGGCGGTGAAGGCACTATCGAGGCGATTTTGGCGGCGTGTGATGGTCATTGGATGAGCGCCTCGGTAACTGGGCCGCTGGGAGATGCGGTTGACGCGCAATGGGGTTGGCTAGCGCAAAGCCGCACCGCGATCATCGAAATGGCCATGGCCAGCGGCCTGCAACTCTTGACCCTGGAACAACGAAACGCCTGCCTCAGCAGTACTCAAGGTACAGGCGAATTGATCGGCGCGGCGCTGGATGCCGGTGCGCAACGGATCATTTTGGCTATTGGCGGCAGTGCGACCAATGACGCAGGCAGCGGCATGCTGTCGGCACTGGGTGCGCGGTTTCTGGATGCCCAGGGGCAGCGTGTGGAGCCGGGCGGCCTGGCATTGGCGCGGGTCCAACGGATCGAAATGGATGGCCTCGACAAGCGTTTGCGCGACGTGTGCTTTGAAGTCGCTGCGGACGTTGATAATCCGTTGTGCGGTCTGCATGGGGCGTCGCATGTCTTTGGGCCGCAAAAGGGCGCGTCACCGCAGCAAGTCCTGGAATTGGACGCGGCGTTGGGGCATTTCGCCGATCAATCTGCTGAGGTGCTGAACCGCGATCTACGGGACGACCCCGGATGTGGTGCGGCGGGTGGCATGGGCTTCGCCGCCAAGGCGTATCTGAATGCGACCTTTCGTCCCGGCGTGGACGTAGTGGCTGATCTGGTTGGACTGGCCGATGCACTGGAGGGCGCCGACTGGGTAATTACCGGCGAGGGTCGTTTCGACGCTCAGACTCTGCGTGGTAAAACGCCATTTGGGGTTGCCAAAATTGCCCAGCACAAAGGCGTTCCGGTGATCGTTTTGGCGGGAACGCTGGGGGAGGGCTATGCCCAGTTGTACCAACACGGCATAAATGCGGCTTTTGCGCTGACCAGTGGCCCGATGACCCTCGATTATGCATGTCGTAATGCCGCCCAATTGTTACACGACCGAGCGCGTGATCTGGCTCGGGTGTGGCAGTTGGCGTCGTCACGCTAAGGGTATTTTTGGCCTTTTTTGTAAAGCGTGAGGTAACTGCAGCCTATCCATTCATGCAGACGTTGGCCGTCGCTCAAGCAACGAAAAAATCCCGGGGACATCCACCGTGCATGGCCATCTATATTTGGTGCGCCGCGCCCCTTACGCAGATCGTTGAGCCACAGGGTCCGGGTTTCGAAAGAGATGCGCGTCAGGGCGCTGCTATTAGGCACGCCTGCATGGGCATGGGCTCCGGAAAAGGCGATGATCGAACCGGGCGCGATCACCACGGGTTGCCCAAGGCTAGCGTCCACGGTTTCAAGTAAATGCGGAGTGGCCTGGTCAGCGTCTACCGAATTACGGCCGCCGGCTTGGGATCGCGCTAGCACTGACGCAAGGTCGAACTCAGCACTGGTGTTTTGCAACGGTTGGTCCCATAAATGCGGGTACATGGCAAATGTTCTTTGCGCACTCACGGGGTAAATAGGCGCCCACCAATTGGTTTGCGCATACAGATTCGAACCCCAGGTATCACGATGAAACGCAATGGTTGCGGTTGCACGTGCACGAGACGCTGGGGCGTCGGAACTGGGTGGCGGTTGAAAGCGTAAGTGCAGCCGGTCACAGGCAAGCTCCACAGGGTCAAGGCCGATGTCTTCCATGAGCTTGACCCAGAGGCGATTTGCTTCGTGTGCCTGATGAAAATCAGCTTGGCAGCGAGTGAATCCTTCGGCTTGTTGGGCGTGGGACCAGTGCTGATGAATCAGCGCAGGGGTGTGGGGAAACAGCGCCTCGCGCAGAAACTCATCGGCGAACGTCACCAGTTTCGCCATCGCCGGTTGGGCGTCGATAGCCAAGATTTGCCCTTTGTAAATCCGCTCGTGGACGTCGTTGGGGGAGCAGGGCAGAGCTAGTGCGTGGTACATGATTGATGCCTCGAAAACGGCGACGTATTGAACGCGCCGCTTCGCGATCCATTGCTGACAAGCGCGCTTTTACAAATCAAATCGTGCATTTACGCCGGACTCATCTGCACCGAGGGAATCGGGTTACGCATCAAGGTGCCCACCAATATTGCACCGAACAACGCCAACAACCCGGCTAGCCAGAGAAGGGTGCTGAAACCTGCGACAAAAGCCTGTTGCGCCAAGGGCTGAATCACTAAGCGAGCACTCTCTGTCAGGGGCGACAACGCGGCGGTCATATCGCCGGCCACCACACGCGAGGCGATGTAATCGGTTTGCGTCAACCATTCGGGGGCTTCCGTGTGCAGACTGCCACTCAACGCCTGTTGCGTGTGGCTGGCCAATACCGCGCCGTAGATCCCGATTGCCAACACAATGGCGCTGAAACGCATGGTGGTGCTCATGCCCGAGGCCATGCCTGCACGATCCCGCGGCACGCACGCCATAATGTTTTTCTGGGTATCACCATTGAGCAAACCGGCCCCAGCTCCGGTGACTGCAATGGCGCAAGCAAAACCCAAGTAACCGCCGACAGAGGCAGCCCATGCGCTGAGCAGGTTGCCGCAGCCCACCAAGACCAGTCCGACAGTCATCATGCCTGCCGGTGAGAGATGGTTCGACAACCGCGCACCAATTTTCGGGAAGATCAGCATGGTCGCGGCGAACGGCAGCATGCCCAGTCCTGATGCAATGGCGCTAAAGCCCAAGCCGTTCTGCAGGTAGAACGGCAGCATCGTCATCATCACCTGAGCGCAGCCAGCGTAGGCGAACATCCCGAGCAGCGCTCCGATGAAGCGTGGGTGTTTGAACAATTGCAAATCAACCATCGGCCGATGCTGTAGGCGTTCCACCACAACGAACAGTGCCAAGAGCAGCACCCCGCCGGCCATGCGCAGGGTGGTCAGGCTGTTGTCCCAGCCAATACGATTGGCTTCGATCAAACCCCAGATCAAACACAACAAACTGCCGCTGAATGCCAAACTGCCCCAAGGGTCCAGTCGCGCCGATTGTTCATTGCGCGACTCGGGGATGTTGCGCCAGACCAAGAACATCAGCACCGCACCCACCGGCAGATTCAAGTAAAAAATCCAACGCCAGCCGACGAAAGAAGCGATCAACCCGCCGACGGTGGGCGCTGCGGTCATTGCCACGCCCATGCACGCCCCCCAGAACGCCCAGGCTTTAGCGCGTTCGGTTTCGTCGTGAAAGACGTGGCCGATAGTTGCCAGCGCCGAGGTCAGCAGCAACGCCGCACCCACACCCTTGATCGCACGTGCGATGTCGAGAAATAAGATGTTGGGCGCAGCGCCGCAGCCCACCGACGCCAAAATAAATAGCACTAAGCCGCTGATCAGGGTTTTCTTGCGGCCGAAGCGATCAGCAATGCTGCCAGCCGGCAACAGCAGTGCCGCAAACGCCAGCATGTAAGCACTGACCACCCATTCAATGTCGGCGAAGCCCGCCCCCAAATCTCGGGCGATGCTGGGGAGCGTGACGGCGACAATATTGGTGTCCAGAACAATGAGCGAGCAGACACCGGAAGCGGTCAACAAGGTCATACGCGGGCTAACGATTTTCAATTCTGCCTCCGGGCGCTTATGCTCATGATTGTCTTGCAGGTAACGCTATCAGCAGCATAAAGCAAAGGTTTCAGCCTATGATTACCCATGCAGTAGGATTTCATTACCTTTGAGCTAATTCGACTATGGAAATACGCCACTTTCGCTACTTTCTGGCCGTTGCGAAGCACCGGAATTTCACCAGGGCTGCGGAGCAGTTGGGTATTGCCCCGCCGACCCTGACGCGGCAGATTCAAGACCTGGAGAATGAACTGGGCACACGGGTGTTCCTGCGGCAGCAGCGAGAAGTCAGCCTGACTGACGCCGGCCGGGCATTGCAGGTAGAGGCTGAACTGGCGGTGAGGCAGTTTGAAACCGCGCAACTCAACGCACAGCGCGCCGGACGGGGCGAGACCGGGCATATCGAATTGGGTTATGTTGCGTCGGCGGTATTTTCCGGTGCGTTGCAGCAGCAAGTCAGCAGCTTTCGTCAGCGCTATCCCGACATTGGTTTTGCCATCAGCGAGAGCTTGATGCCTGCGTTGCCGACGTTGATTGAGGAAGGGCGGCTTGATGTCGGCTACATTCGCTCACCGATGCATGTGCCCGATTCGCTCAGCACCCTCAGCCTGGTGGCGGAAGGCTTCACTTTGGCGGTGCCCGACAGCTCATGGTTGTGCCGTCTGAAAGACCTCAACGCCGTGCATTTGCAAAATGAAACGTTCATTCTTCCCGAACAGATCTCCGGCACTTTGCAAGTGGCGGCCCACGGTGGCTTCGCGCCAACGCTCGGGCCGCAGCCGGGTGGACTGGTCTCGGTCATCGCGTTGGTTTCCCTTGGACAGGGTGTGGCGGTGGTGCCTGAATCGGTGGTGGACCATATCAACTTGCCCAACGTGGTGTACCGACGCATTCAGGACTGCCAACCTTCGTCATGCTTGTCGCTGGTGTATCGACGATTCGAGAAGGCTCCGGCCGTAGCGCACTTTATAGAGCACGTGAAGCATTGCGCAGAGTAAGGCGCGCTCGTGGTACCAACCCGTTTTGTGGCAAAAATGCTTGAGGAGTTCAACCAATGATCGATCACCTGGACCACCTGGTGCTGACCGCCACCAATGCCCAAGCTGCTCAGGATTTTTACGTTCGCGTGTTAGGGATGCAGCTGGAGACCTTTGGTGCAGGGCGTATAGCGTTTACGTTCGGTCATCAGAAAATAAACCTGCACATTAGAGGGCATGAGTTCGAGCCCAAAGCCCACCAGCCGGTGCCTGGGGCATTGGATTTATGCTTTGTCGCATCGATCCCATTGGATCAGGTGATCGAACGTTTGAGCGCGGCCAATTGGCCAATTATTGAAGGCCCCATCATGCGCACTGGCGCCACCGGACCCATTCGTTCGGTGTACCTGCGTGACCCGGATCTGAACCTGATAGAGATTTCTGAGTACGTTTGACCCGCGATTGGGAGTTGCCTTGCCGACGAAAACGTTAATGCCAGCAACCCAGGTTTCAGGTCGATATAGGCGGCGCAACGATAGGCCTTTCGTAGGCAAGCATGCCTCCACAATTTGTGCGGCTGCTTGCTATCAAACGTGTCAATGAAATCCTGGCGCCGAGTTTCAGGGCTTGGCGGCCTCCACAGGTACGCGACCATAGATATCGGTGAAGCGAACGATATCGTCCTCGCCCAGGTATTCTCCGCTTTGCACTTCGATCATTACCAGATCGATGACGCCAGGGTTGACTAAGCGGTGTGTGCGGCCCGGTTTGATGAAGGTTGACTCGTTGGTGTCTAGCAAGAATTCATTTTCGCCATTGGTGACCAGCGCCATACCACTGACGACGATCCAGTGTTCACTGCGGTGGTGGTGCATTTGCAATGACAGCGACGCTTGCGGGCGGACCATGATGCGCTTGATTTTGAATCGCTTACCTTCTTCAAGGATGGTGTAGGTGCCCCATGGGCGGGTGACGGTTCGGTGCAGTCGATAAGCATCATGGCCCTGCCGTTTGAGCTCCTTGGCAATAATGCTTACATCCTGACTACGTTTCGCGTCGGCGATCAATAAGGCGTCAGGTGTGTCAATGATGATTAAATCGTCCAGACCGATACCGCCCACTAGTCGTCTTGGTGAGTCGATGTAGCAGTTGGTCACGTCCTGTAATACGGTCTGGCCATTGCATTGGTTGCCGTTGTCATCGGTTGGGCTAAGTTCGCGCATCGCTTGCCATGACCCGATGTCGCTCCAGCCAAGCTGGCAAGGCACCACCGCGACATTCTGCGAAGGCTCCATAACTGCGTAATCAATGGAAATATCCGGGGCCAAAGCGAACAACTCGGCATTCAATTCCAATTGCAACTCGTGATCGCCTTCCTTGCATTGGCTTTGCTCCAGGCAGGCGCGTACGGCGGCCAGTACGTTGGGCGCGTGCTCTTGTAACTCCCGTAGCATAGTGTCGGCGCGCATGCAGAACATGCCTGCATTCCACAAATGAAGGCCGCCGTCCAAGTAGTCTTGAGCGGTCTCGGCATTGGGCTTCTCGACAAAGCGCGCCACCTGGTAGGAAGAGGTGTTTAGCATTTGGCCTTTTTCGATGTACCCGAAGCCGGTTTCCGCTTTAGTCGGGACGATGCCGAACGTGGCCATCCAGCCTTTATCTGCAAGTTCTCGTGCCACAGCAACGGCTTCGGCAAAGGCTTTTACGTCCTTGATCAGGTGATCAGCGGGCAGCACCAACAGGTGCGCATCTTCGCCGTATAACTGGGCGACATGCAGTGCGGCCGCAGCGATGGCCGCCGCTGTATTACGGCCTAACGGTTCGAGAATAAAGTCTAGTTTTGCGCGGGTAGTGTTCAACTGCCGATAGTCGTCCACCATACGGAAATACACGTCGCGGTTGGTTACGGTGAGAACTCGATTGACCTCTGGCAGCCCGCAGGCTCGGACGAAGGTCTTTTGCAACAAGCTCTCGCCATCGGGCAGGCGCATGAATGGTTTAGGCATGGCCTCCCGCGATACCGGCCAAAGACGGGTGCCGGCGCCGCCAGCGATGATGCAAGGAATGAGGATGCTCATTAGTAAGCCTCGCGAGTAAAGAGCACTGCCGGAACAGTGCGGAAAAGGATGTATAGATCGAACCATACCGACCAGTTTTCGATGTATTCAAGATCGAACTCGACACGTTTCTCGATCTTCTCCACGGTGTCCGTTTCCCCCCGATAGCCGTTGATTTGCGCCAATCCAGTGATCCCCGGCTTGACCCGATGCCGAGAGGTGTATTCCTTGACGACTTCTTCAAACAGGATGCCTGCGGCCTTTGTTGCTGTAGCGTGGGGCCTTGGACCAACCATCGACATGCTGCCAGCCAAAACGTTAAACAACTGCGGCAGTTCGTCCAGGCTGGTTCTGCGGATAAACCGGCCTACACGAGTGATTCTGGCGTCACCCCGGACAGTCTGAATTTCAGCATTTGCATCCGCTTGATGCCGGTGCATCGAGCGGAACTTGTAGACTTCAATCAAACGGTTGTTATACCCATAGCGCTTTTGCCGAAACAGCACCGGCCCACGAGAGTCGAGCTTTATGGCGATGGAAACTGCGAGCATCACTGGCGCAAAAATTAGCAGTGCGATGCTCGACAAGAGCATGTCTTCAAGCCGTTTGAAGAACGGTGACCAGCCATTCAATGGAACGTCGGATGCGTTGAACATGGGTAGGTTGGCGACTTCGGTGATTCGGTTGTGGGCATGTCGGAATGCAACCATATCGGGCACTAACAACACGTTAACCGGCAATCTACGCAGTTCGCGAATGATGTAGTCCATACGGTTTTCCGCAGTCCAAGGCAGAGCGACTAATACTTGAGTGACTTTTTCTTCGCGAATGAGCCGTTCCAGGTCGCCCGAATTCCCTATCAGCGGCAGATTTGCCACAGTCGCAGGCATACGCCCAATGCGGTCGTCGATGAACCCGCAAACTCCAGATCGAATATCCTGATTCTGTTCGAGGTATTCAGCCAAACGCTGACCATTTTCGGTAGCTCCCAGAATAATCGCGTTCTGCAGAAAGACGCCTTTGTGCATTAGGCGTTGGAAGGCCATCAGTACCAGCAACCGTTCAACGCCGAACAGCACGAAGCTGGTTGCGAACCAGAGCATCAACTGAACGTTGGAAATATAACTGAGCAATGAAAGCGCCTGGTGCATGAACAGCAACAAGCAAAATGCTGAAGACCAAGCAAAAAGGGTTAGGCGAAAGCGTAAAAGGTTGCTGAAAATAGTTTCTGAATACACCCCTATGGCTTGGAAGATCAGCACGCTGATGAATCCAAAAAATAGCAGCACCGCCAAGTAGCTTTTCAGTTCCACAGGATAGTCGTTTTGCCAAAATGCCAAAATCAGCAACCCTGGCAAAATACAGGTGATGCCGTGCATTACCCGAACCCCGAATAGGAAGTATTCGACAAGGCTAGTTCGCGTCAGCAGAAGACTGTTAACTGGTCGCAAGCGCATAAAACTCCTTACTCCTTTACGGCATGAAACGTTGCCGGATTTCGCACTGCAACGGCCATTATTTACAAAAAAGTCAATAAAATGGCTTTTTAGACCACTAACTCCATGAAAGCCAATATTTTGTCGAATAAACCACAGCCGACTCTTTGTTTTCAATGGTGCTCTGTCTAAAAAACAGAAATATCTTCAATCGGAGGGTAAAAACCACGATATCAGGTAGTCAGTTCACTCAGCTGAATAGGCAGGTTCAAAGCATAAATCCAATAAAGCCGTGCCTGCCTTCCAGCGGGTCAACGGAAAGAAAATTTATACGTCGAGCCGGATTTTTTTTAGTGGCCTTGGGGTCTGACTCTTCACAAGGATATTGGTTTGCCTCTGGTAGGAATCTAAATGACGCAGCGCACGGCTCTTTTGATACTTCACGGGAAGCAAGCCCTTAATGAAGAGGTACGCGCCGCGGTTGGGGCCAAACGTGAAGAGGGCTGGCAGCTTGGAGTGAGGGTGACTTGGGAGCCCGGAGATGCCCAGCGGCTGGTGAACGAGGCGCTGGCCGCGGGTTTCCGGACAATCATCGCTGGCGGCGGTGACGGAACATTGCGCGAAATTGCTCAAGCCTTAGTATTGGCGCACGCCGAGTATCCACACCAAGTCAGCCTGGTATTGCTGCCCATGGGAACTGCCAATGATTTCGCGCGTGCGGCTGGTGTGCCAATGGCTGCCAAAGCGGCGTTGGACCTGCTTGAGCTGCCAGCTCGGGAAGTGGATGTCGGGGATGTCGACGGACAATTGTTTTTGAACATGGCAACCGGTGGCTTTGGTAGCCAGGTTACTGCGAGTACCTCTGAAGACCTGAAGAAAGTATTGGGTGGTGCGGCTTACTTGTTTACTGGGCTGTCACGCTTTAGTGAATTGCGCGCGGCCTATGGTGAGTTGACCGGACCTGACTTTCATTGGTGTGGCGACCTTTTGGCACTGGGTATCGGAAACGGCCGCCAAGCGGGCGGCGGGCATGTGTTGTGTCCTACAGCCCTGGCTGATGACGGTTTGCTGGACATCAGTATTTTGCCCGCGCCTCAAGAAGTCGTGAGCACCCTTAAAGGGTTGCTCGAAGGAGGACTAGGCATTGACAACATGTTCGTGCGTGCACGTCTGCCGTGGGTTGAACTCAAATCGACCCGTGGTTTGGACATAAATCTCGACGGTGAACCGTTGAGCGGCGAGAGCTTGCACTTTTCGGTCCGACCGCGAGCGTTGCGGGTGCATTTGCCCGAACACTCACCGCTGTTGGGTGACATCGAGCCGCTCAATCGTCGAGGCTGATAATTCGTTCGCGAACGCAAAACAACACCAAGCCTGCGACGTCGAATATCTGCAAGCGCTTCATGATTTGCGCTCGATGAGTTTCGATTGTCTTTATGCTCAAACCAAGACCCCCGGCAATTTCTCGGGTGGATTTACCGCGAGCGATCAAGCGAAGGATTTCTGTTTGGCGGCTGGTCAAATTGTGCGCAACGACGCGTTCGGGACGGCGCGCGTGGACGCTGATCAATGCTTGATTGATTACAGCATGGGCAATAGCAGGGCTGAGGTAACGCTCGTTATTGCGAAGTGCGGTCAAGGCCTGTTCGAGTTCGGTGCCGGTTGCGTCTTTGAGTAAGTAACCATGGGCACCTCTCTCCAGCGCACGCATGATCATCTGGGGGTCGGTGTGCATCGACAAGATCAGTACGCTGCTCAGGGGCAGCTCATTGAGCAACTGCTCCATGGCATCCAGACCATTGGTGTCCTTCATGGAGATGTCCAAAAGGATAATGTCCGGCCGCAAGCGTCGCGCCAGTTCGAGTAATTGGGAACCATCGTCGGCTTCGCCGATCACGGCATAACCTGGAAACTCTGAAATCAGCGCACGCACACCGGCCCTGATCAGCGCGTGGTCATCGACTAGAAGCAGGTTGCACGTCATAAGCCCCTGCTTGTATTGGCGCGTTCGCGAGCACGGGGTGCCCAAGGAAAAAGAGCGTCAATGTGGGTGCCCTCGCCGGGGTGGCTGTAAACCTTTAACGTACCGCTCAGCAGCGCAATACGTTCTGCCATACCCGCCATGCCACGTTGCCCTTGTTGCCCTGGGTTTTTAGCAGGCAGAAAACCGATGCCATCATCTGCTATGTGCAGTAATAGTCCTTCTGGTGAGCGCTGCAAACGGACCAAAAGATTGTTTGCGGCGGCATGTCTCAGCATATTAGTCACGGCTTCTTGAGTGATTCTAAACGCCGCAACCGCGACCTCTTCCGATATGCCAGACAAGCGCTGATGACATTCCAAACTCCAATGCACAGCCGTGTCACTCAGCGTGCGCGACAGATGCGCACGCAAGCTGGCTTCTAGCCCAAGACTGGCCAGTTGGCGAGGATTGAGAATAGCCGATACATCGCGCACCTTCGTGAGCGTCTCTTCCAGCGTTGTACATAGCGTTAAAAACTGTTTCTCCAGTTCCACCGGTATATGGCGTTGCAGCAAGTCGCTTTGCAGTTTGGCGGCGGTAAGCATCTGCCCAATGTCGTCATGCAGTTCGCGGCTAAGCCGATGACGTTCTGTCTCTTGAACTTCAAGCATGCGTTCAGCCAATTCTTGTGGCTGAAAATTAATCGAGTTACCTGACCTGCGTTGCACATACCAGACGCTGGCGACTGTCGCTAGGTTTAGCGCTAACAGTTCAGGCGGCAATGCCATTGCGGCGAGATAAACTGCGAGATTGCCTGCGATCAATCCCCCGCAGAGTGCGACTGTCAACCAGCGAGCGTTATTTTTGCTCAGAGACCGAAATTTGAGTGATTTAATGCTGGCATACATAGCGAAAAAGCCATTTGATGTTCGCTGCGGATAACCCGATCGGATTGCTATCGGGTCAATATCAGTTCTAGAAGAATGCAAATGAGTGCGTTAACGCCGCGCAAAGTTGCGATAGCGCAAGAACAGGTGGTTAGCGTAGCGCCTTGAAAGTCGATGCGCGACCCAAACGTGCATTGTCAGCCCGCAGGGTCGGCTGAGGTTGATCAATTAATGTCTGTGGGCTGGGACGTTTAATCGCAGCGCCAAGGAGGGCGACCATGTTGCTGTCGGCATGAGACTGGCTAATTCATGTTCGAGTCCGGCGATGGTCGCAAATGAGTACAGCAATTCCGCTTGTTCGCTGTCATCGAGGGGCAAAAGCCCGGTGGTTGCATCGACCAGTTCAAGTTGCCAAGCGAGGAGGGTGAAGCAGTTTTCCAGCGCTCGTAACGCATCACCCTGCAACGTGGTATGGGGGTAAGCCAGGCTTAGCAAGCGACTGATTCGCAAGGAAAAATCAGTGATGCCGTCTAGGCCCAACTCGTCTGCCTTATGAGCAAGGGTCAACAAGGTTCCAAGCAAGCATTCGATAGCGTCTTTGTCATTAGCAAATAGCTCCAAGTGACTCAGGCATTCGTCTGACTTGGCAAGAAGCTTTTGGGCTTCCATCAGAAAATCGGGGAGCAAATGTTGCCACTCAATGTCCTTCAACATGCTTTATCTCCACAGCTCTTGGTCAGCGAACGTAAATCTCGCTTGGCGAGTGGCCTCAAGTTAATGTTGAAACCAAACGGAAGTCTGTAGGCCGTTTCCGAATCTTGTTTTTTAACTGTATAGATCAACTCGATCCACTGTCTGCAAGACCGTCTCACAAGGCTTGGGTCATTCCTTTCACCGCCCATGACGGCATGCCTCGCTGGTCTAGAAACATAGGCGATAGCGCTTTTCGTATTGTTTGATCTGGGTCGTGCTATCGCCGACACAAGCCTGGCTCCGATGTTGCGATGAGAATAGCGTCACATTAATGTCTATTGCACAGGGCGAATATCAGGTTGGGCCTGACGGCTACTCAGGGATTCCCTTAATATTAATATGACATCAATAGCTCCGTGCCATACTTCCTACCCATTAAGGTCTTGCGCGTTTCAGCCGATAACCAATGAAGCGCTCTAATACTCGAACCATTCCCCAGGAGTCATAATGGCCGGCATTCTCGACACGGTAGATCAACGCACGCAGCTGGTGGGTGAGAACCGCCTGGAAATCTTGATGTTCCGCCTAGTGGGTCGGCAGTTATTTGCCATCAACGTATTCAAGGTTCAAGAGGTGCTGCAGCTACCCAAGCTGACATTAATGCCGCAGCGTCATCCCTTTGTTTGTGGCGTGGTCAACCTGCGTGGACAGACATTGCCGGTCATCGATTTGTCCCAGGCCATTGGCATGCGTCCTCTGATTCCAGGGCCAAACAGCACCATCATCGTCACTGAGTACAATCGCTCAGTTCAGGCATTTCTCGTGGGTGGCGTAGACCGTATCGTTAACATGAACTGGGAAGCTATTCTGCCGCCGCCTGCTAGTGCGGGTCGTCAGCATTACCTGACCGCGATCAGCAAGGTCGATGATCAGTTGGTAGAAATCATTGACGTAGAAAAAGTCCTCGCCGAAATCGTGCCTTACAACGCTAAGGTGTCACGCGAAAAGCTCTTGGACCCAGTGTTAGAGCTTGCCCGAGGCCGCGAGGTGCTGTTGGTTGATGATTCGAACGTAGCGCTGTCGCAGCTTCGCGAGACCTTGTCTCAGCTCGGGGTGAAAATGCATGTGGCCCGTGATGGCCTCAAGGCGCTGAACATGCTCAAGGCTTGGGCGGACTCCGGCGAAGTCATGACCGACAAGCTGTTGATGATTTTCACTGATGCCGAGATGCCAGAAATGGATGGTTATCGGTTGACCACCGAAATTCGCAGCGATCCACGTTTGCGTAAGTTGTATGTAGTGCTGCATACCTCGCTATCGGGCAGTTTCAACGATTCGATGGTAAAAAAGGTCGGCTGCGACAATTTTCTCTCCAAATTCCAGCCGGATAAATTGGTGGATGTGGTGCGAGAGCGTTTGATGCTCGATCAGGCCTGATCACGGTTGCAGATTTGATTTAAGGCGCAGCAGGGGGGGTTGTCTAGGGCGGCGGCAGCTCGTATAAGTTGGGTTTTTCGTATTTAGGAAAACTGACCATGTTGCGCCTAAGCGCTCTTTATCGATTTCCACTCAAATCTGGTATGGCCGAGCCGCTTCACCAGGCGATGTTCGACGGGCTGGGATTGGCCGGAGATCGTCGCTGGATGTTAGTGGAAGAGGGCACCGGACGTTTTTTCACCCAGCGTGCCATGCCGCAAATGTCGCAGTTATCGGCTTTATGGAATACTTCTGGCGGCTTGACCTTAAGCGCACCGGGTCTTGCGGCCTTGGATGTTCCCGTGCCGGAAAGTACCGAGGCTTCGTTGCGTGGCGTGACTCTTTGGCGCGACACCCTGCGCGTGCCGGACGCGGGCAATGCTGCCGCGCACTGGCTCAGTGAATTCATGGGGCGGCCTACGCGCATGGTGCATGTCCCGGCCGATCGGGCACGCTGGTTGCCTAGCGGCTACGGCAAGGTTGAAGACAAAGTCGGTTTCGCCGACGGCTTTCCATTGCTCTTGATAGGCCAGGCATCCCTTGATGATTTGTCGGCAAAAGTTGGGCGGCCATTGGAAATGCTGCGCTTTCGACCAAATCTGGTAGTTGAGGGCAGCGAAGCATTTGCTGAAGATGGCTGGAAACGTATCCGCATTGGCGACATTGAGTTTCGACTGCTCAAGGGATGCACACGCTGCATTCTTACCACCATTGATCCGAAGACCGGCGAACGCTCGCCGGATCGCGAGCCTATGGTGACCCTGAAAACTTATCGTGAGCGCGAAGGGGACGTTTGGTTTGGACAAAACATGGTCAATGATGGGCCGGGCACGCTTGAGGTTGGCATGCCAGTGTCAGTGTTGGAGTAGGCACGCAGCGGTGATTCGATACACCGCCTTTGGGGCCAAGCCAGAGTATGCATATGACATGGCTATTGGGCTGACACAGAAAAACCTCAAGGCGCCAGGCTCGCCTGAATGCCGCAGGTCGCGCACGCGCTTTGGGCAACGCTGCGTTAGCTATTCAATATCTACAAATCGTCAAAAAACCGCTCATGCCAATCCACCAGCGGTTGCGGCGAGTTGAGTTTTTGTCCGTAGATGACCGAATAAGACAACACATTCTCTACGTACTGACGGGTCTCATCAAACGGAATGCTTTCAACCCAGACATCGAACGCCAGGTGGTTTGCACCTTTGAGCCACTGGCGCACTCGCGCTGGGCCGGCATTGTAGGCTGCCGAGGCTAGCACGCGATTACCGTTGAACTGACTATGCACTTGGCTAAGATACGCTGCGCCCAACTGGATGTTTTTATCGGGATCAAGCACTTGCTGTGGCGATGCCAGCGGGATGCTGAACTTGCGTGCGGTCTCCCGGGCGGTTGCTGGCATCAACTGCATCAGGCCGCTGGCGCCGACGCCGGAGCGGGCATCGTCCATGAACGCGCTCTCTTGGCGAGTAATGGCAAACACCCAGCTGGAATGCAACCCGCGCACATTAGCTTCGCGCACGAGGGTGTCGCGGTGAGCCATTGGGAAGCGGATGTCCAGGTCGTCCCAATACTTCGCTTGACTCATGGTGCGGATGGCTGGGAAGTACCAATGCATGTCATAGGCAAGCTTCGCCTGGGCAACCATCTCGTCACGGTTGAACAGGCGGCTGACGTAGTACCACTCGCGTCGGCCGTCGACGATTTCACCGCGATCATGGAACTCCAGCGCCCGACGCACACCCGGGGTGTTGCGAACCTTATTGATAATCTGCTGGCTGAGCATCAGTGGACGGTTATTCAGTTGATACGCAGTTTGCGAGCGGTCCGCAGCGAGGAAGCCATAGAAGTCACGTTCTTTGGAGACGGCTTTGTACAGCGAAGGCACCAGCGGATTGTTGGGCTGCGACAGCTCCAGTGAGCGCGCTTTCCAGTAGCGCCAGCGGTTGGTGGTAGCCAAGTCCTGAGGCAGTCGTCGGGTCAGCTGGTACGCATCGTCCCAGCGGCCCAGTCGCAACAGTAAGCGCAAACGCCATTCGGTGACCGTGTCGTCGCGAAGGTCAGGATCGTATTTAGTCATCACCTCCAAGGCACGGCCGTCGAAGCTACGCGCCAGCGTGAGGCCGATCTCCTTGGCAATCGCCACTTGCTCGTCACGGGAGAAATGCATTGTCGCGGAGTAGTTGTCGAGCATCTCCAGGGCTTTCTGCGGGTCTTTCCTGGCCAAGCGACGCAGGCCCAGGCCCACTACGTCCGACATGGCCTCATCGACGGGCTTGAAGCGCGAAGGGTCGTTAAGTAGCTCGGGCTTCTGTGCAACCGCGATCAACAGGCGTCCTTGCGGCGCGAGGGTCACTAGGCTGTCGACCAAGGTCGTGGCTAGGCTGTAGTTGCGCGCAGAGGCCGCGAGCTTGGCGCGTTTCCAGCGTTTTTCTTCGGTCAATTGACCTTCCGCTGCCCAGCGCGCGAAGAAACCGTCACATGAAGCTGGCAATGTCTTGCTGGTCATCCACAGTTTTTCGGCGTTGGCGTACCCTTCCGAGCGCAAATTGTGGCTCAGTTGGTATTGACCATACAGGCAGTCCAGCTCTACGAAGTTGAGCTTAGGGTCGTAGTACTTTACGAAGGGTTGCCAGTCGCCACGTTCGGCCAACCAACGCAGCCAACGCAGCTTCATCCAGTTGGCCTGGGGCAGATCACCGTGCTCCGCGAGGAATTCTTCAATTTCTGCGTTGCTGGCGGTTTTAAGGCGAGCAGTCAGTTCGTCATATTCTAGATACGGTTCCAGCGGATAGTCGGCAAGCGCTTGGCTGTAACGCATATAAGGCCCGGTATCGCCTTTGGCCAATGCCCGTTTTGCTTCATCGTAGTACTGACGTTGTTGGGCAATGTCTCCAGCCAGTGCAGATTGGGCGGCGGTGACAGAGACAAGCAAGCAGGATAAAAGGCCGAGCAGACGACTGCGCATGAGACTTCCGTGCAGAGGAATCGATAAAAGTGTCGCTAGCTTAGCCCTTTGCCGGCTCCGGGTGAAAGCATTGACGATGGATGCGAGCGAACGGAGGTGAAGTTGTTGTATTTCAACAAGCGCCTTCGTGTAACGAAGGTCAATGACCCCTGTTTGATTGTTATTGAATGTCAACATATGGCGGGTATCTCAGGTAGAATGCGCCCCCAGTTTTTGGAGAAGATCATGACCCTGCTCAAATTCAGCGATGTGTCCCTTGCTTTCGGCGCTATGCCGTTGTTGGACAAGGTGTCCTGGCAGATCGCCCGTGGTGAGCGGGTGTGCATCATCGGCCGTAACGGCACGGGCAAGTCCAGTATGTTGAAGCTGGTAAAAGGCGTGCAGAAACCGGATGACGGATCGGTTTGGCGCGCGCCAGGCCTGAAAATCGGGGAGCTGCCGCAGGAGTTGCCGGAAGCCGACGGGCGGACCGTGTTCGATGTGGTTGCCGAAGGCCTGGATGGCGTTGGCGCACTGCTTGCCGAATATCACCACCTGAGCCAGAACATCGTCACGGCCGAGGACTTGGACAAGCTGATGCATGTTCAGCAAGACCTTGAAGCCCGAGACGGCTGGCGCTTGCAGCAATTGGTCGACAGCACGTTGAGTCGCCTGCAGTTACCGGCTGATAAAACTCTGGCCGAGCTTTCCGGCGGCTGGCGTCGTCGGGTGTTATTGGCCCAGGCCTTGGTTTCTGAGCCAGACTTGCTGCTGCTCGACGAGCCGACCAACCACTTGGATATCGGCGCAATCGCTTGGCTCGAAGAGGCTTTGCTGGGCTTTCAGGGTGCGGTTCTGTTTATTACCCACGACCGGGCATTCCTGCAGAACCTGGCAACCCGGATTCTTGAGCTGGACCGCGGTGGCTTGATCGACTGGAACGGTGATTACGCCAGCTTCCTCGTCCACAAAGAAGCCCAGTTGGCGGCCGAAGATACTGCTAACGCCTTGTTCGACAAGCGTCTGGCCCAGGAAGAAGTCTGGATTCGCCAGGGCATCAAAGCCCGCCGCACGCGTAACGAAGGCCGCGTCCGCGCCCTGAAAGAGTTGCGCGTAGAGCGCGGCGAGCGTCGCGAACGTACCGGCAAGGCCAATATCCAACTTGATACCGCCGATAAATCCGGTAAGCAGGTCATGGTGCTGGATAACGTCAGCTTCGCTCATCCTGGCGGCCCCTTCCTGATCAAAGACTTCTCCATGGTCTTGCAGCGCGAAGACCGTATCGGTCTGCTCGGTGCCAACGGGACCGGCAAGACCACCTTGCTCAAGTTGATGCTCGACAGTCTGCAACCGAGCAGCGGTTCGGTTGAAGTGGGTACACGTTTGGACGTCGCCTATTTCGATCAGTTGCGTCACCAACTCGATTTAGAAAAAACCGTTATCGACAACGTAGCCGAAGGGCGCGACTTCATCGATATCGATGGTCAGAGCCGTCATGTGCTGAGCTATCTGGGCGATTTCCTATTCAGTCCGCAGCGTGCGCGTACGCCGGTGAAAGCGTTGTCCGGCGGTGAACGTGCTCGTCTGTTGTTGGCAAAGCTGTTCAGTAAACCGGCCAACCTATTGGTCCTTGACGAACCAACCAACGATCTGGATGTAGAGACTCTTGAGTTGCTTGAAGAAGTGCTGCTAACGTTTAAAGGCACCGTGCTGATGGTCAGTCACGATCGGGCATTCCTCGACAACGTCGTGACCAGTACGCTGGTGTTTGAAGGCGAAGGCAAGGTTCGTGAATACGTCGGTGGGTACCAGGACTGGTTGCGCCAGGGTGGTTCGCCACGTCTGTTGGGCGTTACCGAGAACAAGTCTGGTAAAGCCGAGCTGGCCACCGCCGCCGTTGCTGCTGCCCCGGTCGCCGCTCAGGACATGCCGGTTGCCAAGAAAAAACTCAGCTACAAGCTACAGCGCGAGCTGGAAGCGCTGCCTAAGCAAATAGACGACGTTGAAGCGCAAATGACTTCGTTGAATGCTGAAATGGCAGATGCCAGTTTCTATCAGCGCCCGGCCGAGCAATCGGCGGCAGTACTGGCGCAACTGGAAAACCTGCAAGCCCAACTCGATACCCTTCTGGAACGTTGGGCTGAACTGGACGCTTGATAGTTGATCTGTAGGGGCCAACGGATTGGCCCTTACAGGAACTTGTCAGCTCTGTGTTTTCAGGCGCACGGCCAATACATCGCACGGCGCGCCGTGAAGAACGTCGTTGGCGGTAGAACCCAGCAGCAAAGCCAGGCCGTGACGGCCATGGCTGCCGACAACGATCAGGTCGCAGGCCTGCGCTTTGGCCAGTTGATGGATTTCCTGGCGCGGCTGGCCGTAGGTAAGGTGGCTGTCGCCGATGCTGACTTCCGGATATTTCAATTTCAGGGCATCGAGCTTTTCTTTGGCCTGATCAAATTGCTGTTGCTGCAGTTGCGATAAATCCATGGGCACGTCGCCCCCAAACGCCATTGCCATAGGCTCGACGATGTGTACCAGTGAGAGTTTGGCGTTGTTGCTGACTGCCAATTCACGCGCTCGGCGTATAACAGGATCGCACTCTTCAGTAAGGTCGATAGCGACCAGGATATGTTCGTACGGCATGAGGAGTACCTCTTGAGGATTGCGATAGCCTTGAGTATGGCTCTTTCGCGCACAATCGTGTGCGCCTTTAAATGATGGTTATTTCCGGGAAAGAACTATGACGGTCTGGATAGTGCTGTCAATCCTTGCGATGATTTTGAGCCCTTTGGCCTGGTTACGGCCATCACGACGGCAGAGTGGAAGAATGGCGTTGCGCTTGGAGGCGCGTCGTATCGGCTTGGGTATGCAGCTCGCGCCGCAAGAATGGCCGCACTGGCTACCCACTGAACCTCCAAGCCCCTGTGCGCAGTATCACTTGCCGCGTAGTCGCAAAGAGCCTGCGTGCTGGGTTTATTGGCAAGCCGCTCCGGGTATTTGGCTGAATCAGTGGCGCGAACCTTGCGAGGACGCATTGCTGATGGCGCAGTTTTGTACATTGCCCTGCGACGTGTTCAAGGTCGAAGCCAGCAAGCAGCTTATCTCACTGTATTGGGCTGAGCGCGGCGAACCCGAAATATTGCAGCGGATTTCTGCCATCCTCAGATCGTTGGCTTGAAGCGACCAAACTGACCCTTTCATTGGTCCTTCGACGGTTAAATTACGCCGATTAGGTGCGGCATTACGCGTGTGCCTGCGAATTATTAATCCAGTGAATATTCCTACATCCGACAGGTATCAAACCCGCAGCCAGCGCGGCGTGGATTACTGACGTGTCGATATATTGCAGTCTCCACGGGAATTTTGCGGAATTGACAATTGGCAGGATTTCCGTGATGGTGTCCGTACCCAAATCAAACGGGCGTATGAAATGAGCGTTTGCATGTCGGAAAGCGCTTACAGAATCCCGAGTATCGCGTCGGTGGGTGTGTCTAGGCAGATGGTAGTAATAACGGGTTAAACCGTATTCACGTCGGCCTCTAGCGTCCAGCGCGTATTGTTCAGCTTCCATATCGTGGAGATCAGTTGATGATTTACGAAGGTAAAGCCATCACGGTTAAGGCTCTTGAAAGTGGCATCGTCGAACTGAAGTTCGATCTCAAGGGTGAGTCCGTCAACAAGTTCAACCGTCTAACCCTAAATGAATTGCGTCAGGCTGTAGATAGCATCAAGGCTGACGGTTCGATCAAGGGTGTGATTGTCAGCAGTGGCAAAGACGTCTTCATCGTCGGCGCCGACATCACCGAGTTCGTCGAGAACTTCAAGTTGCCGGATGCTGAGCTGGTGGCTGGCAACCTCGAAGCCAACAAAATCTTCAGCGACTTCGAAGACCTCGGTGTTCCAACGGTCGTGGCCATCAATGGCATCGCGCTAGGCGGTGGCTTTGAAATGTGCTTGGCGGCTGACTTCCGTGTCATGTCGAGCAGCGCCAAAGTCGGGTTGCCGGAAGTCAAGTTGGGTCTATACCCAGGTTTCGGCGGCACCGTTCGCTTGCCGCGTCTGATCGGCGCTGACAATGCTATCGAGTGGATCGCTTCGGGCAAAGAAAACCGTGCTGAAGACGCGCTGAAAGTGGGCGCTGTCGATGCGGTTGTTGCGCCAGAGAAATTGGCCGAAGCCGCGCTGGACTTGGTCAAACGTGCCATTTCCGGCGAGTTTGCTCACAAAGCCAAGCGTCAGCCTAAGCTGGATAAACTCAAGCTCAACGCTATTGAACAGATGATGGCGTTCGAAACAGCTAAAGGTTTCGTAGCAGGCCAGGCTGGCCCGAACTACCCAGCCCCGGTTGAAGCCATCAAGTCCATCCAGAAAGCCGCCAACTTTGGCCGCGACAAGGCTCTGGAAATCGAAGCCGCCGGCTTCGTTAAAATGGCCAAGACCTCTGCTGCGCAGAGCTTGATTGGCCTGTTCCTGAACGATCAGGAATTGAAGAAAAAAGCCAAAATCTACGATGAAGTCGCTAGAGACGTGAAGCAGGCCGCCGTACTTGGTGCCGGGATCATGGGCGGCGGTATTGCCTATCAGTCGGCTGTCAAAGGTACGCCGATCCTGATGAAGGATATTCGTGAAGACGCCATTCAATTGGGTCTTAACGAGGCGTCCAAGTTGCTGGGCAATCGTGTCGACAAGGGCCGTTTAACCTCTGCGAAGATGGCCGTCGCATTAAATGCGATTCGTCCTACGCTTTCCTACGGCGATTTCGGCACGGTCGACTTCGTGGTTGAAGCCGTGGTCGAGAACCCAAAGGTCAAGCAGGCGGTATTGGCCGAAGTAGAAGGCCAAGTTAAGGACGACACGATTCTCGCGTCGAATACCTCGACCATTTCCATCAGCCTGTTGGCCAAAGCCCTCAAGCGCCCGGAAAACTTTGTCGGCATGCACTTTTTCAACCCAGTGCACATGATGCCGCTGGTAGAAGTCATCCGCGGCGAGAAGTCCAGTGAAGTTGCAGTGGCAACGGCTGTGGCTTACGCGAAGAAAATCGGCAAGAACCCGATTGTGGTTAATGATTGCCCCGGCTTCTTGGTCAACCGCGTGCTGTTCCCGTACTTCGGTGGGTTTGCCAAGTTGGTCAGCGCCGGTGTGGACTTCGTCCGTATCGACAAAGTGATGGAAAAATTCGGTTGGCCAATGGGCCCGGCGTATCTGATGGACGTGGTCGGTATCGACACCGGTCACCACGGTCGTGACGTTATGGCTGAAGGTTTCCCAGATCGCATGAAGGATGACCGTCGTTCGGCTGTGGATGTGCTTTACGAAGCCAATCGTCTGGGGCAGAAAAACGGCAAGGGCTTCTACGCTTACGAGATGGACAAGAAGGGCAAGCCGAAGAAAGTCACGGACGCCGCTGTGCTTGAAGTCCTCAAGCCAATTGTCTACGAGCAACGCGAAGTGTCTGACGACGACATTGTCAACTGGTTGATGATTCCGCTGTGTATGGAAACCGTTCGCTGCCTGGAAGACGGCATCGTCGACACCGCCGCAGAAGCCGACATGGGCTTGATCTACGGCATCGGCTTCCCTCCATTCCGTGGCGGTGCGCTGCGCTACATCGACTCTGTTGGTGTGGCTGAGTTCGTTGCCCTGGCTGACAAATATGCTGATCTGGGCGCCTTGTACCATCCGACCGCGAAGCTGCGTGAGATGGCTAAAAATGGCCAGAGCTTCTTCGGTTAAGCGCCCAACGACTGAGAGGAATTTATGAGCTTGAATCCGAGAGACGTCGTGATTGTTGACTTCGGTCGCACCCCGATGGGCCGCTCCAAGGGTGGCATGCACCGTAATACCCGCGCCGAAGATATGTCCGCGCACCTGATTAGCAAATTGCTGGAACGCAATGTCAAAGTTGACCCTGCGGAAGTCGAAGATGTGATTTGGGGTTGCGTAAACCAGACCCTGGAACAGGGCTGGAACATTGCCCGCATGGCTTCGCTGTTGACTCAGATCCCGCACTCCGCCGCTGCGCAGACGGTGAGCCGCTTGTGTGGTTCATCCATGAGCGCGCTGCACACTGCCGCGCAAGCGATCATGACCGGCAACGGTGATGTGTTCGTGGTCGGCGGTGTCGAGCACATGGGCCATGTCAGCATGATGCACGGCGTAGATCCAAACCCGCATATGTCGCTGTACGCTGCCAAGGCGTCAGGGATGATGGGCTTGACTGCGGAAATGCTCGGTAAAATGCATGGTATTACCCGCGAGGCCCAAGATGCTTTTGGCGTGCGTTCACATCAGTTGGCCCACAAGGCAACGATTGAAGGTAAGTTCAAGGATGAAATCATCCCGATGCAAGGGTATGACGAGAACGGTTTCCTGAAAATGTTCGACTACGACGAAACCATTCGTCCGGATACAACTCTGGAAAGCCTTGCCGCCTTAAAACCTGCCTTCAATCCTAAAGGTGGCACGGTTACGGCGGGCACGTCCTCGCAAATCACCGATGGTGCATCGTGCATGATTGTCATGTCAGCGCAGCGTGCTCAAGACCTCGGCATCCAACCTCTAGCGGTCATCCGCTCGATGGCGGTGGCGGGTGTGGACCCCGCAATCATGGGCTACGGTCCAGTACCGGCAACACAAAAAGCCTTGAAGCGCGCAGGGCTGAATATCACTGATATCGACTTCTTCGAGCTGAACGAAGCCTTCGCCGCACAGGCCTTGCCAGTGCTGAAAGATTTGAAAGTGCTCGACAAGATGAACGAGAAGGTTAACCTGCACGGCGGCGCAATTGCTCTTGGGCATCCATTTGGGTGTTCCGGTGCTCGTATCTCCGGTACGTTGCTCAACGTTATGAAACAGAATGGCGGCAACCTTGGCGTTGCGACCATGTGCATTGGCCTGGGTCAGGGCATTGCCACCGTCTTCGAACGCGTCTAAAGGTTCGTCTGATGGGAAGCCGGGGCCAAGTGCCCCGGCTTTTGTTTTTATGAAAAGCTGGTTTTTTTGCAAAAAGTTGCATTTCAAAATAATTTATTTTCAGGTTTCATTTTCGAGGTCAGCAGCATGCAGTTACAGCCTGGACTCTATCGCCATTACAAGGGCCCTGAGTACCGTGTATTCAGCATTGCCCGTCATTCTGAAACCGAAGAAGAAGTAGTGTTCTATCAAGCCCTCTATGGCGATTACGGTCTTTGGGTGCGTCCCTTGAGCATGTTCCTGGAGTCCGTCGAAGTTGACGGCGAACAGGTGCCACGCTTTGCTTTGGTTCAAGCCGAACCGAGCCTGTTTTCAAGGCCCTGAGTTGAGATCGCGCAGTAGCCTGTGCTTGACCTCGTCTTATTGCCACTATATATAGCGGTGCCTCGACAGGCACCAAGCGCCTTTCATTTCTAAATTCAGGAATTTTCTGATCCATGGGCAAATCGCTGGTCATCGTGGAATCCCCGGCTAAGGCCAAGACCATCAACAAGTACTTGGGTAACCAGTACGTGGTGAAGTCGAGTATCGGCCATATCCGAGACTTGCCCACCAGCGGTTCGGCTAGCGCCAGCAAAGAGCCTGCTGCCAAGCGCGGCAAGGCTGTTGCGGGCGAGGGACCGGTTCTGACGCCGAAAGAAAAGGCAAAGCGCCAGCTTGTGTCGCGGATGGGTGTCGATCCTGATCACGGCTGGAAAGCCAAGTACGAGATCCTTCCCGGTAAAGAGAAGGTGATCGAAGAGCTGCGCCGGCTCGCCAAAGATGCTGACATCATCTATCTCGCAACCGACTTGGACCGCGAGGGGGAAGCCATTGCATGGCACCTGCGCGAAGCCATTGGTGGTGATGACAGCCGCTACAAGCGCGTGGTGTTCAACGAGATCACTAAGAAAGCGATTCAGGAAGCTTTTTCCAAGCCGGGTGAGTTGGACATTGATCGGGTCAACGCTCAACAGGCTCGTCGATTCCTCGACCGCGTGGTGGGGTACATGGTTTCGCCGCTGCTCTGGCAGAAAGTTGCCCGTGGTCTATCAGCAGGTCGCGTCCAGTCGGTTGCGGTTAAGTTAGTGGTTGAGCGCGAACGGGAGATCCGAGCGTTTAACCCTGAAGAATATTGGGAAATCCACGCAGACCTCGGCACTGCCAAGGGCGCAAACGTACGTTTCGAAGTCGCCCGTGAAAGCGGCGAGGCGTTCAAGCCGCTAAACGAAACCACGGCTATGGCCGCGCTTGAGAAGCTCAAAGCGTCCAGCTACAGCATCGTCAAGCGCGAAGACAAGCCCACCAGCAGCAAGCCATCGGCGCCGTTTATCACCTCCACGTTGCAACAGGCTGCCAGTAACCGCTTGGGCTACGGCGTGAAAAAAACCATGATGATGGCTCAGCGTTTGTACGAAGCTGGCTACATCACCTACATGCGTACTGACTCGACCAATCTATCGGTTGATGCGGTGACCATGGCACGTGCCTATATCGAAACCGAGTTCGGCAAGAAGTACCTGCCTGAAGCGCCTAACGTCTACAGCAGCAAAGAAGGCGCACAGGAGGCTCACGAAGCGATTCGTCCTTCAGACGTCAATACCCATCCGAGCAAGCTTACGGGGATGGAGCGCGACGCTGAGCGGCTCTATGAACTTATCTGGCGCCAATTCGTAGCCTGTCAAATGCCACCGGCGCAATACCTGTCGACCACCGTCAGTGTCGCTGCCGGGACCTTCGAACTGCGCGCCAAAGGTCGTATCCTAAAGTTTGATGGTTACACTCGCGTTCTGCCGCAGATGGCCAAGCCGGGCGACGACGACGTGTTGCCGGATATGGGGCAGGGCGATACGCTCAAGTTGAACCAGCTTGACCCGACTCAACACTTCACAAAACCGCCTGCGCGTTACTCCGAAGCGAGCTTGGTCAAAGAGATGGAAAAGCGCGGGATCGGCCGACCATCGACCTATGCTGCGATCATTTCCACTATCCAGGATCGCGGCTACGTAGCGCTTCATAACCGCCGTTTCTACTCCGAAAAAATGGGCGACATCGTTACTGGGCGCTTGTCTGAGAGCTTCTCCGATCTTATGGATTATGGTTTCACTGCCGGCATGGAGGGGAACCTTGATGACGTCGCTAAAGGTCAGCGTGATTGGAAAAATGTCCTCGACGAATTCTACGGCGACTTCAAGAAAAAACTCGAAGTAGCCGAGGCTGCGGATAGCGGCATGCGCGCCAACCAACCGGTGATGACAGATATCGCTTGTAAAGTGTGTGGTCGTCCGATGCAGATTCGTACCGCCTCCACCGGTGTGTTCCTGGGTTGCTCTGGTTACAGCCTGCCGCCGAAAGAGCGCTGCAAGGCAACGGTTAACCTGACGCCAGGTGACGAAATTGCCGAGGACGATGAAGGCGAGTCTGAGTCTCGGGTATTACGTGGTAAGCACCGTTGCCACATTTGCAACACGGCAATGGACGCCTATCTGCTGGATGAAAAGCGAAAGCTGCACATCTGCGGCAATAACCCTGACTGCGTGGGTTATGAGGTTGAAGAAGGCACTTACCGGATCAAGGGCTATGAAGGCCCAAGCCTGGAATGTGACAAGTGCGGCAGTGAGATGCAGCTAAAGACCGGACGTTTCGGCAAGTTCTTCGGTTGCACCAATGCAGAGTGCAAAAACACGCGCAAACTGCTGAAAAGCGGGGAAGCGGCGGGGCCCAAGATGGACCCGGTGAAGATGCCCGAGTTGAAGTGCGAGAAAGTTACCGACACCTATATCTTGCGTGATGGTGCTTCAGGTTTGTTTCTGGCTGCCAGTCAATTCCCGAAAAATCGCGAGACCCGTGCGCCACTGGTGATCGAGATTGTTCCTCACCGGGACGAAATCGACCCCAAGTATCACTTCCTCTGCGACGCACCGAAGAAGGATCCGGACGGGCACCCTGCGGTGATACGTTACAGCCGCAAAACCAAAGAGCAATATGTGCAGACTGAAGTGGAAGGCAAGCCGACAGGCTGGCGTGCGTTCTACGACGGCAACGCCTGGAAGGTCGAAGACAAACGTTGATGATGTGCGCCTGACCTTCGGGTTGGGTGCTTTTCGGTTGTCGGATGCTGGCTCGCCCGACGCGCAAAATGCGTGTTGCGCGAGCCAGATTTGCTTTAAGTCCAGCTGTTCTAAAATTGTTTTTGATGGCTAAAACTGTTTGTTATGGAGAGTCGCGCCATGGCCCATGAGCTTTATACCCGCACCAACCAGAAAATCTATTTCGCCGGGCTTGCCCTGGAAGCGCTTGGCAAAGCTGAAGACAGCCGGGCCATGAACGCACAGGCGCTAATCCAGTCCGAGCGCGAATGTGCGTTGTTTCATTTGTACGGTGCATTGCTGGGCCTGTGTCATGAGATCGCAGGTTTCTATCGCTTACCCCAAGCCGGTGCGCCCCGGGCAGAAATGTTGCTGACGCAGGACGTATTAAGCGCTGTTGCGATTCCCGAAATGGCCGAACTGATCGAATTGGCTGAGCATTCGCAAACCTGGCTGGCACAGCTGTTGGCCGCCTATAACGCACTGTTCCAGCCGCCGCGCGCACCGAAGAAACCTAAGGGTGATGTTACTCAACCGTCAATCATTGCTATCAGCCTAGGGGACGAGCCTGCCCCGGCTTTGACTCGCACGGAAATGGAAGACTGGCGTCAGCAGCTAAAGGGACTGACGGTTCGATTTCGAGAAGGGCTCAGTGAGTGCTGAATGATCGATGGGCTAGGGGTTGAGTCGGATGGGCTGGTACAATATCGACTTTTTGCGGGGAAGCAGATCGCTATGCCAACGTCTTTTTTAGAAATTGTCGAGTTGCCTGACGGACGTATTGAATTGCGCCGCGCCGAAGACGAAGGGTCTTTGGTTACGTTGGATTTCTCTGCAGACGCCAAAGTATTCCTGCAGGGCCAGCACGTAGAAATTGCTAAAGCGATGCTGAGTGTTGGCGTGCAAATGGCTGGACGTCTCGCGGAAGGTGATATTGATAAGCACAATGGCCCGCGAATTCTCCACTGAATTGTCGGGTGGTCGTGGGCTGATAAATCAGCCCAGGCGAATATTCAAGCTTTGGGCGTCACCGGTCCTTGCCGCGCTGATCAATTGTTCACGCCCTATGCCATTGATCGGATTGATCCAGCTCACCACTGTATGACTGCGGCCCAATCGCAGGGCTTCGCAGGTTAACTCCAGTGCGCTTTGAACGCCGCGCGGTTGAAGCAATAGAATTCGCTCCCGGTTTAATCCCGCGTCACGCAGCCAGGCTTGAGTCAGGCTCGACGGCGGTGCGATCAACGTTAGCCATCGCGCATCTTGATCCTGACTCAGCTCGCGCAGAATCGGCGCCAAAAGATTTAGACAATTTCCGGCCGCGCCGCGCAACGACAATTCACTAAAAACTTCTGGCGCTGAATTCCAGGGCGTTTCGACCACGTCTGTAAGTAGCGGGGCGATGGGCTGTGCCATAAATGCCTCGAACAGTGGTAATTGAGCATGCTGTGGGGTTTGGTGGAACTGCATAAAATCTCCTTTAGCGGCGAATGACGCCGACGCTCAAGCCTTCGATAACCAGATCCTGATCTTTAAGGTTCACTTCTATAGGGGCGAAGTCAGGGTTTTCCGCGATCAGCCAGACTTTGCTGCCTTCACGCTTGAAACGTTTTACCGTTACTTCGTCACCGATCCGAGCGACCACGATCTGCCCGTTGCGAGCTTCGCGACAGGTGTGTACGGCAATCAGGTCACCGTCGAGAATGCCGACGTCTTTCATGCTCATGCCGTGGACACGTAACAGATAGTCGGCAGCGGGATGGAAGAAAGCCGGGTTGATATTGCAGGACTCTTCAATATGTTGCTGCGCAAGTATCGGGGCGCCCGCAGCGACTCGACCAATGATTGGCAGGCTGCTTTCTTCGGATTTGGCTTCAAATCCCGGAATTCGAATACCCCGGGAGGCGCCAGGGGTCATCTCGATAGCGCCCTTGCGCGCTAACGCCTTAAGGTGCTCTTCAGCGGCGTTGGGAGATTTAAAACCGAGCTCTTGAGCGATTTCTGCTCGGGTCGGTGGATAGCCGTTGTCTTCAAGGCAGCGTTTGATGAAACCCAGAATTTCGGCTTGGCGTGGCGTCAGTTTCAGCATGTTGATCGCTCTGGCTTTTTATACAGTGACTGGGATTATATACAGTGATTACGTCTTGGCAATCGTCCTTTGTATCCGGACCGCTGGACGGTCTCTACCGACCTGACAAAGACTCGACGCGATCGCTTGTCCCGGCAGGTTCTCAGGCCCTGGTTTGTAA
Organism: Pseudomonas sp. AB6; assembly: GCF_034314105.1. NCBI lineage: Bacteria > Pseudomonadati > Pseudomonadota > Gammaproteobacteria > Pseudomonadales > Pseudomonadaceae > Pseudomonas > Pseudomonas sp. AB6. Next base: position 859,606 of record NZ_JAVIWJ010000001.1, read on the forward strand.
GATCTTTACGCATTGTTGTAGGGTTAAATGCCAGCGTGACTGCCCAGCCAGAAAATGAATGCACAGGGTTGACAAACAACCCGCTTGAAACGTATGTTTCAAACAAGTGTTTGTCAGGCGAAGATCATGGCCCAGTCGGAAACAGTAGAACGCATCCTGGATGCTGCTGAGCAGTTGTTTGCGGAGAAAGGTTTCGCGGAAACGTCGCTGCGGTTGATTACCAGTAAAGCATCGGTCAATTTGGCGGCGGTGAATTACCACTTCGGGTCAAAAAAGGCCTTGATTCAAGCAGTATTCTCTCGCTTTCTCGGACCTTTCTGCATCAGCCTGGATCGTGAGCTTGAGCGCCGTTACACCAAGCCCGATCACAAACCCACACTGGAAGAGCTGCTGGAAATTCTTGTAGAGCAAGCTTTGGCAGTCCAGCCTCGTAGCAACAACGATCTTTCGATATTTATGCGTCTGCTGGGCCTCGCTTTTAGCCAGAGCCAAGGCCATCTGCGGCGCTACCTCGAAGACATGTACGGCAAAGTCTTTCGGCGCTACATGCTGTTGGTCAATGACGCCGCGCCGCGTATTCCCCCGATAGAATTATTCTGGCGTGTACATTTTATGCTCGGAGCAGCCGCGTTTAGCATGTCCGGGATCAAGGCGTTGCGCGCTATCGCGGAGACTGATTTCGGCGTGAATACGTCGATTGAGCAGGTGATGCGCTTAATGGTGCCTTTCCTTGCGGCCGGCATGCGCGCCGAGACCGGCGTTACCGACGATGCCATGGTTTCAGCACAGCTCAAGCCTCGCAGCAAAAGTCCGGCTGCCGCCAAGGTTTAGCCGCAGTCGGGTGGGCGCGACAGCGTTCATCCGCTAAGCTAGCCGCCTATGCGTACCCTTCGGTTTATTCGTGTCTCCCTCGCCAACCCGTTTGTCCTCATGGGTTGCGCGTCTGGCCGTGTGCACTGTGCCTGATGCCACGCCTTTGTAGGGTTTGGCTGTATGAGTTAAGGAATTTCATGATGAGTTCAGGCCTGCAAGGCTCGTTGATGGTCGATGTCGCCGGTACGTGGTTGACCGCCGAAGATCGCCAGCTACTGCGTCAGCCCGAAGTCGGTGGTGTGATCATTTTTGCGCGCAATATCGAGCATCCTCGGCAAGTCCGCGAGCTTAGCGCTGCAATTCGTGCCATTCGACCTGACGTGTTGATTGCGGTGGATCAAGAAGGCGGTCGCGTGCAGCGGTTGCGTCAGGGCTTTATCCGCTTGCCAGCGATGCGGGCCATTGCCGACAACCCGAACGCCACAACGCTGGCCGAACACTGCGGTTGGGTGATGGCCACCGAAGTTTTAGCGGTAGGCCTGGACCTGAGTTTTGCGCCAGTGTTGGACCTGGATTATCAGCGTAGTGCGGTAGTGGGTAGCCGGGCATTTGACGGTGATCCTGAGCGCGCAGCTCTGTTGGCAGGGGCTTTTATTCGAGGAATGAATGCGGCCGGCATGGCCGCAACTGGTAAGCATTTCCCTGGTCATGGTTGGGCAGAAGCTGATTCGCATGTCGCAATGCCGACTGACGAGCGCAGTTTGGATGATATTCGCGCCAACGACCTTGTGCCGTTCGCCAGGCTAAGCAAGCAACTGGCGGCAGTGATGCCGGCCCACGTGATTTACCCACAGGTCGATTCGCAGCCCGCGGGCTTTTCCCGCCGTTGGCTGCAAGACATCTTACGTGGTGAATTGAAATTCGACGGTGTGATTTTTAGCGACGACCTTTCGATGGCGGGTGCGCATGTGGTCGGGGATGCGGCAAGCCGTATCGAGGCGGCGCTTTCGGCCGGCTGTGACATGGGCCTGGTGTGTAATGATCGCGGTGCCGCTGAGCTGGCCCTTAGCGCGCTGCAGCGGATGAAGGTCGCACCGTCGCTGCGTATCGCGCGGATGCGCGGGCAGGCTTACGCCACCACTGAATACCGTCAGCACCCGCGCTGGCTGGCAGCGCTTGAAGCGTTGCGTGCCGCCCAACTGATTGATTAAAGGATTTTGCCATGACTGTTTACGCGATTATCGGCGGTACCGGACTGACTCAACTGGAAGGGCTGAACATCCGTCAATCGTTACCCATGAATACGCCCTACGGCGCGCCTTCTGGCGAGATTCAGGTCGGTGAATACGCCGGGCGCGAAGTATTATTTCTAGCCAGACACGGTCATCCCCATCGCTTTCCACCGCATCAAGTGAACTACCGCGCCAATCTCTGGGCATTGAAGCAGGCCGGGGCCGAAGCGATTCTGGCGGTGAATGCGGTTGGCGGGATTCATCCGGCAATGGGCACTGGCCACTTTTGCGTGCCACACCAGTTGATTGACTACACCGGCGGCCGTGAACACACGTACTTCGCCGACGACCTGGAACACGTAACCCACATCGACTTCAGCTATCCCTATAGCGAAGAACTGCGCGCTAGACTGATTGCTGCGCTGGCCGCTGAAGGGTGCGACCACAGCGACCAGGGTGTATACGCCTGCACTCAGGGTCCACGCCTGGAAACCGTGGCGGAGATCGTTCGTCTGGAGCGTGACGGGTGCGATATCGTCGGGATGACCGGTATGCCTGAAGCTGCATTGGCGCGTGAGATCGACCTGGCCTACGCGTGTTTGGCATTGGTGGTTAATCCTGCTGCCGGGAAGTCGTCGGCGGTGATTACCATGGCGGAAATCGAACAGGCTTTGCACGACGGAATGGGCAAGGTTAAAGCAACCTTGGCCAGGGTGCTGACGGCTGATTGAGCGCGGCGGCTTTCTGGATGAACCAATGTGATTGCGATTCACTGATGCACCGAGCGACGCCCTTCCCGATGTATTCGGCCTGCGGATTTTTCTGAACCCCAACACGTCGGCTCCAGATTATTTAGCTCACGGCCTGACCTTTTTCGGCTTCGGCGACGGTATAGGCAGCGGGGCAAACAAAGCATTGATGTCTTCGCTCTCAAGTCGCCAGTCTCCAGCTGTTCGGCCATCAAGTACACCGGATGCCAGCGCTGATTTTTCTTGCTGCAAGCGCTGGATTTTCTCTTCGACGGTGCCTCGCGCAATCATCTTATAGACGAATACGGGTTTGTCCTGACCGATGCGATACGCACGGTCGGTGGCTTGGTTTTCCGCTGCCGGGTTCCACCACGGGTCATAATGAATCACGGTGTCGGCGGCGGTCAGGTTCAGGCCGGTACCGCCTGCTTTCAGGCTGATCAGAAACACCGGTACCTTACCGCTCTGAAAGTCCTGCACCGGCGCACGGCGGTCGCGGGTTTGGCCGGTAAGCAGCACGTATTCGATGCCCCGTTGGTTCAGCTCCGCTTCAATCAACGCTAGCATTGAAGTGAATTGGGAAAACAGCAGGATCTTTCGCCCCTCGGCCAACAATTCTTCGAACATCTCCATCAGGCTGTGAAGTTTGGCCGAGCTGCCATGGCGCCCGATGGCAGGGGCGCTGTTGACTAAGCGCAGATCGCAACACACTTGGCGCAATTTCAGCAAGGCTTCAAGAATAATGATCTGGCTGCCCGCCATGCCTTTGCGACCTATCTCCTCGCGAACCTTTTTATCCATGGCCAGCCGCACGGTTTCGTACACATCACGTTGAGTGTCATTGAGCTCAACCCAATGCACTATTTCGGTTTTCGGGGGCAGTTCGGTGGCCACTTGCTCTTTAGTCCGGCGCAGCAAGAACGGCTTGATTCGGGCATTCAGATGCTGCAAACGTAACTCGCTGCCGTCTTTTTCAATGGCTTTGCGGTAGTTGCTATTGAAGTGTTTGTTGTCACCCAGCCAGCCCGGCATCAAAAAGTGAAACAGCGACCACAGCTCGCCCAAGTGGTTTTCCAGTGGCGTACCACTCAGGCACAGCCGTTGCCGGGCATTCAAACTGCACGCAGCATGAGCGGCCTTGCTGCGGGGGTTTTTGATGTACTGCGCTTCGTCCAGTATCAGCACGTGCAGCGGTTGTAGCGCCAGCAACTCAACGTCCCGTGGCAGCAGCGCATAGGTAGTCAAAATCAGGTCGTATTCGTGCAGGTTTGTAAAATTGCGTTTTCTACCTGCACCATGCAGCGCCAAGACTTTCAGTTCCGGGGTAAAGCGTTCGGCTTCGTCCATCCAATTTGGAATCAAGCTAGTGGGCATTACCGCCAGCGAAGGGCGGTCCATGCGACCCGCCTGTTTCTCTATAAGCAGGTGAGCCAAGGTTTGCAGGGTTTTTCCCAGGCCCATGTCGTCAGCTAGAATGCCGCCGACTTCCAGCTCGCGCAGCGATTGCATCCAGCTCAAGCCCTCGTGCTGATAGGGTCGCAACGTCGCATTCAAGCGCTCGGGTATACCGACCGAGAAATTTTTAATGTTGGCCAAGCGCTCGGCGAAGCGACGCAAGCGTTCGCCGCCTTCCCAAATCAGCGGCAAGTTGTCCAGTGCCGTCAGACGGGTAGCGTCGGCAGTGTTCAGGCGAAGCGCATTATTGCCATCGTCGTGCCAATAGAAGTCGCCCAAGGCTGCTAACACCGGTTTCAGTCGGCCATAGGGCAGCGCCACTTGAATCGGTTCGCCACCTTTTTGCGTGAAGTGATTGAGCTGCACCAGAAGCTGTTCGTCGTCGCGGCGTTTGGTAATCCCGCTGGCGCTCATCAATTCAGGGTGAGTGCGCAGCAAGTTGATCAGAATCGGCAGTAAACTCAGGCGTTCGCCGTTGACGACAATCCCCAGTTCCAGGTCGAACCAGTCGTGTTCCGGTTTCTCCTGAATGACCGCATACCAGTCTTCGACGGGTGTGACGTCGAAACTGAAATCATCATAAATATCAATTTCCCAGCCCTGTTCGCGCAATAGCGGCAATTGGTGGGTCATGAAGTGCAGCCAGGCTTTATCGTTCGGCAGTTCGAACATGTCCCCGGCGCTGTCGGGTAGCGCCTTGCTTTGCCGAGTCGCCAGCTTAAAGCCACAGTCGTGCATCGCCTCGTAGCAGCGTTTTTCCTCATCGGCGTGGCGATGGAGGCGCAGGGTCTCGGTTTGCTCGTGCAAAACCATATCGACGGGTTTGCCCGCCGCATAGTAAGGACCATAGCCAAAAGCCAAGGCCGCGCGGTGCTGGAGGTGCCGTTGCATACGGCCGTTACGTGGTTCGTAGGCACTGTACTCGACACTGGCAACTGTCAGCCGTGGACGTGGAAAGTAGTCGATTGTGCGTTCGGGCAGCGCCGGTTTTTGTTTTACGGGGGGAGCGAGATCAGGCGTGGGGTTGGCTATGTCGAGCGCAGCAAGGATCGATGGCTGATTTTCCGGGGCTTGCAGGAAAAACAAAGCGGCGGCGCAGTGCTTACAGTTGTTACGTACTGGGCAGGTGCATTTGGCGACCACGAACTGGCTGTATTTCTCCGGGTCTTTGAGCTTGAGAGTTTGGGTGTAGATTTCCAGGCTTGAGCCTCGGCATAGCGTCTGGACTAACTCCCCGCTCAGGTGGTGCAACATGATGCGTTGTTGCCGGGCATAGTCGCGCCCTCGCTCAAGGCTTTGAGCTTTGAAACCATCTGCCCACGAAGAGGCTAAAACTCTTTCAAGAATTGACGACACAGTTCAATACAGCCCTACGCCGCAGCGGTGCTCAAAAGGCAAGGGGCGCAGTGCGCCCCTTGAGTGCTTTGTGATAAACGTCGACCAGTATGGCCGTGCGTGCGGTGCAAGTGGAGCGCTTTTAACGATTCAGGCTTTTTTCGGCGCAAGACGTTCGAACAGAGCTTCCAGCGTGTTAAAACGCTCCTCCGGACGTTCCATGGGCACCATGAATTTGAACAGCGTGGCGCCTTCGAACTTGTAGCGATTGGGCTGGCCCTGAATCAGCTTGATCAGTACCAGGGGATCAACCTGGGTACTGGCGCTGAACTCAATACGCCCACCTTGAGGACCGGCGTCGACTTTCTTGATACCCAATTGCTCGGCTTGCAGCTTTAGCAGCGTTAGGCGTACCAGATTTTTGGTCGGCTCGGGCAGCAGGCCGAAGCGATCAATCATCTCGACCTGCAAATCCTTGAGACCTTCTTCGTCGGCGGCGTTGGCAATGCGCTTGTAGAGGATCAGGCGTGTATGTACGTCGGGCAGGTACGCCTCGGGGATTAATGCCGGCAATCGCAGGTTGATTTCCGGGCCGCCGCCCAAAGGCTGGTCTAGGTTCGGTTGTTCGCCCTTACGAATGGCCTTGACCGCGCGCTCGAGCATTTCCATGTACAGGGTGAAGCCCACAGCCTGAATTTGCCCGCTCTGACCATCGCCCAATAGTTCGCCGGCGCCACGGATTTCCAGGTCATTGGTGGCGAGCACGAAGCCCGCTCCAAGGTCTTGGGTGTTGGCAATCGCTTCCAGACGCTTCTCGGCGTCTGGGGTGATTTGTGCGCGAGGCGGCGTCAACAGATAGGCATACGCTTGGTGGTGACTGCGCCCCACCCGGCCGCGCAATTGGTGTAATTGTGCCAAGCCAAACTTGTCAGCTCGTTCGATGATGATGGTGTTGGCGCTTGGTACGTCGATCCCGGTCTCGATGATGGTCGAGGCGATCAGCACGTTGAAACGCTTATGGTAGAAATCGCTCATCACCTGTTCGAGATCGCGTTCACGCATCTGCCCGTGACCGATGCCGATGCGCGCTTCCGGCACCAGCTCAGCCAAGTCCGCAGCGCATTTCTCGATGGTTTTGACGTCATTGTGCAGGTAGTAAACCTGTCCGCCACGCAGCAGTTCACGGAGCAGGGCTTCTTTGACTGTACTTTTGTTGTTCTCCATGACGAAGGTACGGACCGACAAACGACGCGCCGGCGGAGTGGCGATGATCGACAAGTCGCGCATCCCCGACACGGCCATGTTCAGCGTTCGCGGAATCGGTGTTGCGGTCAGGGTCAGGATATCGACTTCACTGCGCAGGGCCTTGAGCTGTTCCTTCTGGCGTACCCCGAAACGGTGTTCTTCGTCGATGATTACCAGCCCAAGGTTCTTTATCTTCACGTCGTCTTGCAGCAGCTTGTGCGTGCCAATCACAATGTCGATTTTGCCTTCAGCCAAGTCCGCCACGGCGGCATTGATCTCTTTGGTGGACTTGAAGCGGCTCATGACTTCGACGCTCACCGGCCAATCGGCAAAGCGATCCCGAAAGCTGTTGTAGTGTTGCTGAGCGAGGAGGGTGGTCGGGACCAGAATGGCAACTTGGCGACCACCGTGCACGGCGATGAACGCCGCGCGCATGGCCACTTCGGTTTTGCCGAAACCCACGTCGCCGCATACAAGGCGGTCCATCGGCTTGGGCGCGAGCATGTCAGCGCGCACGGCGTCGATGGTGGTTTGCTGATCCGGGGTTTCTTCAAACGGAAAACCTGCGCTGAAGGTCGCGTAGTCGGCTTTGGGGTCAGCGAAAGCATAACCCTCACGGGCGGCGCGACGGGCATAAATGTCGAGCAGCTCCGCCGCGACATCGCGAACCTGTTCGGCGGCCTTACGCTTGGCTTTCTGCCAGGTTTCGGAGCCCAACCGATGCAGCGGCGCCAAGGCGTCATCGCTGCCGGTGTATCGTGCGATTAAGTGCAAGTTGGCTACTGGCACATATAATTTCGCCTCTTCGGCGTATGCCAGCATCAGGAACTCGGCCACCTGGTTTTCGACTTCCAGCGTCGCTAACCCCAGATAGCGGCCCACACCGTGGTCGATATGCACCACAGGGGCACCTTCACGCAGTTCGGTGAGGTTCTTGATCACCGCGTCATTGTTGCCGCCGTCGGTGCGCTTCTCCCGACGCCGACGTTGCATGACGCGTTGGCCGAACAGCGGGCTTTCTGCGATCAGCGCAAGGGCTGGCTGCTCCAGGATAAGGCCTTCGTCCAACGGCCCAATGGTGATCGACAGGCGATCTTTGCCTTCTGTGAAGTCCGTCCAGCCGTCGACGGTTTTTGGCCGCAGCTTCAGGCGCTCCAGTAGCTCCAGCAACACTTCGCGGCGCCCGGCAGACTCGGCGGTAAACAATACGCGCCCCGGAAACTCGTCGAGAAACTTTGATAGCGCGGCCAGTGGTTGGGTGGCCTTGGATTCGATGGCCAGATCCGGCAGCGGCAGAACCGGGAACCGTTCACGGCCGATGCCGGTTTCGACGTCTTGTTGGCTGGCGACTATCCGTGGCCAGCTTTTCAGGCGGGCGAAACAGTCTTCCACGGGGAGAAATAATTCGCTGGGCGGCAGCAACGGCCGTTCAGGATCGACTTTGCGCTCTTCATAGCGGTTGCGCACATCACCCCAGAAGTTCTCGGCCGCTTGTTCAATGCCGGGCAGCGAGAACACCTGGGTGTCTTGGGGCAGGTAATCGAACAGGGTCGAGGTTTCATCGAAGAACAGCGGCAGGTAGTACTCGATCCCGGCCGGCGTGATTCCGCTGCTCAGGTCTTGGAAGATCGGGCACTTGCGAAAATCCACATCGAAGCGCTCGCGAAACCGAGCCTTGAAACGAGTAACGGCATCTTTTTGCAGCGGAAACTCGCGCGCAGGCAGCAGCCGAACTGACTGCACCTTGTCGATGGAACGCTGGGTTTCCGGGTCGAACGTGCGCAAGGTTTCGATTTCGTCGTCGAACAGATCGATCCGGTACGGCAGTTTGCTGCCCATGGGAAACAGATCGATCAACGCGCCACGGACGGCAAACTCACCGTGCTCGTACACCGTATCCACGCAACGATAGCCACTGGCTTCAAGGCGGATGCGCATTTGCTCGACGTCGAGCTTTTGGCCGATGTCCAGCACCAGGCTGCTGCCGAGCAAAAACTTGGTCGGGGCCAGTCGGTGCAGAGCGGTAGTGATGGGAACCACCAGCACGCCGTGCGCCAGTTCTGGCAGCCGGTAAAGGCTGGCGATGCGCTGGGAGATAATGTCCTGGTGCGGCGAAAACAGGTCGTAGGGCAGGGTTTCCCAGTCTGGAAAGTGCAGTACGGGCAAGTCTGGCGCAAAAAAGCCGAGTTCTTGCTCAAGACGCTCGGCGCTTTGGCTGTCAGCGGTTAGCAGCAGCGTAAAACGCTTGGCAGCGCTGGCAGCTTCGGCAATGGCCAGACTGAGGGCAGCACCGGGCAAATTTCCCCAGTGTTGTTTGCCTGCCGCAGCAGGGAGTTTCGGGATACGCAGAACGGGCACGGACGGTTGAGCTCCAGCGTTGCGAAAGGGCGGTTGATTGTAGCGAACGAAGGTGCGTGCTGTCAGTTTTCAGCGTTTTACGTGCATGGAATTTATGTAGTGCCGTGTGATCTCAACGTCACGCATTGCTCATAAACAAAGGCGGCGGCATAATGTAGTCCCTTTTTTCAGCCCCTACATGTGGAAGGTTCCCGTGACTCAGAAGCCCGACCAGTGTCTTGGTGAATGGATCGATCGTGAAGCCCTCGCCGAGGCAATGATCCCTCTCATCGGTCAGCTCTACCGCAATAATAATGTGGTGAGCTCGATTTATGGCCGCAGCCTGATCAACCGTTCAGTCATCGCAATTCTTAAAGCACATCGTTTTGCTCGTCACCGGCAAGCCGATGGCGTCGAGTTGTCCGTGCATGAGACGTTCCCGCTGCTCAAAGCCATGAGCGAGCTAAAACTGGGTGCTGCTTCGGTAGACTTGGGCAAGCTGGCTGTGAAGTTCAAGGCTGAGGGCAAAGGCCGCAGCGCTGAACAGTTTGTGCGTGACGAATTGGCTGATGTAGTGGGTCAACAAAGCGCTACCTCGGGCAAAGGCACCGATGTTGTGTTGTACGGTTTCGGCCGAATTGGTCGCCTCTTGGCACGGATACTGATCGAAAAAACCGGCGGCGGCGATGGTTTGCGCTTGCGGGCGATTGTTGTGCGTAAAGGCGCCGACAATGATTTGATCAAGCGTGCCAGCTTGCTGCGTCGCGACTCGGTACATGGTCCGTTCGATGGCACCATTACCATTGATGAAGCCAACAATACCATCACTGCAAACGGCAACCTGATACAGGTAATCTACGCCAAGAATCCGACTGACGTGGATTACACCCAGTACGGCATCAAAAACGCTTTGCTAGTAGATAACACCGGTGTGTGGCGCGATGCCGAAGGTCTGGGCCAGCACTTGACCTGCCCCGGCATTGCCCGCGTTGTGTTGACTGCGCCTGGCAAAGGCAAGCTGAAGAACATCGTGCATGGCATTAACCATGACCAGATCACCGCAGATGACTTGATCATTTCGGCGGCTTCTTGCACCACCAATGCCATAGTGCCGGTGCTCAAAGCGGTTAATGACAAGTTCGGCATCGTGAACGGTCACGTTGAAACGGTTCATTCTTATACCAACGACCAGAACCTGATCGATAACTTCCACAAGGGCGATCGCCGCGGCCGTAGTGCTGCGTTGAACATGGTCATCACGGAAACCGGTGCTGCCACCGCTGCTGCCAAGGCGTTGCCTGAACTGGCTGGTAAGCTGACCGGCAATGCGATCCGGGTACCGACGCCTAACGTGTCCATGGCGATTCTCAACTTGACCCTTGAGAAACCCACCACCCGTGAAGAAATCAACGAGTACTTGCGCTACATGGCAATGCACTCCGATTTGCATAAGCAGATCGATTTCGTTCATTCGCAGGAAGTAGTGTCCACCGACTTCGTCGGCTCACGTCACGCCGGTGTTGTCGATGCCGAGGCAACAATCTGCAACGACAACCGCGTTGTTCTGTATGTCTGGTACGACAACGAATTCGGTTACAGCTGCCAGGTTGTTCGTGTGATGGAAGACATTGCCGGGGTTAACCCGCCAGCGTTTCCGAAGTAAGTAGCTTTTGTAATAAATGCCCTGACTGAGTCGGGGCATTTTTTATTACAGCTTTTTAAAATTACTATCAGGCGCTAGCAGGAATGGCCTGAGGCGCTTCCAGTCGGTTTTTGCCTTTGCGAAACAGTACCAGCGTTGCGATCAACCCGAGAAGCGCTGCACCGCTGAGCCAGATGCCAGGCGCTGCCTTGTTGTCCAGTGCGTGGATCAAGTAGGTACAGGCCAAGGGTGTAAAGCCGCCGAAAGTGGCTGTTGCCAAGCTGTAGGCCAGAGAGAAACCGGTTGTCCGTACATCTGCTGGCATGATTTCGGTGAGGGCTACAACCATGGCGCCGTTGTACGAGCCGTATAGGAACGACAACCACAACTCAACAATCAAAAGGTTTTCAAAGCTAGGGTGAGCCACTAGCCAGGAAAGCGCAGGGTAAGCCGTGAGCAATGCCAAGATAGTTGCGGCCAACAGCAGCGGTTTGCGGCCGATGCGGTCAGACAGCGAGCCCATGACTGGCAGCCAGATGAAGTTCGAGATACCCACACATACTGCGACCAGCAAGCTTTCCAAGTCGGTCAGGTGCAGCTCGGTTTTACCGAAGGTCGGTGTGTAAGCGGTGATCAAGTAGAACGACACAGTGGTCATCACCACCAGCGCGGTGCCACCCAATACCAAGCCAAAGTTCTGGCCGATCGAACGAATAATTTCGCCTAAGGTTGGGTGATGTTTGCGGGCCTGGAACTCAGGCGTTTCTTCCAGCGAACGACGAATAATGAAGATCGCCGGAACGATCATGCAGCCGATCAGGAACGGTACGCGCCAGCCCCAATCACCCATTTGCTCCGGGCTCAACCAATGGTTGAGACCAACACCGAGCAGGGCGGCGAATACAACCGCAGCTTGTTGGCTGGCCGACTGCCAGCTAACGAAGAAACCTTTACGGCCTGGCGTGGAGATTTCTGCGAGGTAAACCGAAACGCCTCCCAGTTCTACACCGGCGGAGAAGCCTTGTAACAGACGCCCGAACAGCACCAACAGCGGCGCTGCGACACCGAGCGTGGCGTAACCCGGTACGCAGGCGATAAGCACCGTGCCCATGGCCATCATCGCTAACGTAATGATCAGACCTTTGCGGCGACCGTGACGGTCAATGTAGGCGCCTAGGAAAATCGCGCCCAATGGCCGCATTAGAAAGCCAGCACCAAAGGTCGCTAGGGACAGCATCAGCGAAGCAAAAGCGCTATCGGTAGGAAAGAAGGTCTTTGCAATGGCTGTGGCATAAAAGCCGTAAACCATAAAGTCGAACATTTCCAGAAAATTGCCGCTGACAACGCGAAAAATCGCTTTGCCTTTGCCCGTATTCGAGGACATTTCAAATTACTCACTTAGGCTATGTAGCTGGAATCCCTTATTTTTTTCTTTATGGCACGTTGGCTTCCTGCCTGCATGCAGCACCGGATGTAACAATATGTGTATTAGGTCGTCAAGACAACTGAAAACCTCGGGCTAAGTCCGATTTAACAGGGCTTTACGCAGACTCTTAGACAATCCATCCGGGGCCAGCCACAGGCCGAGATAGACGTGTGCCAACTCGGGGTTTGCGCTTCTGAAAATCACTTGGCCATTACGCTCTAGGCTAAGGCCGCGTTGGGGTTGAAAGCTCAATAGGTACCGGTCACCGCGCTGAATGTCCTGAAAGCTCGCGTGCAACTGATCTAATTCCGGTTTCAGTCGGGTGAGGGTGGCTTCACTTTGTTGACGAGCCAAGGTTGCATCTGCGGCCTTAATCATGTCTGAGCGGTCAATGGCTCGAAAGTAATACAGCTCAAGACATTGTGCGCGTTGTCCGCTGAACGCTTGGGCAGCACTGATCGACGGTTCATTGAACAGGGCAGCGGCATAAACGTCTGCCCAAAGATAAGTCAATACGCCTTGACCTTTTAGCATGAGCGCTGGCGTTCGATCGCTCAACTGATTAGGAAAAGCAGCCTCCTTGAGTCGGTCTGCAGAACTGGCTGAGACTATTGGGCTTAATAACAGCAATAAGCAGACAAGCAAATATCGCATAATGGCCGCGCCTCTTTTTGATTTCAGACTAAGACAATTGTTGCCCAATTCCGGGCTTTGCGAGTGATGAATGCGTTTCAATTGGACTATTCGACTGACTTCGCTTCAGATCTCCCGCTGGTGGGTAAGGGTTTCGATGTCTTTGCTGCTGATAAGTGCCGTGACCTCATGTGGTTCGGGTGATAGTCAGGAAAGCTTCACCGGCCCAACCATGGGCAGCAGCTATTCAGTGCAGTACGTGAGGCCTTCTGGTGGGCCGCGAGCAGAGGATGTTCAGCCTCAGGTCGATGCGATTCTGGCTGAAGTTGATCGACAATTGTCGACTTACCGTGCCGACTCTGACATTGAACGGTTCAATAAGCTGCCCGGCAACAGTTGCCAACCGATGCCCGAAAGCGTCTTGCAGTTGGTTCGATTCGGTGAGCAGCTGTCCACTGACAGCCGCGGCTCTTACGACCTGACGGTCGAACCGTTGCTCGATTTGTGGGGCTTTGGGCCGCAAGCCCGGGTCGAGCGTGTGCCAACACCGGAACAATTGGCACAGGTGCTGCGGCGTGTAGGCCATGCTCACCTAACCATTGACGGTGATCGGTTGTGTAAGGACGCGCCAGTTGAGGTCGATTTCAATAGTATTGCCGCCGGGTATGCGGTGGACCTTATCAGTGCCCGCTTACAGTCACTGGGTATACAGAGTTATTTGGCCGAGGCCACTGGGGAGTTAAAGGCAGTCGGCAAAAAAACCGACGGGTCATCGTGGCGTGTGGCGCTTGAGGTGCCGCGGGATGATCAGCAGGTTCCCGAACAAATTATCGAGCTGGACGGTTATGGTGTTTCCACCTCCGGGGACTATCGAAACTATTTCGAACAGGACGCAAAGCGTTACTCCCATACCTTCGACGCGTTGACCGGGGCGCCGATTGTGCACGCACTGGCATCGGTCACAGTCATTGATCCCTCCACGTTAATGGCCGACGGATTGTCGACATTGCTGGAGATCCTTGGCCCTGAGCGTGGATGGGTCTATGCCGACACGCATAAAATCGCCGCCTTTTTTGTGATTCGAGCCGATAACCGCTTTATCATCCGCAGTAGCCCGGAATTTGACAGGCTGTTTCCCGGTAAATTGCAGTAGCTGACCGCAGCTTTATCGACTCGATGCGCATGTAGTGCACACAACGTTGGCCTACGACGCGACCAAGGGTTAATGTTCGCGGCGTCGGCGCTTGTTTAAACTGCGCCCCAGGTTTTGATCTTTCATGTCGCTGGCCGCGACTTGATTTAGCCAAAGACGCCAGAGTGGCGTTTCGGCCCGTTCTATAGGAGTACGCATGGCTGTTTACAACTACGACGTAGTGGTACTGGGTTCCGGTCCTGCGGGAGAAGGAGCGGCAATGAACGCTGCGAAAGCAGGGCGCAAAGTCGCGATGGTCGATAGCCGTCAGCAGGTTGGCGGCAACTGCACTCACCTTGGCACTATCCCATCCAAGGCACTGCGTCACTCGGTCAAGCAGATTATCCAATTCAATACCAATCCGATGTTTCGGGCTATTGGTGAGCCGCGCTGGTTTTCATTTCCGGACGTATTGAAAAACGCCGAAAAGGTGATCAATAAACAGGTGGCCTCGCGTACCGGTTACTACGCCCGTAACCGAGTTGATGTTTTTTTCGGCACCGGAAGTTTTGCTGATGAGCGCACGGTCGACGTGGTGTGCGCCAATGGCGCAGTGGAAAAGCTGGTCGCCAGCCAAGTCATTATCGCCACGGGCTCTCGCCCTTATCGTCCGGCGGATATCGACTTCTCTCATAAGCGAATTTACGACAGCGACACCATCCTTAGTCTCGGACATACCCCGCGTAAATTGATTATCTATGGCGCTGGCGTTATCGGCTGCGAATACGCCTCGATATTCAGCGGGCTAGGCGTGATGGTTGAGTTGGTGGACAACCGTGAGCAGTTACTGAGCTTTCTGGATTCGGAAATAGCCCAGGCACTGAGCTACCACTTCAGCAACAACAACGTGATGGTTCGTCATAACGAAGATTACGAAAAGGTTGAAGGCTTGGAAAACGGAGTGATCCTGCACCTCAAGTCGGGTAAGAAAATCAAGGCTGACGCTTTGCTTTGGTGTAATGGTCGGACCGGTAACACTGACAAGCTAGGTCTGGAGAACGTCGGTATTAAAGCCAACGGTCGTGGTCAGATTGAAGTCGATGAAAGCTACCGTACCAGTGTGCCAACCATCTATGGCGCCGGCGACGTGATCGGCTGGCCAAGTTTGGCCAGTGCCGCTTATGACCAAGGGCGATCGGCGGCGGGCAGTGTGGTCGATAACGGCAGCTGGCGCTTTGTCAACGACGTGCCGACCGGCATTTATACGATACCTGAGATCAGCTCGATCGGTAAAAACGAGCACGAGCTGACTCAAGCGAAGGTCCCTTACGAAGTTGGCAAGGCATTCTTTAAAGGCATGGCGCGGGCGCAGATCTCCGGCGAACCGGTAGGCATGTTAAAAATTCTGTTCCATCGAGACACGCTGCAAGTGTTGGGCGTGCATTGTTTCGGTGACCAGGCATCAGAGATTGTGCACATCGGTCAGGCGATCATGAACCAGCCGGGCGAGGCCAATACGTTGAAGTACTTCGTCAACACCACGTTTAACTACCCGACCATGGCCGAAGCCTATCGGGTAGCTGCTTACGATGGTCTTAACCGGCTTTTTTAAGCGGCTCCGGCCGGTGGCCTGAGCCGGTCGGGGGGACCGATTTCAGTGATTCCCGAGCGTGGCGGTGGCCAAACCGGGAAAGTCTGTAATCAGGCTGTCTACGCCGAAGTCTGCGAGCCTGCGCATTAGCGCGGGTTCGTTGACTGTCCACACTGATACATGCAAGCCCTGACGTTGTGCCTTTTGCAACCTCTCCGGTGTACATAGCGTCCAGTTCAACGCCAACAATGTGCAGCCATAACTGTGCGCGACTTTCAACGGGTCGAGCCAAGCGTATTCAGCAACTAACCCCCTAGACAGATCGGGAGTCAGGTTCAGCGCCGCGCGCAGCACCTCCCGGGAACTGGACGTCACCGTCACTTTTTCCAGCAGGCCGTGACGTTGCGCCATCTCGCGAATCGCTAGTACGGTAGTCGCGGCGCGGGTACGCGAGGCGCTTTTGACCTCTAACTGCCAATGGTCGAAATCACAGGTTTCGAATAACTCTTCCAAGCGCGGAACGGGGCAAGGCTGTACCCAGCCTGGACCTCCCTTGCGTGCGTCATAGGTTACCAAGTCGGCAGATAAGTGTTCTACGACCTTGCCGCGCCGATCCGTGGTGCGCTTGAGTGTCGAATCGTGAATGACCATTAACTCGCCGTCCAGCGACAGGTGCAGGTCCAGTTCACAACGACGGACGCCATGCTTGAGGCATTCCTTGAAACTGGTCAAAGTGTTTTCCGGTGCTTCGCCTTTGGCGCCGCGGTGGCCATAAATGAGCGTCACGTTTAGTCCTTATGGGCGTCGGTAGATTAATCAAGATTGAAAAGGGTCGGGCTTCGACAGCCGGTCTGAATATCCATGGGAATAAATCATTAGTGAGGGCAGCGGCGGCGCTATTCGCTAGCCTCGGCACTCTTATGACTCCTGGATCTCACTTTGATCTTTCGCCAAGCGCCGTTGCTGGGATTGTCGTTGCAGAATGTGTCTGGCAAGCAGCTGTCGTTGAGCATCCGAGAGGTCTTCGAACTCGGTACCGATTTCGAAACTGCCAATTTCATGGGCGTCACAGTGCGTGACTTTCGCGTTCACCATAAGGCCTCTTGCCTCGGGTAATAACACCATCTTAATCGACAGTTGAGTGCCCGCCGGAATAGGTAGCGGATGATGGAACTGCACACCGCCTTCGGACAGCTTTACCCGTTGGGGCTCGCCTACGCTGCCTAGAGCGGTATGTGCAACCACTTGCCCAAGTAAATCGATACGCCTGCTCAGGGCTTTCAGAAAGCTATTCAGCACGCGGTCTTTTTCGCCAAGCTGGCGCAGCAAATGCTGAGACTCGAACTCGCTGACATGCAGCTCGCTGAGCAGACCGAACAAAATGGATGTGTCCTGCGCGGGCGCCTTATGGCCTGGGTCAGAGCCGGTTGTATGGTTTATTTCCAGTGCGATCGTGTCCTCGATACGGTAGTATTCGCGGCGATCTTCTTCATCTAATGTCGACATGGCGAACCCATGGTAGCGGCGGTGGTCTGAGTGTAAGGCTGCTCGTTGAGCCTCGCCACAAGGACGTTCCTATTCCTGCGAACAAGCCCCTAAATGTTCAGACCTCTTTTTGTATTTATTGGCACGCGTTATACCCGTGCGAAACGTCGTAATCATTTTGTCTCTTTCATTTCCCTGACGTCGATGATCGGCCTTGCCCTTGGCGTGGTTGTGATGATTGTCGTGTTGTCGGTGATGAATGGGTTCGATCATGAGATGCGAACCCGCGTCCTCGGCATGGTGCCCCACGCCACGATTGAGGGTGATCAACCTATCAACGACTGGCATGCACTGGCTGAAAAGGTCAAGGCGCACCCTGAGGTGCAGGCGGTTGCGCCTTTTACTCAAATGCAGGGATTGCTGACCAGCAACGGCAAAGTGCAGAAGGTATTACTGGACGCGATCGATCCCGTCGAGGAGCGAAAAGTCTCCATTATCGATAACTTCATGCAGCAGGGTCGCCTCGACGAGCTGACGCCGGGCAGCTTCGGGATTGTGATCGGTGACAAGGCCGCCACCAACCTCGGTGTGGGCATGGGCGACAAGGTCACGTTCGTTACCCCGGAAGTCACCGTAACGCCCGGTGGCATCTTTCCGAGAATGAAGCGTTTTACTGTGGTCGGTATTTTTCACGTCGGCGCTGGCGAGCTGGATGGTTACCTCGGCCTGACCAACCTGACTGATTTGGCGCGTCTGCATCGCTGGAAGCCAAATCAGGTGCAAGGGTTGCGTCTCAAGTTTGATGACTTGTTTCAGGCGCCACGCGTTGCATGGGAAATTGCTCAGAAGCTGGGCGATCACGAGTTTTATGCCCGTGACTGGACCCGCACCCATGGCAATCTGTATCAAGCGATCCGTATGGAAAAAGCCATGATCGGTCTGTTATTGCTGCTGATCGTCGCGGTTGCGGCGTTCAACATCATTTCTACGCTGGTGATGGTGGTCAACGATAAAAAGGGCGATATCGCGATCTTGCGTACTCTTGGCGCCACACCTGGGCAAATCATGGGTATTTTCATGGTCCAAGGCACGGTCATTGGTGTTGTCGGGACGTTGATTGGCGCGCTGGTCGGCATCTTTGCCGCACTTAATGTCAGCGCAGCCATTTCCGCCCTAGAAGGCCTGATCGGTCACAAGTTTCTCAGTTCAGATGTCTACTTCATCGACTATCTGCCGTCCCAGCTGATGGCTGAAGATGTGGTTCTGGTCTGCGGTGCCGCGTTGGTTTTGAGTTTTCTCGCCACCTTATATCCAGCCTGGCGTGCCGCGCGCACCCAGCCGGCGGAGGCGTTACGTTATGAGTGAGTCGGGCATGAGTGATAAAGCAGTGCTGAGTTGCCGCAATCTAGGCAAATCCTACGAGGAGGGCCCGGAGTCTGTGGTGGTCCTATCGGACTTGCAGTTGGAATTGCACCCTGGCGAGCGCGTGGCGATTGTCGGCAGCTCGGGCTCCGGTAAAAGTACGCTGCTCAATTTGTTGGGCGGTTTGGATACTCCTTCGCAAGGCAGTGTGTGGCTGGCGGGCGAAGAGCTGTCGGCGTTGGGTGAAAAAGCTCGCGGGCTGCTGCGCAACCGGTCGCTGGGTTTTGTGTACCAGTTCCACCACTTGCTGCCTGAATTTACCGCATTGGAAAACGTCTGTATGCCGCTTTTGATCGGCCGTACGGCGATCCCGGAAGCACGCCAACGCGCTACCGTCTTGCTGCAACGCGTGGGGCTTGGGCATCGGCTGGCGCATAAACCGTCAGAGTTGTCCGGTGGCGAGCGGCAACGCGTGGCGATTGCCCGGGCGTTAGTCAATCAGCCGGGTCTGGTAATGCTCGACGAACCCACGGGTAACCTCGATCAACACACGGCTCAGGGGATTCAAGATTTGATGCTGGAGCTCAGCACCTCGTCGCGCACGGCGTTTTTGGTGGTGACTCATGACATGAATCTGGCCAGCCAGATGGACCGTGTATTGCGCCTTGAAGAAGGTCGACTGGTCGAAGGCTGACCCATCAACCCGACGCCCCTGACGGCGTCGGGTCTCCACACTTTTTACGGTGCTCCGCGAATGTTCAGACCGTTATCGATCTTTATTGGCATGCGCTATACCCGCGCCAAGCGCCGCAATCATTTTATTTCGTTTATTTCCATGACCTCGATGATCGGCCTTGCGTTGGGGGTTCTGGCTATGATCGTTGTGTTGTCGGTCATGAACGGCTTTCAGCGTGAGATGAGTTCGAGGATTCTCGGCATGGTGCCGCACGCCGTCATTGATGGCGTGACGCCGCTAAATGACTGGAAGCCCGTGGCGACAGCGGCACTGAAGAATCCTGAAGTGACCGCTGCCGTTCCGTTTACCGAAATGGACGGCATGTTCTCGTATAAGGGATCGATGCAGCCGATTCAGGTTAGCGGCGTCGATCCAGCGCTGGAACACCAAGTATCGATTGTTGCCCAACACATCACTCAAGGCCGTCTGGAAGACCTTAAGGCGGGAGCGTTTGGTGTTGTGGTAGGTGAAATAACCGCCAGACGGTTTCGTTTGAATGTAGGCGACAAAGTTACCCTGATCGTCCCGGAAGCCAGCGCCTCGGCGGCTGGCGGCATTACACCGCGCCTGCAGCGTCTGACAGTGGTTGGCGTGTTCAAGGTCGGCGCCGAACTCGACGGCACGATGGCTTTGATCAACGTGGCTGACGCTGCGCAAATACAGCATTGGCAGCCGAATCAAGTGCAAGGCGTGCGGTTGGCGCTAAAAGATTTATACACCGCTCCCCAAGTGTCGGCGTCAGTCGTTGCCGGTTTGGGCGCTGATTATCGGGCCGATGACTGGACCCATACTCAAGGCAGTCTGTTCAGCGCCATGAAGATGGAAAAGACCATGATCGGTCTATTGCTGCTGATGATTGTGGCCGTCGCGGCCTTCAACATTATCGCGACGTTGATCATGGTGGTTAATGATAAGGGCGCCGACATCGCGATTCTGCGTACGATCGGCGCCACGCCTGGACAGATCATGACCATTTTCATGGTTCAGGGCACCGTTATCGGGATCGTAGGCACGTTGATCGGCGGTGTTCTGGGGGTCATTGCTGCGATCAATGTCAGTGCGATGGTTGGCTGGTTGGAGCGAGTCAGCGGTCAGCATATCTTCAGTTCGGACGTATACTTCGTTAATAACTTGCCTTCCCAATTGCAGGGCGGCGATGTCGTTTTGATTTGCAGCGCCGGGTTTATCTTGAGCTTTCTGGCTACCCTGTACCCAGCCTGGCGGGCGGCCCAGATCCAGCCAGCATATGCTCTGCGGTACGAGTGATATTTGGGTATTAGAGATTCTATATGGAGAGTTTATGTCTGCGCTTTCCGTTTGTTTGTCGCTATAGGGACGTCTGCGTTAAGTCTGCCCTGGCTGGCCTAGGTAGATGAAGTGTCTAGTTTTGGTCAGCAAGGCTGGCGGCCTTGAATGCTTGCAATATCCCGGACATTATCAGGCGGTAATCGTGAGTAAGGATCGAGATCCTCGACGAGACGCTGAAAATCAAGGGCAAACCCTATAAACTCGTCGGGATAAATTAGTCAGGTCTATGTTATGTATCCCGCAGCCGAACATTCGCCGCTGGGCAAGTCCAGTGAATACATTGCTACTTATAAGCCGTCATTGTTGTTCCAGATTCCGCGTGCCGCGAAATGGGCGGAATTAGGTCTGACGGCCCAGACGTTGCCCTACCAAGGTGTTGACTTCTGGAACTGCTATGAGCTGTCCTGGTTGTTGCCGTCCGGCAAGCCGGTAGTTGCCGTCGGCGAGTTCAGTATTCCGGCGGACTCTGCGAACATCATAGAATCCAAGTCATTCAAGCTCTACCTCAATTCGCTGAATCAAACCGTGTTCACTGACGCTGGGACGCTGGTCGCAGTGCTTGAAAAAGACTTGTCGGCAGCCGCAGGTAAGGCAGTGGGCGTGCGTATTCGCAGTCTGGCGGAGATTGAAAGCGAAGGGTTGGCATCGCTGCCAGGCGCTTGCATCGATGACTTGGATATCAGTGTCAGCAGTTATGAGGCCCCACGCCCCGAATTACTGCGTTTCGATGAATCGCGGGTGGTGGAAGAAAGCCTGCACAGTCATTTGCTTAAATCCAACTGTCCAGTCACCAGTCAACCCGACTGGGGCAGCGTTGTTGTTGAGTACCGCGGGTTGGCGCTCGATCCTGCAAGCCTGTTGGCTTATATCGTTAGCTTTCGTCAGCATTCCGATTTTCACGAGCAATGCGTCGAGCGAATTTTTCTTGATCTGCACCATCTTTTAAAACCGGAAAAGTTGACGGTTTACGCGCGTTACGTGCGGCGGGGCGGGTTAGATATCAATCCCTACCGCAGCACTGAATCGATTCGTTATGAGAATCGCCGGCTGGCGCGGCAGTAAATAAAAAACCCGTCGCTGAACGGGTTTTTTTACAGAAAATCAAACCTCAAAAAATTTAAATTCCAATATTGCCGAGGGTTTGCACAATATTGCGCAGTGTCACGGCAATAGCAGGGTGCTTTAGTTCGAAGCGCTCAACAGCAAGGTTGACGCCGTCGGACAGACTTGCGTCCTGAGTCATCGATTCCAGTTGGATTTTATCCTCGATTTGCATTATCAGATCGTGCAGATTCTGACGTTCAGATTCTGAAAGCGGTGGATTTTTCTCCAATTGCTCGCGCAAAGTATTGAGTTGGTCTTGCAGTTCGCGGGCAGGCATAGCGTGCTCCCTTTTATGGATAGGCTCTGGCATGGACCCTTGCACAGGGCTAAAAGGTCCTTGATGTGCGTAAGACTAATCCACTCCGCTTCTAAGTGCATGATCTTGATCAAACAGATCTGATTAGGGCTTCTCACCCTTCGTCCGACGCAAGGTGATGTCTGCAAGGCACGACGCTAGTTCGCCCACGTGATCTATCACAGAATGGACGCCAAGGCTGTATAGCTGCAGGGTGGCCTGGCCTCGCCGGTATTCGCGCTCGGCATCATTAAGTGCGTGCCAATCTTTGGGTGACAAACCGCAAAGTGGGCCGCAGGTTGCCAAGCCGACAGTCCAAAGCCCTGCATTTAGCGCTGACTGCAGCAGCCGTGGGTCGCCGCTGACTAAGACGCATCCGTCCAGCTGCTGCACGTTAAGGCTCATTAACGCTTGCCAGCAGGCATCAGGTGCCGGCCAGTCTGCGCATGTGCTAGAGCGGACTGCCGGTTTGATCCAGCTTCCTAGTGGCCTGGCGAGAAGATGGCTTAAGTTTTCGGGTAATTCATCCATCCAGGCGCAGGGCACCCCTTGGCGATTAAGTGTTTGCAAAATCGCTAGGGACCCAAGCGTGATGCTGGCGTACTCATCGAGCTTATCGACTTGGCTTTCGAGTTGAGCGTTGAGGGCACTACTGGTCGACGACGATGCGCAAGCGCCAAAGTCCACTAAGCAGCCGCTGAGGCCGAAAAGCAGCGCGGTGAAGGTGGGAGCGGGTGCAGTCAAATGTAGGGCGTGTGGCGCAGGCATAGTGGCGTCCCTGAAATATTCTCCTACGCTACGGAGCCTTTGTGACAGTTAGATGAATGCTATATGAGCACGGAGCTATCGATTTTGTGCATTAGCACTATCAGTGCCAGAGAGGCTGCCAAAAATGTTGCCGAAGGCTTTATACTGCTGACCTTGACGTGCAGGGCAAGAGCCCGACCCATTAACTAGGAGTGTTAGCTATGCCCGTGACTGGTGCAGGCTTTATCAATCGTCTGGCTCTACTGTGCTTTATCGGCGGTGTAGCACTGGTCCCTTCGGCAGCCCAAGCGGCGGATGAAGATCCGTGGGAAGGCGTCAACCGCGTAATATTTCGCTTCAATGACACGCTTGATATGTATGCGCTAAAACCTCTGGCCCAGGGGTATGAGTTCATCACTCCGCGATTCGTTGAAGATGGTATCCATAACTTCTTCAACAATATCGGCGACGTCCGCAACTTTGCTAACGATGTCCTGCAAGCCAAACCACACGCCGCTGGGGTCGACACAGCGCGCTTGCTGTTGAACACCACGTTGGGTGTTGCTGGTTTCATTGACGTCGGTACTCGAATGGGTTTGCAGCGTAATGACGAAGACTTCGGTCAGACCCTGGGTTACTGGGGTGTTTCCAGCGGTCCCTACGTGATGCTGCCGTTGCTAGGCCCAAGCACCGTGCGTGATGGCCTTGCCAGGTTCCCTGATACCTACGACTCGCCTTACCACTACATGAATGATATCTCCTGGCGTAACTCGCTTGAGGCGCTGGATATTGTCGATACCCGCGCCAGCCTGCTGTCGGCTGAGAAGTTGATCAATGGTGACAAGTATACGTTCATCCGTAATGCTTACTTGCAAAGCCGCGAGTTCAAGGTAAAAGACGGAAAGGTCAAAGACGATTTCTAATCGTTCTAAATTTAAAAAAGGCGACCCTGAGGTCGCCTTTTTTATTCAATAAGCGCGCAAGGAAAAAAATTGTATCAATTCATCGAAATAATGGTGAGCCCCAGTTTCTGGCCACCGTCTTCCTGAGCCACCAGCCAGACCACTTCAGTTTTCGCTTCTAATCCTTTGAGGGAAGAATGGTCTGAATCAATGCGTACATTTAGCTTGTCTCCTACATTGAAAGCCCGCGGCACCTGCACCTGCATGCCCGAGCTTGACAGGTCTACACAGATTGCAGGAACGACCTGGCCTGCGTACAACAAGGTGATATCGGCATCCACACGCATTCGAATGTAATCTCTCTTTTCCGTGTAGTCCCGATCATTTTGGCTCATGGTTAGTCCTTCGATTTAGTTGCTGATTTGTCTGTTCTTATAACTCTCTGTGATTTGTGATGTAAAGACTCCAAGGCGCCACGGGCATGAGCTTGAAACGCCCGTCGGATGGGAGTACCGTCTGCGCCTTAAAGGGCACCTCTGAATGGCAATATCAGCGATGGTAAAGTCTGTTGCTGGCGTTTTAGAGAGGCTAGAAGCGAATCCAGTATGCGATCCGGGTGATCCGAATCGCCTACGCCAACCTACCCCTGGCGCCGTTTGCCCACATGCAGAAAACCAGTGCCACGCTGCTGATAATCGATGACGACGAAGTAGTGCGAGCGAGCATCGCCGCCTATTTGGAAGACAGTGGCTTCAGTGTCCTGCAAGCGAGCAATGGCTTGCAGGGCCTTCAGATCTTCGAGCAAAAAAAGCCCGATCTAGTGATCTGCGACCTGCGTATGCCTCAGGTGGGCGGCCTCGAACTTATCCGTCAGGTAACAGACCTCGCCCCTGAGATGCCAGTCATCGTCGTTTCCGGCGCTGGTGTTATGAACGATGCTGTCGAGGCTTTGCGTCTGGGCGCGGCAGATTACTTGGTCAAGCCGCTGGAAGATCTGGCAGTGCTCGAGCATTCAGTGCGTAGAGCCTTGGATCGAGCTCGTTTGCTGCTGGAAAACCAACGCTATCGACAAAAGCTCGAAACCGCTAACCGTGAACTCGAAGCTAGTTTGCACTTGCTCCAGGAAGACCAGAACGCTGGTCGCCAGGTGCAGATGAATATGCTGCCGGTCAATCCGTGGGAGGTAGGCGAGTTCCAGTTCGCGCACGAGATCATTCCGTCGCTGTACCTCTCTGGCGATTTCGTGGACTATTTCCGGGTTGATGAGCGCCGGGTAGCCTTCTATTTGGCTGACGTATCTGGGCACGGGGCTTCATCAGCATTCGTCACAGTATTGTTGAAATTCATGACGACGCGCTTGATGTTTGAATTCAAGCGCAACGGCACCATGCCTGACTTCAAGCCTTCAGAAGTGCTAGGTCACATAAATCGTGGATTGATCAACTGCAACCTAGGTAAGCATGTCACCATGGTTGGCGGCGTCATAGACGAAGAAACCGGAAAATTGACCTACAGCATCGGAGGCCATTTACCCCTACCGATTATGTACACGCCAACTGAAGTGCACTATCTGGAAGGTCGAGGCCTTCCGGTAGGGCTGTTCAATGAGGCAACCTATCAGGATCACGTGTTGGATTTGCCTGAAGCATTCAGTCTGACCTTGCTGTCCGATGGGATATTGGACCTTTTACCGGGTGATACACTCAAAGAGAAAGAAGCCGTTTTACCTCAGTTGGTGAAAGCGGCAGGCGGCAGCCTGGATGGTCTGCGTCAAGTGTTTGGATTGGCCACGCTAGGGGAGATGCCGGATGATATCGCCTTGTTGGTGTTGAGCAGGAACCTTTAATGAGTACCGGTAGAATCCAGTTCGCCGAGCAAGCAGGCACGTTTATTCTCAAATTCGTCGGGGAAGTACGACTTACGCTTTGTTCGGCTTTGGATACAACTATTGAAAGAATTTTCACGTCGCGGAATTTTTCAGCAATCATTATCGATTTGACTGAAACCCGTAGCATAGACAGCACAACGCTCGGCTTGCTGGCCAAGCTGTCGATTATGTCCCGGCAAAAAGTTGGACTTCTGCCGACTGTCGTCACCACCCACGAAGACATTACTCGGCTATTGCAGTCGATGGGTTTTGATCAGGTATTCAACATCGTCGATCGGCCGATTCGCTGCCCTGAATCGTTGACGGATTTGCCATCGCAAGATCAATCCGAGGAAGTGGTAAAAGCGAAGGTGTTGGAAGCGCACAAGATTTTAATGGGCCTCAACGACTCAAATCGTGAAGCGTTTCATGATCTGGTCAATGCCCTTGAGCGGCACTGAGACCCCTAACGCCGCGCGTCAGTAATCACAAATCGCAGGCGTAAAAAAAGGGCGGACCCTCTAGAGGTACCGCCCTTTTGCGCATTCAAGCCTTGGCGGCGAGCAATGCCTCAAGCTTTTCTTGGTCGCGAGCGAACTGACGAATACCTTCAGCCAATTTCTCAGTCGCCATGGCGTCTTCGTTCGATGCCCAGCGGAACTGATTTTCAGTCAAGCTTTGACGCGGTTCGCCGGAGTTGCCCGGAGCAAGTTTGCGCTCTAGCGTGCCCATGTCTTTAGATAGTTGCTCCAGCAGGTCTGGGCTGATGGTCAGGCGATCACAGCCGGCTAGTTGCTCGATCTGGCTCAGGTTGCGGAAGCTGGCGCCCATCACCACGGTCTTGTAGTCGTTGGACTTGTAGTAGTTGTAGATCTTGCTCACCGACTGCACGCCAGGATCATCGGCGCCTACGAAGTCGTGGCCGGCTGATTTTTTGTACCAGTCGTAAATTCTGCCCACAAACGGGGAGATCAAAAACACACCCGCTTCAGCACAGGCTACTGCCTGAGCAAATGAGAACAACAGGGTGAGGTTGGTCTGGATGCCGCTTTTTTCCAGCTTCTCGGCGGCACGTATGCCTTCCCAGGTCGATGCAAGTTTGATCAGTATCCGCTCGCGACCGATGCCGGCTTCGTCATACAAACCGATAAGGCGTTCGCCACGTTCGATCATGGCGTTAGTATCGAACGAGAGGCGGGAATCTACTTCAGTAGACACACGACCCGGTACGACTTTAAGAATTTTCTGACCGATTGCGACGGCGAAACGGTCGCAGGCCAAGCCAATATCGTTCTTGCTGCCTTTGAACGCTTCCTGGAGCAACTCATCGTTGCTCGAACTTGAAGCGGCCTTGAGTAATAAAGATGGGTTGGTCGTGGCATCCACCGGCTTAAGGCGGGCGATGGCATCAAAGTCGCCGGTGTCGGCGACTACAGTGGTGATTTTCTTGAGTTGTTCCAGCTTGGAAGTCATGAGTGTGCTCTGTCCTGTGCGGTTAGATGACATTACCCGAGCGCTGCCGACCACTCAAGAAAACATCTTTCTAAATGCGTCTTGAGGCGGATGGGCAATCGAAGAACATTTGAGCCCCATCCGCACAGCTTGTTCCGTGAACTTACAGATAACTAGCGACCTTCCAGCAGCTCTGCCGCTTGATCCAGCAGCGCCAGTGGGTTCTGCGCTTTATGTATGTCAACTGACAGCAGTTGCCGAAAGCGCCGTGCCCCGGGAAACCCCGTGCCAAGCCCCAGTACATGGCGAGTGATGTGATGCATCGACCCGCCGTTCTCAATATGCGCGGCAATATAAGGTCTCAACGCCGACAGCGCTTGCGCCCGGGAGATCACTGGCGCGGTGCTGCCAAAAAGCCGTTGATCGACGGCAGCCAGAATGTATGGATTATGGTAAGCCTCGCGGCCCAGCATCACCCCATCAAAGACTTGCAAATGCTCGGCGCACTGGTCGAGGGTCTTGATGCCACCGTTCAGAATAATTTCCAAATCGGGAAAATCTGCCTTCAGCTTTGCCGCTACGTCATACCGCAGCGGCGGAATATCGCGATTCTCTTTCGGCGACAAACCCTCAAGAATCGCGATCCTCGCATGCACGGTAAAGCTGGTACAACCCGCTTCATGCACCTGCCCGACAAAATCACACAGCTCGGCGTAGCTGTCTCGGCCATTGATTCCGATGCGATGTTTCACGGTCACCGGAATAGCCACTGCATCCCGCATTGCCTTCACACAATCCGCTACCAGCCCCGGATGCGCCATCAACACAGCACCGATCAAATTGTTTTGCACCCGATCACTCGGGCAGCCCACATTCAGATTGACCTCGTCATAACCGGCAGTCTCCGCCATGCGCGCGCACGTTGCCAAGTCTCCAGGGACGCTGCCACCCAATTGCAAAGCCAATGGATGCTCGGCCTGGTCATGGCGCAGGAAGCGCTCGTGATCGCCATTGAGTAAGGCGCCGGTAGTGACCATCTCAGTGTAGAGAAGCGCATGCTTTGACAGTAGCCGCAGGAAGTACCGGCAATGATGATCGGTCCAATCCATCATGGGGGCAACAGAGAAACGCCTAGACACCGTAGAGCTTGTGTTTACAGGGTATATAGCTGATTTCGGTAACATTTTTCTCTACGTGTTCACAGCGGGTTTCAGGGCGATTTAGGGCTTTTTTTCAGCTCGATGGTACAACGTACCAACTCAAAACCGGCGTGTACCAAATCGATATGGCAACTATCAGGATCAGAAAACGGGCCGACGGAACGGCCAGCTATACCGCTCAAATCCGAATCATGCGTCAAGGAGTGCAAGTCTACCAAGAGAGTAAGACCTTCGCCCGGAAACAGGCAGCGCAGGCTTGGACTCGTTCGTGTGAAACAGAGTTGGATCAACCCGGCGCCATCGAGAGAGCGAACCGCAAGGGCGTCACCATCAAGGACATGATCAATCGGTACCTACTGGAGATGGAGAAGGTCAGACCCTTGGGAAAGACCAAGCGGGCCACCCTTGTGGCGATCAGTGTCGCCGACTTCGGCAACCTGAAAGACACGGACATCAATAGCCGGCGATTGGTCGAATTCGCCCGGTGGCGTATGAGCGCTGAATTCTGCGCCACTTCGAAGGTATCCTTGCCCGACGCCCCAGTTCAATCAACATGCCCTGTTGGTCCTCTGGCCAAAGGCTAATGGCGTAGGCTTTGCGTTCTTCCAGAATCTGCTCGTAGTCGATCTGCTCGACCACTTGCGGTGCGGGCAATTGGCTCAGGTCGATAGCCGTAAAGGTGTTCATACGCCGGCCCCTAGTTGCAGGGGAATGCGCAGGTTTTGGGGTACGTTTCAAGTGGTGCGCGTTGCTGTCATATTCGATAACCGTACCGTCGCGATAGGTACGGCGATGCAAACCGCCACGGTCGCCGTTGGCGGGTATCGCATTACAGTAAACCCCGGTGACGACGACCCCGTTGGCCAACTGGCCGGATGGACTCAACAAAAGCACTTGCTCATTGACCGTCGGCGGGTCCCAATCGACATCCGCCCCGGCCCGCAGGGCCAGCCATGGCAGCCAGCCGGTGAGTAAATCACCGGTTTTAACGCGGACACGGGGCGGCACCATCTGAACTTCGGCGATGGTACCGAAGCGGATTAAATTTTCGAGCATGCGGGCGATAGCGGCGAAATCGTTCATGCCGCCATAGTGGCGTTCACGCGTGCGGGGCGCAGCTAGAGGGGGTTGTGTGGGGCTCTGCTACAGAGTACACCGCCCAACTTTCAATGCGCGGAGATCACCAGTCGCGATTACGTTCATTGCGTTCATGAAGAATGCGAACAATTGAGATGATCTCGTGGGCCACATGATAAGCAACGATAAAGGGGTAGCGGGTTAAAACTAACTCACGAACATCGGGCGCTTGGGAGGGACGGCCCATGCCTCTAAAGGTTTTCAACTGCTCGATGGAGTCAAAAATGTCCGCGATAACAGCGTCAGCTCTTCCGTTGCCTAGGTGCGATACATAGTGTTCATGGATCGCATCCAGGTCGCTTTGCGCTTTTTCAGTCAGTTCGATTAGCAGCACGCTTTACCCACTTGGCTTTAACGGTTTCTAGATCAGTTACCCTGCCAGCCTCGACATCCGCCATACCTTCGGCGATGGCTTTGACGTGCCAGGATTCAGATTCAACATAACGAGCCAACGCGCGTTTGAGATGATATTGACGATCACGATCAGTAGCCTGGGCCAGTTGATCAAGCTTTTCTACCAACACATCTTCCACGCGAAATGACAAAACAGGCGAAGCCATCATTTCTTCCTCATGAAGTTCTGTATACGTCGTATACAATATTGATTAATGTAATCAACTGCTAAACATAATGCAACTAGGCGCTAATGTTTGCACAAGGAAGAAGGGCGCATTTGTCTTGATAGCTCGGGACATTCAACCCTGTTTCGCGCCTGAAACTGGGACACCAATTATTTTTGCGGTGTTGCTATGAAACAAAAAAATTTGCTTGCCGTTTGTCGGTTTATTCCTGAAGTACATTCTGAGAAGTAGCTTGCTAGCTTGTATCGGTCAGTCGGCGAGGTGCCTCAGCAAACTGTCGCGGACCATCTCCAGATCCGCAGCAGTAAACCCCAACTGCTCCCGTTTCGCATAACGAACATCCGCCGCTCCTTTTCCGGGACGGTTTTTCAATCCGTACTGGTGAACCCTGGCAATACGGGCGATACGCCCGGTAAAGCCCACCGTAATCGCGTTCGCATCGCCCTTTGCCTTCAGGTAACGGGCGGTGCGCAGCTTTTTGAACATCTTGGCTTTGAGCTGAATACGGCCTTGTTTACTCCGCAAATTGCGTTGCTTTCGCGGCGTGAACGCGCTGCCTGAGGGCGTGCGCTGGGAGGTGATGCGTTGCTGTTGGCTTCGGCGTAGCTGCTTTGCAATGCCTTGTGCCAGGCTGATGCAGGCGGCGGGTTCAAGCTTGTTGAGCAGGACGCCGACCCAGTCTTCCAAGCCATCGAGATCACTCATGGCGATCCGGCCGTGGGTGCGGGGTGGTTAATGCCATGGCATCGCCCGCTTGCGGGGGTTGCCACTCGGCGAGGAGTTCGCCGTTGGCGTAGACCTGAACTGGCTCGGCGTCTTGATAGGCGGTGTATTGCGGTTCTGAAGCGTGGCGCAGGTCGTAGCTGTATTCGAATGACAGGCTAGTGGCTGCCGTGCAGCGGACGCTGCCGTTGTCGATGAATATCAGCAGGCGATCAGGGTCGTGTTTGAGTTCTGAGATGGATGTCAGCAGGTGGGCGCGAAGGTTGTCGGACTTGTTCATGGGGCGACCTGCTGTTGCTGATAGAGCATCTCGACTTGGGCTGCGCATTCGGCCCAAGCGGACTCGACCCGCTCTTGATCGGTCAGTAACTCGCCGTTATGGGTTGGCTGTGTCGCCGGTAGGCTGCAGGGCACTACGGCCGGACAACCAGTGACGGTAACCCTGCAGCACGGAGCTAAATTTGGACGCAAACCTCCTACAGACGCATCACAGCAACCCGTGCGATTTAAGGATCGCCATCGGAAAAAGGTAATTTAGGTGAAACGAGGGTGCAATCGGGCTAGAGGCCACGTTTTTTCTGCCTCAAGGACATTACTTAGAAAGGTAATTTGAAAAAGGAAATGTGATCGTAAGCTATTGATTTTAAAGGGCGGTGCATAAAGCTCAGATTACAACCGACCAATATTACCTTTTCTATATTAGTAAAACCTAAATTAAATCAATAGCTTGAGGCGTTAATCGAGACCAAATTACTTTTATTACCTTTTTCCGGTGGCTCTCCCCAAAAACGCCGACTAGCACACACGTAGACGTCGATGCACATGCTCGCGAAACCTAGCGCTAGCGCTGTCGCGGACTCATTGAACTAGGAGGTTGAAAGCTTAAATGCTAAAAAATTGCTACACGACGAGCTGGTACCCGCCGCAACACGAACATAGCTGAACCGGGTGCCATTTTGGCGGGAGAGCCTCCCAGGGCAGTCCGCGAGGCCGCAAACCGCTGACTAGGGAGTGGACTTCCTGTTTGAGAACCATGGGCGAATGAGCCAGGAAGCTTGCCACGCAGCTATGATGTTACGCGGCCCTGACCTCACTTAATAACTCGGGGTGATGGTCTAGCAGCCTCAACAACAAGACAAGAGACAGCGGTGGCTTGGTCTTGCCAGTTTCGTATCGGGAAAAAGCATTAGCACCGCCCCCGAAAATTTCAGCCGCTTGGCGCTGATCGAGCGATAATTTCTTGCGCACAGTACTGATAAAAGCGGGGTCAACAATGGCTGCGTTTACTTGTTTCGAAAACTGGCGCATTTCACGCATTACCCGATCCGATTCAGTCGCGTCCAGTATGGATTCCGCACAGGCCGGGCAGAAGTCCCCAGTCACCGCAGTAATAACGGTGCTTTCACCCTTGTAGGTATAGGGCAGGTCGCGGGTGTCGTGGATCAGTTCCGCCGCACCACAAACAGGGCATTTCATATTCATAACTCCTTGAAGGAACGATCAGCACGTCAGCAATGACTGTCAGCTTTAAATACACGTCGCCAACGGTTGTGCTGGGGCGGTATACGTCTTGCCAGACGGCGTGATCGGCGTGGGTGGTCATGCTTTTGTAGAAATCTGGTGGCGTGAGAGCCGCCACGATGGCCAGCATATCCGTAAGCCCAGATCCAAGTCCGTTGCGCCGACTCGCGCAGCATTTGTGGTACGTACCTTGCCCGCTTCGATCAGGGCTTTGACGGTGGTCAGTTTGCTGTGGGGGGTTCGTTTTTCCATGAAAAAGATATTAACCTAATAGGTTTAAATTTGGCAAATAGGTTATTTTTGTCAGAAGCTGCTTCAGATGAGCGAGAGTAAATCTCCGGCGACCGTTTGGGTGGGGAGTGGTACGAAACTGGTACGAAGGGAGATTGAAACGCTCACAGGCCTTTGTTCCCGGAGTGCGCATTCTTAGCGGGTCCAATCCTTCAGCGCGCTTGGCCTCATAGAACTTTTCCAGTCCCTCGTATTGAGGCATGAGGCCACATTTCGATGCGACGTTGACCACAAGCAGCACTTTGCCCTCAAGCGGCGCCAACGTAGTTGAATCCCCCGTAATGGAAAGTGAAGCCCAAGCCAAGCAAAATTTCCATACTGCCACCTGCCATCAAACTGACCGTTTTTTTCTGTCCTCGCTCGCAACATTTTCATCGGTTGCTCATCGTGGCTATCAACTCCTTTGCTGATAACGCTTTGCGCCGAATCTGAATGGATTGAAACGGACCAGTGCGCAGCTTGGCTGCGGTCTTATCGGAAATTGGGACAACGCGTTTAGGGTCGGACACCGTCAATATCTAACGAACTGAACGAAACTGAACTAAGTTGTACTTAATTTATTGTTGCTCGCAGTCAGAGCTCCAGCCGAGTGAGGCTCATGAACGCAAAACGACTGCTCGCTCTTTTTCTGGTTATTGGTGTTTTATGGCTTACCGCCATGTGGTGGGCTACCGGTTTTATTGTTTCCATCGAACCCGCGCTGACTCCTGCCTCCATCAAAGCCGATAGCAATTTGGCGCTTAACAGTCTCCTGAAAACGGAACGTCCTGAATTACCCCTTTGCATATAGGGAGCATAAGGACGCATCTGGTTGTTATCTGACGTTTTTTTTGGGAGGGGACTTACCACTCATCGGGAGATTCTGAACCGTCATGCTTTTTGGCTCGTCATTTTCTCTGAGTTGTGGGGTGGCGGTTAATACGTTAGGTCGCGGTGGCTTGCTGCTACTTCTTGCAAGAGGTGATTAGGCGATGGGGTTCGAAAGGAGTTGTCAATGGGCATCGAATTAAACGACGTTGCGAAACTTCACTATAAGCCAGTGCAGGTTGAGCCGACCTTATGGGTAGAAACACACTTGAGCCAGGGCCTAAAGCTAAGCCGCGACATGATGATCTGGCGTCAAAGATGGACTGTGCTTTTCGATCATTTGCAATGCACCGATTGTCAGCGAATGCAAAATATCTGGCTGGCAGATGAGGCTTTTAAGCACGACTTTAGCTGCAGTTTTCGCTACGAAACGTGCCAGCATCCTTGGCACGATCTCGCAGACATACTCAGCGAACTCCCTTCACCCAAACCGCCTGTTGAAGACGAGTTGTAAAAGGAAGCCTTTATCACGCTCTTTTTACTGTGATACCCCAAAGGGTGCTGACCGTGCTTAAAAAGCCGATTTGACCACGCCGCCGTCTACTCGCAATGCAGCTCCATTGGTAGCTGAAGACGCTTGGGAGCACACGTAAATCACCATGTTGGCGACTTCTTCGGGAGTGGTAAAACGCTTCAGAAGCGAGGTAGGGCGAGCTTTTTCGAAAAATTCTTTTTCAAACGCTGCGAACGGTTGTCCACCCGACAATTTGTTCACAAATTCACTTACGCCTTCTGAACTGGTAGGGCCTGGTAGCACGGCATTAACAGTGACACCGGTGCCTGCGCAACTTTCGGCCAAGCCGCGAGATAAGCCCAATTGTGCGGTTTTAGTGACGCCGTAATGAATCATCTCAACCGGAATTTGCACGCCGCTTTCGCTGCTGATAAAGACCACGCGACCCCAGTTTTTGGCTTTCATCGTCGGTAGATAGGCTCGTGACAGGCGTACGCCGGACATTACATTGGTGTTAAAGAACCGATCCCATTCTTCGTCGGAAATATCTTCGAATGGCTTGGGATCGAAAATTCCGAGGTTGTTTACCAAAATGTCGACTTCCGGGAACTGCGCGAGCAATCGCTTGATCTGTTCTGGGTCAGACAAGTCGCCCGCAAACCCTTGGGCGTCCGTTTTGGGGTATAGCCCAGAAAGTTTGCTTAGCGCCTCGTCCACCGATGCCTGGGAACGACCGTTAAGAATCACACGGGCGCCTTCACGAGCCAGCCCGGAGACGATGGCGAAGCCAATGCCTTTGGTTGAACCGGACACCAGTGCAAGTTTATTTCTTAAATGTAAATCCATGAAATTAAACCTCGTTCAGATGGGCGGCGAAGCCGACAGAAAATATTACAGACAGGTCGCCAATGAGGCCAATCGCCGCTCGGCCAGAGCATCATCTTTGGCGACATAATAGTTGATCGTCGTCCCAGTGGCTGCGCTCTGGACGTCGGCGAAATACTCAGCGCTACGGGTATAAACCGTGAAACCGCCTTTAGTGCCCGGCTTCAGGTACGCATCGGCTTCGACGCCGAACATCACGTCGTCCTGCCAGGCAAATTGAATGCATTGAGCAACCAGTTCGTCTTTTTTCTCGGAGGTAAAGATTTTGCGCGGCGCTGCGGTGCGGGCCATATCCATGCTCGGCGATGCGCAGCCTGCCAGGAATCCAAGGGTAAGGGCGCCTATAAATATCCGCATGGTGTGTCCTTGGTTTGGAAAACACTGACTGTAACACTTGCCGGTGAGGGGCGGGTTTGCGCAGGCAATTTGGTCATCAGTAAGGCAATACACCGTCGTCAATCCCGTGTTCCGCGCAGTAGTCCCCCCAGGTCATGCCAGCCATTTCAGCAACTTCCTTGTGCACTTCGAGGCGTTGTGCCTGGAATTCCTCGTCGGATGTGGCGGTTAACTTCAACGTCAGCTCCCAAGCAAAGAAGCCTAACTGTTCGGCCTCCGCTTCGAAGGCTTCATGGAGCCGCTCGTCGCGGTAATGTGCCATGGTTTCGCCTTTGGCCTGCGCGGCTAAAGGGTTAAGGTGGTCGAGTTCCTCGCAAAGGGCAGGGTGTTGGTTGAGGAAAGTCTCTAGCGCGGTTTGGTGACGCTGTTCGGCTGGGATCATGGGGTCTGCTTTTTAATAGCGTTTTTCGAGCACGTGCAGCTTGCTTTGCCAATGCTGTTATTTAGGCATATACGCCAGCTGCCAGCGACGGGGAATCTTTAACGACGCAACTGCAAGAATGGCAGAAAGCGCGCCGCTGGCAAACAAAGCCTTAAGACCCAGATGTTGTTCAAGCAGAGCGCCAACTACTGCGCCGACGAACATACCTGTCCAAGGAATCAACTGAACCCTCCAGCCATTTCTCTGTTCGCCCAGCATCCACCGTCCCAAGCCGCGACCAAAACGGGAGAGGGCGCCGGTCACATAAGTCAGTCCGACCGGGAATCCGTTCACCTCTTCGACGGCAGCGTTGAGCATGCCCATGGCGGTAATGGCGCCCAGTAATGCCGGAAGTTGATTATCAAATGGCCATGTCGCTGATGCACATAGCAGGGCGGCAATGCATAACAGCAGCGGCAGCGTGCGCCGACTGGTCATTCGGCTGACGACGATGCCCAGTGCGTTACTGATGATAAAGGTCGCGACTAGCAACGCAAGGCGCAGCACTAGGTTTAAATCGCCATTGCTGATGGCGACTGCTAGACGGGTGGTGTTACCGCTCATAAACGATACAAAGTCTCCCGAGGCCATGAAACCGATGGCGTCGGTCATGCCCGCTAAGACAGAGAGACAGGCAACGAGCGTAAGACCAACGCGTCCGCGCCATTTTTGCGCGTGAAGGAGTGCAGGATGGACGTGAGATTTGACTGGGGAGGGCAACATCAGCAGATTTTCATGTGGGCGGGGTCCGTGGTTTTCCTTACGGCGAACAATCGAGTCTTTTCGCGCCCCTGAGTATGGGGCAATCACCACCGGATTTGAATTCGACGAATTTCTACAGAGGCATTTATTGCATTCCAAAAAAAACCAGACCCACGTCATGTGTGGGTCCGGCTTTGAATGTTGCGGTGCTTCGCTTATGCCAGGCTATTGCCTACCACAAAGGTACGACGTAGCTGACGTAGAAGCGGTTTTCGTCCTGATGGGTCTGGCCGATCATGCTCGGGTTAGCCATCGCATTTTTCCAGGTTACGCCAAAACCTTTCAGCTTCCCTTCTGGCACCAAGTAACTGAACGCAAAGTCGCGTTCCCACTCGCTGTTGCCGCCCTTGGCAACCTTTATATGATCGCCATACCCGTAAGTTGCAGCGAAGCCCAAGCCGTTGATTCCTAGCTGACTGAAATCATACTTGTACTGCGCAAGCCAAGTTTGCTCCCCCGCGTGCTGGAATTTATTGAGTTGGAGGTTGGTTAGTGCTGGTGTGTCCGCGCCGGCTCCAGGCCCTTGGCGTGCATCGCCGCTGTTCAAGCCAGAGTCCAGAAACGGAAAGTCGCTATCGCCGGTGTTCTTCTGCGCACCAAGACCAATGGTATGACCCATCAGGCTGTAGCTTTCCATCAAACTAAAGGTCGATTGGTTGATCCGACCTTTGTTCAAGCCGCCGCTGTAGGAACCTGCGGTGGCGTAGTCGGTATTGCCATCTGCGTTGCCGCCGACGCCCAAGCTGCGGTAGGCCCGAAAATCGCTGAGCAGGCTGCCAACCGGCAGTCGATCAGTGTGTTTGGCACCGATGAATGCCTGTTGGTAGTAATCCTGCAAGTTGGAATACCACAGGCTGACTGTCGTATTAGCCAAGCCCGCATAATCCGCACCGCCGTAAAGGAAGCGGTTGCTGAGCTTTGCACCCCCGCCGGTGGTCATGTCGCTGTCGTTAGTTTCGTTACGGATCTTCGTTAGGATGATGTCGCCGCCGGTGAAGGTGAAGTCCGACAGGTCCTTGGAAACCAGTTGCGTACCGGTATTGGTCTGGTGATACAACCGGCCATCGGTGTTGGCCAACATCGGGTTGTTTTGATTGAGCATGCCGACGCGCAATTCATCTTTAAGGAAGCGCATTTTAAAGGTCGGGCTCAAGACACTGAAATCATTAGCCGACTTACCGTCGTGTAACGGAAACATGCTGCCCGGGTAATTACTTTGATGATCTTTGTTATTCAAGTCTCCGCCCGAGTCGAGCTTAACGCCGTAAAACGCTTCGACATCGAGGCCAACACCCACCGCGCCTTCGGTATAGCCAGATTTGAAGTTGAGCTGGAAACCTTGCCCCCAATCCCGATAACTCTTGGCTTTGGCCGTGCTTCCCACTACATCGCGGCCCTGTTGGTTCAGGTAACGGTTGAGCAGGGTCAAGTCGGCGTGGCTGTCATCGATGAAATCCGCATGTGCAGATAGCATTACGCCGCCCAGTAGAACGCCAACTACTGGCCTGGTTAGTTTCTTGATCATCATGAGTCTCGTTTACAGGGATATTCAATCGGTCGCAGAGCGTAATAGTCGGGTATTCAGACTCGCACTGCATTAGCCGAACTACAGCGAACCTACGCTGTCAGTAATTAGGCTCAGTAAAAGTTATCCGTATGACAGTTGAATGACGTAAGGCCATGGCGAGTATGAAACTTTAGTTAGGCTTTATTCATTTGACTTGTGTGAATTGGAAGTGTAACTACGCGCACTCTTAGCGGTGAGCGACGACGGAGTCTACTAGACTTTAGTTAAAGTGCTGCCTACACGAGCCTGGTGCGGTCTAACCTTAATTGCAGTTTTCATTGCATACAGTGCAGAACAAATATTTTCCTAATGTCACAAAGACATCACACAATAGCCTTATACATGCCTCTCCGAAGTACTCGTTGAAGAGGCGTAATCAGCAGTGAATAGATTTTGGCCTCGGGTTTTAAGCTCATTTTCCGAAACGACCGTACTGCGACGTTTTAAGATCACCCAGCGCCTGGTCGGTTGTTTTGGCATTACTGCCGCACTGCTAGTGGCCGTTGGGGCATTTTGTCTGTGGCAAATGCAGGACATCCGCAAGCAGGGCGAAGCCGTTGAAAGCGGGGCGATGCCCAGTATCGCCATGGCCGACCTTCTGGCCATCGACTTAGTCAAAATGCGCGCAGAGACCTCTAATCTGGTAGCAAACGCGGATGATCCGAGTGCGGTTATTACCAGCAAAATCAACGTCGAGCAGTTGAAAAACGAGGTCGAGAAAGGTTTCCACGACTACCTTGCCCGCGTTACCGACAGCACCGAACGCGATTCGATCCTGGCGTTGCAAGAAGCTTATAAAACTTTTATTCCCAGCTTGCATGATGAAATGTCTCTTATTGAGCAACGAAAAATCAACGACGCACGAATGCTGGTCAACACCACATTGTCCATGCAGGGCGACTTGATGGACATGCAGGTGCAACTGCTGCGAGAGCTCAATAAGCAGAGCGCTGCGACGACGGTCGAGGCAGCGGGAAAAAGCTACCGCCAAGCTCGGTCAATCGCGTTAAGCGCAATTATTCTTGCGTTGGTGCTGACGTTGCTGCTGGCATGGCGCTTGAGCGTCAGCATCATCCGCCCAGTGCGTCACGCACTGCACATCGCTAGCACCATTGCTGAGGGCGACCTTAGTCCGCAAGCTATTCCTGTGGGGAAAGACGAAACCGCTCAACTGCTTAGTATGTTGGGACGTATGCGTGGCAACCTTCACGGCACTATCGCGCAGATTGGCTCAGCCGCGACGCAGCTGGCGCAATCGGTTCAGGAAATGAGCTCTATCGCTCAATCCAGCGCACACAATTTGCAATTGCAAAACGACGAAATTGAGCAGGCTGCGGTCGCGGTTAATCAAATGAGCCAAGCAGCCGTAGAGGTAGCGGGCAATGCCAGCAGCACATCCGGGGAATCTCAGGCCTCCAGCAATGCAGCAGTTCAGGGGCAACAGCGGCTACACGATACCATTGCGTCCATTAAGCAACTGACTGGCAATGTGCTCGACTCCTCGCACCAGGCTGAAAGCCTCGCTGAGCGTACCCTGAGCATTGGAAAAATTCTTGATGTGATCCGTGCCGTTGCCAATCAGACTAACTTGCTCGCGCTTAACGCGGCCATCGAGGCCGCTAGGGCGGGGGACGCTGGTCGAGGTTTCGCGGTGGTTGCTGACGAAGTGCGCTCTCTGGCAAAACGCACCAGCGCCTCCACCACGGAGATTGAAAGCTTGATCAACGACGTACAGAAAAGCACCCAAGCCACCGCAGAAGCGCTGCGGCTTACCGCCACTCAAGCCAACGTTACCTTGGATCAGGCTGCGGCGGCGGGTAACGCATTGGCGGTGATCATTACGGCAACCTCTACCATTAGCGACCGAAATTTACTCATCGCCCATGCTGCCGACCAGCAAGCTAGCGTTGCCAGTGAAGTTGATCGAAACCTCAGCAGCATTCGCGACTTGTCCGCACAAACTGCCTCGGGCGCACAGCAAACCACCGTTGCCAGTGACGCGTTGTCGAGGCTGGCGACGGATTTGAATGCGATGGTGCAGCGGTTTGTATTGTAAGGGCTAGCGGGCTGGCCCGAATTATAGGCGACTGCTGTGCGCTAGCAGCCAGCTTCCTTGGGTGTGTACCCGTCGCCAGCCAACTCGCCGATGATCTGTTCAGCGAATACCCCAAAGTGTCCGTCTGCAAGACATGTGCTGTTAACTCAAAGTAACAGTGTATAAAAGAGACTATTTTTAGCGTTTATAGAAAAGTATCGCTATTTGATAGCGAAGATACCTGGGTCGTATAAAAATGTACAACAGCGTACAAGATAAATTTAAATAAATTATGGTCCTTTGGAATTGCGCCTTTTATAAGTACTGCTACTCTCTTTTTGCCTTCGTAGTTGATTCGTATAGCTATGCATTGTTGGCCAACCTCAAAAAAACGGACGATACACAAAGAGGTGCAGGCGTATGCAATACACGTCGTTTTCGGAAGTTGGAATTAAAACCCTTGTGGAATCCATCAACAAGGATGGTTATGCGGTGCTACCCGGATGGGCTACAGACCATGAGTTAACGGAGTTAAGGAACCTTGTGATGGCCGCCGTCGATGCTGCGGGCAACGGCTATGTTGCATTGACTGGGCAAGAGGCCGTTTCCGGTTCTCTGCTTCACGAATGGGGTAGTTCAGCCGTATTCATTGATTTGTGCCAGCGGATTGTAGAGATTGCCACGGGACGACAGCCAGTCGAGCGGCAGCTGCATCAAGTGTTGCGCTGTTTGATAGGCGATGGTGGCCAGCGGGAGTCAATGATCTTTCATTACGACTCTTT
This sequence comes from Pseudomonas sp. AB6, assembly GCF_034314105.1. Classification (NCBI taxonomy): domain Bacteria; kingdom Pseudomonadati; phylum Pseudomonadota; class Gammaproteobacteria; order Pseudomonadales; family Pseudomonadaceae; genus Pseudomonas; species Pseudomonas sp. AB6. The sequence continues at coordinate 900,036 of NZ_JAVIWJ010000001.1, forward strand.
TGTGCTAACTACAATTATGCCCGTCTGCATGCCAGAGGAAACCGATCCAGGCGATCTGTTGATGTTACGTAATCATCGTCCGTTACGGCGCAATTACTTTTTCAACCTGATCGATAAAATGCTCGTTGATAATCGCTGGGCTCAACGCTGGTTGAAGAAACGTTACGCCAACGGTGACGAGAAGTTCACTCGAATTCACATGTTGCCAGGCGATATGTATTTGTTCTGGGGTTACCGTTCGCTGCACACTAATTTACCCGCAGACCCCGACGTCGTGCGAGCAACTGCGGTATTTCACTATGACAATTTGCACGCGAACAGCACCTTGGCGAGCCGTATACGCCGGTCGCGAGACTTTTTAAAGCCACGTCGCCCAACGCCCGTTGTTTCACCACTTTCTAAATCAAATTCATCGCCGCCAAGTCTGTGATCAAGCCCCTAAAAACGGCTGTAGAAAATGCCGCATTTTCTACGCCGCCTTGTCGTGCTGCGTTCAGGGTAAGGGGGTGCCTGTAATCCTGGGAGGGGCGAGTCACAAAATAGCCCTGGATTATTAACCTGTTAACTCTTTCGTCACTTCCCAATTCGCTTACTAACTGTGTTTGGCGTCATCAAGCGCAAACCGCTAGCAACGCTGCCGACTGCGGCGAAGCAGGCACCGATGGTCAGGGCCAGCACCGGGCCCTTGTCACCGGAAATCCCGTAACTCAGGGCCACTAATGCCGCGCCGGTGGCTTGGCCGATCAGGCGTGCGGTGGCGATGGTGCCACTGGCGCCGCTGCTGCGTTCAGGTGGGGCGCTGGTGAGCAGGGCCTTTTGGTTGGGTGCCTGGAAGAAGCCAAAGCCCAGACCACAGATCACCATGCGAATACCGATGTCCCATGCGTCTGGATTACTCGGCAACTGGGTCAGCGAAATCATTCCGCCACATAACACGGCTAATCCAATTCCGCCCAGGAGTCCCGGTGGATAGCGATCTGACAGACGCCCGGCGAAGGGCGCAATTACTGCCACCACCACCGACCACGGCGTCATTAAAAAGCCAGTCTGCACCGGGTCGCGCCCTAAGACGTTTTCGAAAAAGAACGGTAGTGACACAAACGCCAAGCCTTGGGTTGCGAACGAGCAGACTGCTGTGAGGGCAGAAAGGGCAAACAGCGGGCGCTTTAGCAAGTCCAATGGAAACATTGGTGCCGGATGCGCAGCCTCCCGGCGCAGCATCAATGCGCCGCCCACTATAAAGATGCCCAGGGCAATCATCACGCTGGTCATAGAGCCCAGTTGTGCGGCCTGACTCAAGGCGAAGATCAGTGCGCCAAAGGCAATCACGTTCAACGTCGCCGTGATGCGATCAAACGGCAGACCGCTGAGTTTTGTTACGGGCAAAGTGGACCAGGCAAAATACAAAGCGAACAGGCCAATTGGCAGGTTGATGGCAAACAACCACGGCCAATGTGCAACCGATAACACTAGAGACGCCACGGTGGGTCCGGCAGCAAATGATGAGCCCACCACCAGTGCGTTCATACCCAGCCCTCGACCCAAACGTTGAGGGGAGAAAATAGAACTGATCAGGGCTGCATTGACGCTCATGATAGCGGCGGCGCCTAGTCCCTGAAACACCCGGGCAATGGTCAAAGTCGGCAATGACCACGACAAAGTACACAGTCCGGACGCCACGATGAATAGCACCAGACCACCGAGGAACACCCGGCGATGGCCGATTATTCCACCCAGCGCAGCCAGCGGCAGCAACGTGGCGACAGCAGCAAGTTGATACGCATTGATCACCCATACCGAGGCAGCAGGCGACGCGTTCAGGTCGGCGGCGATGGCTGGTAACGCGGTATTAGCAATAGCGGTGTCGAGGGTCGCCAAGGCAATCGATAGCAGAATCGCGACCATTCCACGGAATTCAAGGGACGACAGTTTGGTGCTGACAGCGCGGGTTTCCAGCGGGCTGGGTTGGGTCATTACCGACGAGGCTCCGAAGACATCTGATTGAATCAGGCAGTCAGGTTGCCAGGCAGGCAAACAGCTGGAAAGTGAGCATGCCGGTTTAAGGTTCGTCTGTGCAATGGTAGGTCGCTAATGTTTACTGGGGCCTGACCGATGCTTCAGTGCTGCGCGCAAATCTGCGCAGCACTGCTCTGGTCCGTCTCTCACATGCGAAAACGGCTGACCAACGTTTGCAGCTGTGTGCCCAGGCGCGCCAACTCAACGCTTGACGCTGCGGTTTCACCACTGGCCGCGGCGGTCTGTTCTGAAGCATCGCGCACATTGATGATGCTGCGGCTAATTTCATCGGCCACTGCGCTTTGTTGCTCTGCGGCGGCGGCGATTTGCTGGTTCATCGCCTGAATGCTCGACACCGTTTGGGTAATACTCTCCAGCGAGGCGCCGGCTTGTCGGGTCAGGGCTACGCTGCTGTCAGTCAGGTTACGGCTGCTGAGCATGATGCTCGAAACCTGTTGCGTACCGTGTTGCAGGCCGGCGACCAAGGCTTCGATTTCCTCGGTGGACTTTTGCGTTCGTTGCGCCAAGCCCCGTACTTCGTCCGCGACCACCGCAAACCCACGACCGGCCTCACCGGCCCGTGCAGCTTCAATCGCGGCGTTGAGTGCCAGTAAATTGGTTTGCTCAGCCACAGCCTTAATGACGTCCATGACTTTGCCGATCTTGTTGCTTTCCAATTGCAGGCCATTCATCGCCTCGCTGGAGCGAACCACCTCAGCCGCCAGGCGCTCAATCTGCACAATCGCCTCGCCCACCACCTTGTCGCCTTCGCGGGCTTGCTTGTCAGCGGCAGAAGCAGCGTTTGAAGCTTGTTCGGCGCTGCGTGCCACTTCCTGAACCGTGGCCGACATTTCATGCATGGCCGTTGCGACCTGATCGGTTTCGATTTTTTGGCTGTTGACGCCAGCGCTGGTTTGTTGGGTCGCCGCGGACAATGCGTCAGCGGCACTGGCAATTTGTGTCACGCCTTCATGAATCCCACGAATCAACGCGCGCAAGGTACTGCCCATGCGCTGGGTGCCTTGTTGCAACATGCCGAGCTCATCACGGCGGGTGACGGCCGGGCTGTGAGACAGATCGCCTGAAGCGATGCGTTCGATCACCGTCAACGTCTGTTGCAATGGCAGTGTGATCTGACGCGTGATGATCACCGCCGCCAAGGTCCCGATGATCAAAGCCAACAGCGTGGCGCCGATTTGCAGGGTGCGTGACCGAGCACTGTCCTGATCACGCAAGCGGGTCTGAAGTTTATACAATTCGTCGTTTAGGCTGAGGATGGCAGCACCCAGCTCACCCAGTGATTTACGCGAGGAAACGATATCACCGTTGGCGACCTTGAACGCTTGGACCGAGGTCCGGTAATTAAGCAGCGCAGTTTCCAGTTGTTTGAGTTTTTCCGGTTGTGAGCTGCCGAATACCTCACCGAGTGGTTTAAGGCCGCCAATGGTGGATTGCAGTTGATTCATGGCTTTTTGTTCGGTATTGGCCGTGACGTTAGCTGTGTATCCGCGTACTTCGTATCGCACCAGTGCCAAGTCTTCCTTGGCTTTCATGATCGCTTGGTACTGTACGAATCGGCCTTCATCAGTGGGTGCCATCTGCAGCACGGCGGTGATGATCGCGCCGATGATGTCAGCGCCCTTCACCGCGTCGATACCCATCTGCGCCCGGACGTGGCTGCTGACGGTGTAGGCATTGCGCATTTTTACCAAGGCGCTTTCGTAGTTGTTGCTGACATCGCTCAACTGGGTAAGCAACTTTGCGTCCTCGGCGCTGCTTAGCATTGTTCGCAGTTTCTGCTGCTGACTTTTGTAGCCATCAATGGCCACTTGTACGGTTTGTCCAACGGTCTCGTCACCATTGGCAATCATGTACTGCAAACGTGATACCCGCAGGTTAGCCAGTTGGTTACTCAGCGCCGAAATACTGCTCATCCGGTCGCTGCGATCTATGAGGCCATCAAGGCTGGTCCAACTGATCAGCGCCAAAATGGCGGTCAGTACCAGCACCAGGCCGAAGCCCAAAGCCAGCTTGATATTGACGCTGATATTGGCAAGCCAGCTATTCATCGAGTTACTCCGCAATGGGGTCTATTCTTTCATCTTCGCGCGGCGGGGAATCCTTCCGATCAGGCCAATAAACCCATGCGCAAAGACGCTATCGGCCAAAAAACCGATAGCTGTATGTCAATGTTCAGGGAATCGATCAAGAGACTGAAACTAACGGATTTGTTGGCCGTAATCGCCGGTGGCTGAAGCTTCAATGCCGGTGGCGGTGATGAATGTCCGGGAAGTGAAAATGGCTGTGTTGCAATGGCGCATGCGCATGCTCATGGCTGTGGGGCTCAGCGCTTTCCCACTTAAATGCGTGCTTATGTTGATGGTGCTCGTCGTGAACGTGGCGATGGTTATGTTTGAGAGGGGCGTGCTCATGAGCATGTGCATGATTCTCGGTGAGATGAAGCCAGACCCCAATCCCCATTAATGTCGATGCGACCCAGAACAGTGGGGGGGCGGGTTCATTCAGCAACAAAAGCGAGATCGCTGCACCGAGAAAAGGTGCGGTCGAAAAATAGGCGCCGGTACGTGCGCTGCCGAGGCCCCGCAGGGCGAGCACAAACAGCACCAAGCTGACGCCGTAGCCGAGAAAACCCAGCAGAAGTGTCGGGGCCAGAACAGAAATGCCCGGCAACCGAGAACCCATGAACAACGCCAGTGAGCAGTTGACCGTTGCGGCGACCAAGCCTTTGCTACCTGCCACGAATAGCGCATCGGACCCCGATACTTTGCGGGTCAGATTGTTATCAATTGCCCAGCATAGGCAGGCTAGCGTGATTGCCATTGGCCCGAGCCAGTCAAAAGCCAGCTGACGTTGCTGTGACCACGACAGCACCAGACCGCCAAGAACAATAGCGATCATTCCGGCAACGATGCGTCGGTCAGCGTTCTCTTTGAAGACTATCCAGGCCACTAGTGCGGTCAGGACAGCCTCTAGATTCAGCATCAACGAAGCGGCGGCGCCAGAAGTTCGCATTAATCCAAACATCAGCAATGCTGGCCCAAGCACGCCGCCGAAGGCGATTGCTCCGATTAACCATGGCCATTCCAGTGGGGTAAGGCCGCTGGCGCGCCAGCCTCGATCCCGGATCACTCGGGTCACGGCCAGCCCCAGGCCACTACCAAGGTACAAAAGACCGGCCAGCAATAGTGGGTTGATTCCAATGCCGAATAATTTAGCCAGTGGCGTACTTACACCGAATAACGCCGCTGCGGCGAGCGCATATAAAACACTTACGTTCATCGGGGGGCTCCCAGATTTTAATAATGTGTGCCGGTGCCAACTGGCAAGGACATGCTACGTCACCCGTCTCGATTTGAACTGCGGCCCAAACCATAGGTACGGCTGGGTGTGACCTCGGCGTCCGAGCCAGAGCGCCACCCCGACAGCAGCAGACCCAAAACATCGCCCGGATTGTGTGCCGCATCGGCCAATAACGCGACCGAATGGGCGGTCAAACCAAAAGCCACTTCGGCGGCGACAAAAGCTGCATTTATTGCAGAACCTATGGCAAAAGCGCTGTCAAAGCCAGCAGCAGGGGCAGAGTGATGGTGATGGCCGGTAGAGCCATGATCATGGCCAGATGTATCGGGGTGGTGAAGGTGATGTTCGGTCATGACTTCCAGGTCGTCATCCAGCTCTATCCGGCATTTATACGGATGAAATGAACGTATTTGAACTATGTTCTATAAACATGAGCACATTTGTCCATGAATTGAGTTTTCAATAGATCTTTGACTAGCCCTTTGCACAGCCATCAGAAACAAACTGATCAATAAATGAACCGACGCTGTGGTCTTGCTCCGACGCGAAGTAATGGACATGAGTGAGCAGAAAATGATTCCAAGACCTTTAAGACTTTCGATGTTCATATCTTTAGGCCCACGCCGTGTCGATTGAGAAGGTGCGGGATGTCGCCAGCTTTTTAAAGGGCGGCGGCGAAATGGGACGCTTGATTCGCGGCCATCACTGGGACGCCACGGCGCTTGGCGTCCCGGACAGTTGGTCACAAAGCCTGCGCACGGTTGTGCGTTTGATGCTCAACACCCATCACCCTATGTATATTTTCTGGGGGCAGGACAGCCTTTGCATCTACAACGATGCTTACCGGCAATCATTAGGCCCGGAGTTGCACCCTGGCTCACTGGGGCAGCCCGCGCGTCAGGTATGGGATGAAATCTGGGACGTGATTGGTCCGCAGATTGTCCAGGTGATGAGCGGTGGCGGAGCTACCTGGCATGTAAATCAATTAGTCCCCATCACCCGCAATGGTCGCCAGGATGACGTCTATTGGACCTACGGTTTCAGCCCGGTTGACGACGAAGACAGCCAGAGCGGCATTGGCGGCGTTCTGGTGTTGTGCACTGAAACTACTGGGCAAATCTTGGCCAAGCGACGGGCTGCCCTTGAAGGCGTCATGCTTTCGAGACTGTTCGAGCAGGCGCCGACATTCATGGCCATGTTGCGTGGTCGGGAACACCGTTTCGAACTGGCCAATCCTGGTTATCTACAATTGATCGGCCATCGGCCAGTAATCGGCCGAACGGTAGCCGAGGCGTTGCCGGACGCCGTTGAACAGGGTTATTTACAGTTGCTCAATAACGTTTTCGACACCGGAGTGGCGTTTTCTGCTATTGGCGCTTCGTTTGCCGTTCAGCCTGTCTCTGGCGGTCCCATTGATGAGCGGTTCGTCGATTTTGTCTATCAACCCATCAAGGATGATCACGGCAATGTGACGGCGATTTTTGTCGAAGGCGCCGACGTCACAGTGCGGGTCAAAGCCGATGTGGCATTGCGCGAAAGTGAGGCGCGGCTGCGACTTGTCGTCGAAGGTGCAAAGGATTACGCCATTCTCACCACTGATCTAGACGGCCGCATCAGCACGTGGTCCAAAGGAGCAGAAAGTATTTTCGGCTGGACCGCCAACGAAATTACCGGTTTGAAGAGTGAGCTACTGTTTACGGCTGGCGATCGTGCCTGCGGCACTGACGCTCAGGAACGAGCCACCGCCTTACGCCAAGGCAGCGCAGCCGACGAGCGCTGGCATGTGCGCAAAGACGGCGAATACGTTTACTTGAACGGTTCGGTCCATCCCTTACCGTTGGACGCTACCGGCCAGCCTCAAGGCTTCTTAAAAATCGCGCGCAACGAAACCAGCCGGCGAAGAGCCGAAACCTTGCGAGAATCATTGGGTAGATTGGCCGACAGATTTCGCGGCCTTAGCGATGCGACTGACATCACCGTTGCTGCCACTGAAGTAGTCGGCGAAACACTCCAGGTCAGTCGTGTGGGCTATGGGGCTTTCAGCGGGGAGGCCCAAGTGTTAAGTATCGAGCAGTTTTGGAGCGCGCCGGGATTCGAGTCACCGGTGCAATGGTCACCGCTTCAGCACCAAGCTGCCCATGTTGCGCGTCTTCAGCGCGGCGAGATGGTGCAAGTCCATGGCCGGATGCCGATGAAGGCTAGCGCAGCGCAGATCCCGACGCTGGTTTATGCTCCGGTCATCGAGCGTGATGCGTTGGTTGCTGTGCTGTGTGTCGCCCAAAGGGCACCGAGAAGTTGGTCGGCCGAGGAATTGCAGTTCATTCAGGAAGTCGCGGAAAGAACCCGTTCAGCCGCCGAGCGCAGTTCTGGCGAAGCGGCCTTGCGCAGCAGTGAGGTTCGCTTGCGGGAGGCCAACGAATCGCTGGAAGCCAAGGTGGAGGCGCGCACGGGTGAGCTGATGAAGGTCGAGGAAGCCTTGCGTCAGGCGCAAAAAATGGAGGCGGTCGGCCAGTTGACGGGCGGCGTGGCCCACGACTTCAACAACTTGCTCACAGTCATCAAGTCCTCGACCGATCTGCTCAAACGTCCCAATCTTACCCAAGAGAAGCGAGAGCGGTTCATCAACGCTATCTCCGATACCGTAGACCGGGCAGCCAAGCTGACTGGCCAGTTATTGGCTTTCGCCCGGCGCCAGGCATTGATGCCGGAGGTATTCGACGTCAATCTGGGAGTTAAGGCCATTGTCGATATGGTCCGTGCGTTGACCGGCTCACGGATTGAGATCATCACGCACTTTCCCTCACAAGCCTGCTTTGTTAACGCGGATCGCAGCCAGTTCGATACCACGTTGGTAAACATGGCGGTTAATGCTCGCGACGCTATGGACGGAGAGGGGCGGCTGATCATTAGCGTCAGCTGTGTCCCTTACATTCCGGGCATGCAGACGCCGAACGAAGGTGATTTCATCGCCGTGTCGCTTGAGGATACCGGCACCGGCATTTCCACTGAACATATCGAGCAGATCTTCGAGCCGTTTTTCACCACCAAGGATGTGGGGCAAGGCACCGGCCTGGGGTTGTCCCAAGTGTTTGGATTTGCCAAACAGTCGGGCGGCGAAATTCATGTCAGCAGCGCCCTCGGCAAAGGGTCCTTGTTCACCCTCTATCTGCCCCACGTTGCTTGCCCGTTGCCCTTGGCGGCCGTTGCAGAGCCCGATGTCCTGGTAAATGGTCATGGCACCGGTGTGTTGGTGGTGGAGGACAACAAAGAAGTGGGCAGCTTCGCCATGCAAACGTTAGGTGAGCTGGGTTATGTCGCCGTGTGGGTGGCGAATGCCAAGGATGCACTGACCGAGTTGGCTTTAAACGGCATGCAGTTTGATGTGGTTTTTTCCGACGTGATCATGCCGGGAATGAACGGCATTGACCTTGCTCAGGAGATTCGCCGACGGTACCCCGATTTGCCGGTGGTACTGACCAGTGGCTATAGCCATGTGTTGGCGCAGAAAGGGTCGTACGGGTTTGAGTTGTTGCACAAGCCTTACTCAGTGGAGCAGTTGTCGCGGGTTCTGCGCAAGGCGGTGGTGACTCAGCATCGTCCGGCGGGTTGATGGAATTTTAATACACCTCTGGAATCCATCGGTGGCGCATTAACAACGTTTATTTTGTTGACGGAGCCATTATGGATAACTACCACATCGAAAAAACCGGAACTTTCTGGTCATTGAAAAAGCGGGGTGCGGTTCATGCTTCAAAAACAGTAGGCACCAAAGAAGAATTGATCAAACTGGCCAGCGAGTTCCTCAGTGCGCGAACAGCATCGCTAAGGATTCATAAGGAGGACGGTACGATACAGGAGGAGCGTACGTATCCACATAGCGCCGACCCGTCGCAACCGCCGGGTTGAGAGTGCACACGTGCAGCATTCCAAGTGAACGATTGTCCTCATTTGCGAATAAATTCTCGGCTCTTGGATTTGGATTTTCACACGATTCGTTGGCACCAAATTTATTCGGGACACGTGCGATGTGGATTTCCTGATGGACCACGCTTTCAACTTCCCCGATACCTCATTTACGCAATAAACCACCGAGGAACAAACCGCTTGCTAGACGTGTGTTCTGCACAGTAATTGTTTATTTCTACCGGTTGCGCATCGTTTAAAAGAAGGCCGACAAATGACCCCGACTCCACCGGGCGGAATCCAAGACACTTTTCTCACGGACGGGCTGGGTATTCTTACCTTGGTCACCTGTGTGCTGGCGTCAAGCCTGGCGTTTATCGACAGCTCGGTGGTTAACGTCGGCCTTCCTGCCATTGACCTTGACTTTGCTGCAGGCCATCGCGGGTTGCAGTGGCTGATTGACGGCTACCTGCTGCCGTTGAGCGCGCTCTTGTTGCTCGGCGGCTCCATGGGAGACCGCTTCGGGCGACGTCGAGTGCTCATCTTGGGCATCCTTATTTTTGGCGTCGCGTCCGTGGTGTGTGGGCTGGCCCCTGATTTGGCGACACTCATCGCGGCGCGTTTGGCCCAAGGAGTGGGGGCGGCGTTTCTGATGCCCAACAGCCTGGCAATCCTCGGTGCCACCTTTGAAGGTGAGAAACAGGGGCGCGCCATTGGCATATGGGCCGCAGCCGCAGCGGCCACTGGCGCGGGGGGGCCTATTCTGGGGGGCTGGCTGATCGATACCGTCAGTTGGCGAATGATCTTCTTCATCAACATACCGCTGGCCAGCGCGGCAATTTACCTGGCATGGCGCTACGTCGAGAAAGATCACCTCAGCGGCGACACAACCCCGTTGGACTGGGTGGGTGCGTTATTGGCAACCCTCGGCCTTGGTGCGGTTACCTGGGCGCTGATTGGGGTCACCGGTCCTGAAGGTGGTTCTTCCAATGGAGTCATCAGTTTGCTGGCCGGATCAGCATTGCTGGCCGGGTTTCTAGTGTGGGAACACAAAAAAGGCCTAACGGCGATGATGCCGTTGGCGCTGTTCGGCTCACCGGGGTTTACCGGATTGACGCTGCTAACTTTTTTGCTCTACGGAGCGTTGGGCTGCCTGACCGTTCTTTTGCCGTATGTGTTAATTGTCGCCAGCGGTTATTCCAGCACTCAAGCGGGTGCGGCATTGTTGCCAATTCCTTTGGTCTTGGCCGTCGCATCCCCTTGGTTAGGCGGGTTGGCGGGCCGGTTTGGCGCACGGCCGTTTTTAATAGTTGGGCCTTGCATCGTTGGCGCCGGTTTTCTGTTGTTTTTACGAATGAGCATTCACGTCAGTTACTGGGCCGATGTATTGCCCGCTCTGGCGGTTATCGCGGTAGGCCTGAGCTGCGCCGTTGCGCCATTAACGACAGCGATCTTTGCCTCGGTAGATAAACAGCACACCGGTTCGGCGTCGGGACTAAACAACGCCATCGCCCGAACCGGCGGCCTAATGGCCACAGCATTGCTGGGCAAGGTATTGGTCTACCAAGGCGAGTCGCTAACCGGTGCGTTTCATGGGGCCGTGATTTTGTCGGCCGCTGTGTGCGTCACCGCAGGAGCGTGTGCATTGGTCATCCAACGCGCACCGACGGCTCAGGGCAAATGATCAGCGGCCAGGTCTGCCTCCGAACGCGCCTGCAAACGCCCTTTACGACAGGCTTTCTGAAAACGCTCGAAGTCGCGCTCGTTTTGCTCGGTATACGTTTGTGCGTATTTAAGTAGGGCATCCGCCAGGCTCGCGCCTTTGCCGATGTAGCCGCTGATCTCTGCCGCGCAGCCCGAGGCTTTGGCTTGGGCGTGGGCCAGTGCCTGGCCACAGATGCGTCCGTAAGCGGCGAAGGCTTCACTGTCAAAGGTCTCTAATTCTGCTGAAATTTTCTTATCCCGCAGCTGCCGTACATAGAAATGGCGGCCACCCGGGCCCGTAGTCCAGCCAAGAAAAAGGTCGCTGGCGGACTGCATCAGGCGTTGTCCCTCCACCACCCGTTGCCCATTGTGGCGAATGCGAGACTTGGCTTTAACGTAACCCGACAGTACGGAGGCCCGCGCTTCTTTGATCTGGAGAAACAGTGGGCGCTGCTGATCGTCGGTCAGCAACGCGACCAGGCAACGGGTACCGACGCTGCCGACACCGACCACCTTAAAAGCCATGTCCTGCACTTCGAAGCGTGCCAGCAAAGCACGACGGTCTGCTTGCAATGTAAGCCGGTAATCGCGCATGAACGTTTCATGAAGCGCGTGTCCACTCTTCAGGCGCATCCAGTCATCTTCAGCCTCCAGCAGGGTACCGGCACTATTCAAGTGGAAGATTTCCGGTAAGTCGTCTCGAATCGATAAGTGTCCGTGTTCGTCATGTTCGCTTATTTTGGGTAGCAGGTCGGCGTGGGTACGGCGTTCGGCTTTCTGAATCGCGCGTTCGAGTCGAGCGAGGGCGCTGTTGGACTGTGCTTGTTCCAACAAATGTTCATAACTAATGGCGTCGTACCATAGGTCCAAAGCGCCTTGGTGGGCGCAATCGGCCATGGTGTTTTGATAGGTGGTAACGACTTCGCGGCACACGCTTTCTTCCACGCTTTTGCCGTGGCGTAAGTCGCGGGCCGCGATCATGAAACTCGCCACCAAGCGTTTCAAGTCCCATTCCCAAGGGCCAGGGTGGGCTTCGTCGAAGTCATTGACGCTGAACAGCAGGTTACGTTCGGGGGTGGCGAAGCCGCCGAAGTTCATCAAGTGACAATCGCCACACGCGGGAATTGTCAGGCTCATGTTCGGTGTACCGCCTAAGTCATGGGCGTGCAACAAGGCGTTGCCTCGATAAAACGTGAAGGGCGACACCAACATCCGCCCGTAACGCAGTTCGACCAAAGGTTTTATACGACCCTCACTAGAGGTTTCGATCAGCGGGATTGGATCGCGGTCGATGTCTCCGGGATCGGACTGCGAACTGCGTGAGCAGTGTTTGCGGGCGTCCTTGCCAAACGTCAGACGGTCTTTGAGGGTGGTCATGGAAGCCCTTCGTTCAGTGATTGTTCACAGAGCGTAGAGGGCGGCGAAAGACTCGCAAGGCTACCAGCGATTAATTCAACAACTGCGCGATGAGCCAAATGTTGGCCACGCTGATCCCCGCAAACAAACTCCAAGCCAGTAGACGTGTGGGCAGGTTGTTGACGAAGTTGCCCATCAAGCGCTTGTCGTTGGTCATGCGGATCAAAGGGTACAGGGCAAATGGCAGTTGCAGGCTCAACACCACTTGGCTAAGGATTAGCAGCTTTCCCACTGCGTCATCACCCATCAACCAGACGCCGGTGAACGCCGGAATTAACGCCAGGCCGCGGGTGATCAAGCGCCGCTGCCAGCACGGGATGCGCAGGTTTAAAAAGCCTTCCATGATCACTTGGCCGGCGATGGTGCCGGTAAACGTTGAGCTCTGTCCCGAAGCCAACAACGCAATGCCGAATAGCAGGCTGGCAAAGGTACCCCCCACTAAGGGATCGAGCAGGTGATAAGCATCTTGAATATCCACCACTCCGGTGTGGCCAGTTTGATGAAATGCGGCAGCGGCGAGGATAAGGATTGCGGCATTGACTAAAAAAGCCAAGGCTAACGAGCCCATGGTATCGATGCGCGACAGCCGTACCGCGTCTTGACGACTTGCCAAATCCTGGCCGATCAGCCGGGTTTGAACCACTGACGTGTGCAAGTAGAGGTTATGGGGCATCACGGTGGCCCCCAGAATCCCGATTGCCAAGTACAGCGGTGCAGCCCCGTTGATGGCAGAAAGAGAGGGTTTGAAGCCATGGAATACATCTGGCCAATAGGGTTTGATCAGCATCAATTCGATGAAGAAGCACACGCCAATGGTCAGTACTAACATCAGCATGATCGCCTCCAAACGGCGGAAACCCCGATTTTGCAGGGCTAGCACCAGCAGGGTATCGAAGGCCGTCAAGGCAATACCGAACGTCAGGGAAACGCCCAATAGCAGGTGAAACGCCAAGGCGCAGCCCAACACCTCAGCCAAGTCAGTGGCGACGATCGATATTTCCGCGAGCACCCACTGAGTGCGCGCCGACCGGGTGCTATAGCGTTCACGACACAATTGCGCCAAGTCGCGACCGGTGGCAATGCCGAGTCGCGAGCACAGACATTGCAAGGCGATTCCGGCCAGACTTGCCAACAGAACCACGAATAATAAATCGTAGCCGTAGCGCGAACCGGCCTCGATGGCGGTGGCCCAATTACCCGGGTCCATGTAGCCGATTGAAATCAGCAACCCAGGTCCGGCGAACTTAACAACGCGCTTCCAGAGTGGGGCGCCGGAATCGACAACCACCGAGCCGGCTACTTCGGGCGGGCAGAACGGTGCAGTGGCTATTTTTGGCAGACTAAATTTCACACGGCATCTCGTTCAAAAAAAACAAAGACGCAGCTTAGTCGCAATCCGTAACACCCCCAAGCACCTGTTTGATATCAGCGATCAGCAACACAGGTGCTCTACTGTTTGCAGCCAATGACGGTGTTGTGGAAATTGGGGCGAGGGCGTTAGTCCTGACGCCCTACGCCTCAAGAACTAGCGACGATCTTTTAGCGGGTTTGGTTCATCATCAACCTCGCCGCCCAATCCATCAACCGTGTGGCGTTGGCCGATGACGTCGTCTCCGCGCAACGTACTGGGCTCACTCACACCACTTGAGCGCGCCGTTTCACTGAACAGACCCTCGCTGACGCGGGATACGCGCACCGAGTCAGTGGGGATGTTGTCACGAGCATTGAGCCCTGGAGGAGAGGTCAAGCCGGAGTCCGGGGAAATGTAGCTGCCGGGTTCGCCTGTTAAATCCTTACTCACCCAGCTTGCGCTGCGCTCGTTAATGTCAATGGCGCCATTGCGCTCCATCACATGTTCAGCCTCGTCGGCCATTTCATCGGTGTCCACTGTAACTGTCACCAGCGTCGAGCCTCGACGGTAGGCTTCGGGGTAGGCGACAGCGTGGTGATGCAGATTGTCATCATCATCGTTGCCAAACAGCGAACTGAAGAAACGGCTAATTTTATCGCCCATGGATTCGTTATGGCTGCCCGTCCGGGAGTTAGAAGACTCATCGACCAATCCTGAAGAAGATTCAGCGGCTAAACCTGATGTGGAATCGCTCTCGGCCGCCGCGACGGTGATATCGGTATGAGCGATGCCTTGATCGACTAATTCCGTTCTAACTTTGTCGGCGTCGCTGAAGTTATCAAAAGCTGCAACAAGTGTATGTTTCATGTCCGTCTCTCTTGTTTGTGAATAAAACCAACCTTCATAGTTCTGGAGTGAACATAGGTAAAAGAGTTGCGAGTGGCAGACGGGCGGCATTAAGTCACGGCTGTAATAAGCAAAGCAGAGCGGTAAAGTTTTTGTTATGCAGCAAACGTTTACTTTATGAAAATTACGACGGGTGTGGCGTTGGAACTAGTGTCCTGAATATTAATTTTTATTAGAAATTTTCCCGCGCGCGCAAGACCGTTTGTACGTTCAATCGATAGCTATTTTGGGCAAAAAGCGACCCATGCCCTTGCTCGCGCGGTCCAACAGCCCATTACAAAACTCGTGGTTATGCAACGTTTGCGGTCACCTGGGTTCTTACATTGTGCAAATAACGTGACAACGGAGTAACTGGCGGTATGACGACCCCGGATAAGCAATACGTGGATTGGTTGGTTGAGCAATCGATGCTCAACGCAGCAAAACAGAGGGCGAAACTTTATTCAGGCCAAGGCCGCCTCTGGCAAAGACCCTATGCTCAAGCCCGGCCTCGGGATGCTTCGGCCATTGCCTCAGTGTGGTTTACCGCGTACCCAGCGTCGATAATCACCCGCAAAGGTGGTTCGGTGTTGGAAGCGCTGGGCGATGAAGCCCTGTGGCGCGCCTTATCCGAAATTGGCGTGCAAGGCATTCACAATGGCCCGCTAAAAGCGTCGGGCGGTTTGCGGGGGCGGGAGCGCACCCCGAGTATTGACGGCAACTTTGATCGGATCAGTTTTGAAATTGACCCTGAACTGGGCACTGAGGCGCAATTGCTAGGCTTGAGCCGGACGGCTGCCGCGCACAACGCGGTCATGATTGACGATGTGATACCGTCTCACACCGGCAAAGGCGCGGATTTTCGCTTGGCCGAAATGGCTTACGAGGACTATCCCGGCCTGTATCACATGGTGGAAATCAGAGAAGAAGATTGGCACCTGTTGCCCGAACTTGCGCCTACTCGCGATGCCGTGAACTTGTTGCCCGATGTGGTGGACGTCCTTCGGGACAAGCACTACATCGTCGGCCAATTGCAGCGGGTGATCTTTTTCGAACCGGGAGTCAAAGAGACTGATTGGAGCGCCACGGGGGTGGTGACCGGGGTTGATGGCAAAGACCGACGCTGGGTGTATTTGCACTACTTCAAGGAAGGCCAGCCGTCGCTTAACTGGTTGGACCCAAGCTTTGCCGCGCAGCAAATGATCATTGGCGACGCGTTGCACGCCATCGACGTTATGGGCGCGCGGGTGTTGCGTCTCGACGCAAATGGCTTTCTTGGGGTTGAGCGCAAGGCTGAGGGCAGCGCCTGGTCCGAGAGCCATCCACTGTCGATCACCGGCAACCAATTACTCGGTGGCGCGATTCGTAAAGCCGGTGCTTTCAGCTTTCAGGAACTTAACCTGACGTTGGATGATATCGCCGCCATGTCTCACGGCGGGGCCGACTTGTCCTACGATTTCATTACGCGGCCTGCTTATCAGCACGCGCTGCTCACCGGCACCACCGAGTTTTTGCGACTGATGTTGCGCCAAGTGCATGTATTCGGTATCGACCCCGCGTCGCTGATCCACGCACTGCAAAATCACGATGAACTAACGTTGGAGTTAGTGCATTTCTGGACACTGCATGCTCACGACACTTATCACTATCAGGGTCAGACATTTCCCGGAAACATTCTCCGCGAACACATCCGCGAAGAAATGTACGAGCGCTTGGCCGGCGAACATGCGCCTTATAACCTCAAGTTCGTCACTAACGGCGTGTCTTGTACTACCGCCAGCATTATTACTGCTGCCTTGGGCATTCGTGACCTCGACGCCATCACCGACGCCGACATTAAGCAGATTCAACACATTCACCTGCTGCTAGTGATGTACAACGCCATGCAACCTGGGGTCTTCGCGTTATCTGGCTGGGACCTGGTTGGCGCCCTTACGCTGCCGGCCGAACAGGTCCAACATCTTATGCAAGACGGTGACACCCGTTGGATACACCGGGGCGCCTACGATTTGGTGGATATGGACCCCGACGCCGGGTTTTCCGCTGGCAATATGCCGCGCCCGAAAACCCTCTATGGCAGCATCACCAACCAGCTGCAACGTAGCGATTCTTTCGCCACACAGTTGAAAAAAATTCTTGCAGTGCGCCGAGCCTACGATATTGCGGCCAGTCGCCAAATCCTGATCCCCGACGTGCAGAATCCGGGGCTGTTGATCATGGTTCACGAGCTACCAGCGGGGAAGGGTACCCAAATTACTGCGCTTAACTTCAGCAATGAGCAAATCGTCGAAACCCTGCACTTGCCCGATATCGCACCGGGGCCAGTGGTAGACATAATAAATGAGCGGGTTGAAGGCGACTTGACCGAGAACGGCGAGTTCACCATTACGCTGGATGCGTATGAAGGGTTGGCGTTACGTGTAGTGAGTATTACGTTGCCAATGGTTTGATGATTCAAACGCTGTCGGAAATTCGGCGACAGCGTCCTTCCACTTGAAACAACGAGGGTCTAAAGATAGATCGTTTTAATATAAACAAAGAATGGAAAGATCGTTATGCTGCTGTCCAGATTTTTCATGCGCTTGCGCTGATTGGAACATGTAATGGATCTTGGAAATTTTGGATTAGTAATTGCTGGCTTGACGGTCGGGTTTATTGTCGGGATGACGGGCGTTGGCGGCGGCTCATTAATGACGCCCATTCTTCTTTGGTTCGGGATCAACCCCGCCACTGCAGTAGGGACAGATTTGCTGTACGCAGCCATCACCAAGTCCGGTGGTGTTTTGGTGCATCGAAAGAATAAGAATATAGATTGGTCCGTCACGGGTTGGCTAACCCTTGGCAGCGTCCCAGCCGTTGCGCTGACGCTGTGGTATCTGAGCAGCCTCCATACCGCTCCTCAGACCATGAACGCGATAATCAAACAAGCGTTGGGAGTCGTCTTGCTGGTGACAGCACTGGCAATCTTCTTCAGAAAGCAGCTCCTTGAGTTTTCACATAAACGCGCGGGCGGAAAGTACAACCTTAGTGGCACGCGCCTCAATATTTTGACGGTTATCACCGGCCTGATACTTGGCACCATGGTGGCATTGACGTCTATCGGTGCAGGTGCCTTGGGTACCGTGGCACTGTTCATCCTGTACCCATTTTTGCCGACAAGGCGATTGGTAGGTACCGAAATCGCTCACGCGGTTCCCCTGACTCTTGTCGCGGGTCTAGGTCACGCGAGTATGGGAAATATGGACTGGCATGTGCTGGGTTTCTTGTTGATGGGTTCACTGCCCGGGATCTATATCGGAAGTCAGCTAACTGGCAAAATCTCCGACAACATATTACGTCCTTGCTTGGCCGTCATGCTCGCTTGCATTGGATATAGCTTGGCTTTTTGATGGTTGAAGTGACGCTCAGATCTGAACCCGAGCGGCACTCTTCAAGTTCAAGCTGCAGGCTTTCATACCACGTAGTCAACTCTTATCTCGCGCGTCAAAGTGCACGTAGGCGCTGGGCTTTCCAGATAGTTTTAGCGTGTGAGAAATAATCTGCGACGGCTTGCATGATCGTGGTCAGTCAACTCGGCGAGTTGCTTGTTATAGGCTTTGACATTGGCTTGCCCGGTACGAAGCCGGTCGGTAGCCGACGAACACGTGTGAGGCGCCTTTGATCATCGCCGAGTGCGCGGCCATCAAACCAACCGGGCCAGCGCCATAAAAGCTGCATAACACGAAAGTGGGACAGCAATTTCTTCAACAAGAGCGTGTCGAAGACAAGACCGTACTTGAATCCAGGGACGTTAATCAGCCGGCAGCCGCAAGGCCGTAGCCTGACCACAAACTCGTCACCCGAATTATTTGGAGTTGTCCATGAAGCCTTATGTTATTTGCCACATGATGTCGTCCTTGGACGGCCACGCCCTGACGGACGGCTGGGATCGCCCATTCAAAAAAAACGCCGGCGATCTTTATGAAAAGCTTGCCCAACAGTTCGAGTTCGATGCGTGGGTATGCGGGCGGGTTACTATGCAGGAAATCGCCCACGGTGACGACTATCCCAAGGGGCTGGCTCAGGCGCCTATTCCTCGCACGCACTACTTTGCTCAGCGTGACGCTGCAACCTACGCAATCTCCATTGATCCCCAAGGCAAGGTAGCGTGGAAGAGTAATCAAGCCTTAGGTTCGCACGTGGTCGAAGTGGTCGCTGAGAGTGTGGCCGATGATTATCTGGCTTACCTGCAGTCAATCAATGTTTCCTACCTGTTTGGTGGCAAGGCCGAGATTGATTTGCGGCAGACTGTCGACATCCTGTCGGATGAATTGGGTATCAAACACCTGGTCGTCGAGGGTGGTCCTCACGTCAGTGGCTCGTTCATAAATGCTGGATTGGTGGATGAAGTCAGTGTGCTGATCCTGCCGCTGATTGATGGCCGAGGCGAACATCCTGCTTCATTTGAAGTGGCCAGCGAGGCCTGGAAGCAACCGACCTATTTGACGTTGGTGTCGGCAGAGGTTCAGGAGGGTGGCGGGGTGTGGTTGCGCTATAAAAAAACCGCCTGAACCGGGGATAGGAACTGACGAGTGTGTTGGCGAAGGATCATGCGGTGTACTAATGCGCCGCCTTGCCAACACTGTCGCTCTCACCTCGCGGATTGTTTGCGCAGATGGATAATTAGCCTATCTGATACCCGCTGAACGCTTTTTGTTGTTGAAGCGCAGTAATGATGTTTTTTCGAGTGGCCGATTGTGCGTTGCCGTCGCTGTCCACAAAGGTCTGAACTTGAAGTTCAGCCGAATCACCTTCACCGATGAAGGCGAATCCGAGAAACTCGAAGGCTTCACGGTCGACATTCGGCTTTGCCCGTGGCGTGCGGAGTGGCAAGTTGACGCTAACGCCGTCTTTGCTGATGGTGAAGGTTTCTATTTCTTTTTTGATGCGCGCGCTTTTGCTTTTGCCAACAAGAGGATTGCTAACGCTCTGATGCGTGTGATTCAGCACTTTAAGCGCTAAGCCGTACACTAACTCCTGAAACGCCGGATCATCTTTGTAACTGAACAGAATTCGGCTAATCGAGAATTGTGTGCTCAGTTCAGCCAAAGCTTCCGTGCCGGCGGCTTCTGCGTCTTTGAGATGTTTAAGTTCACCCATTAACTCGTAGGCTTTATCGTCATCAACGGCCTCTTGGGCTTGGCGAATCGCTGTCCGCAGTTGGCGGATGTGGTCGCTTTCTTTAGCCGTGTGAAACGCATCAAGAACCATCTCACTGATGGTTTTAGCTTGCGAAACGTGCTGTGAAAGGCTGATGGCGTTTTCGTATTCCTGTTTAGAGGACAAGGGGATCACAGCTTCTTCGGTAAGGGAGTCAGGCATTAATTTCACTATTTCATTGACTTGATTTGAGGCGCGAAAAGCATCGGGCGTTTCGGGCACCTAATCTAGTGGACCTGCGCGCTGTTGTCACGAGGGATCAACCTATCGTTTGGTAACTTCGAATACGCGTACCAAAAACGTCTTAGATGCACAGCGCCAATTTTTGCGGCCCACCCAATCTGTTGGGTGATCTGTAGCTAAATGTTAATACCGTCAATCAATGGCTCTTAATCCGGATTATTAGCCGACTGTCGGATACAGCGCCGATAAATCAGCAATGGTGGTTGTTAGACGCTTGACCGCATCTTGGTCCTCTGGCTGCAGAGACCTGAAGTTAGCCAGCACGCTTTGCTCTAATTGACTCAGATTGTCAAAGCGGATAGGCGCCCTGGCGCCAGTCAAGACAAAGAGCACATCTACACCAATGGCTGTCAGCGCGGCAAAGTAGCCCGCTTTCGGCACACGATCGCCGCCTTCGTATTTTCCTTGTGCGTTAGTCGCTACGCCTCCGCTTTTGCCAAAGGCGCGCTGAGAAAGCCCGAGGCGCTCCCTTTCTTTCCTTAGTCGGAAACCAATTCCATTCACTTGAATGTTCAATGCAGATCGCTCTATTCTTTCGGGTGGCCGATAGATTATTTATAAACCATTTTGAACGAATTTGGATGGATTTGCCTATGTCTGGCATTCGAACGGCGGCACAAGCCAAGGCTTGGCTGGAGCAACAAGGGAAGACGGTACAGGATTTTGCACGGGATCATGGCGTTGACCCGTCTACGACCTATCAAATTCTTTCCGGCCACAAGAAAGGTCGACGGGGAGAATCGCACAAGGTAGCGGTGTTGTTGGGGATGAAGATCGGCGTGATTTCCCCCGACCCAGTTATCGCAAAAATGGCGCTCGGGCCTACTGAATAATTTGCTTGCTCGTCCGCGTGCCGCTGACGGGTCAAGTACGTTAATTGATGGTCAGGCGCCACCTTCCAAACTTCAGCCGAATACGGGTGAAGTGGGCCGTTTGCGGGCAATAAATAAAGTGGACTTTGTTGAATAGGAGGTCCAGTTCTGCTGTCTTCCTCTGATGCTTTACGGTTCGCCGGTAGACAGCCTGTCACTTGTTCGGCGTCCACCCGCTACCGATTTCAAGTTCGCTGCGTGCTCACGAAGTATTACTTCATCGTCTTGCAGGGCCACGATCACGCCGGCAATCGATTTGAGGGCGCCGCCATTGCCGCCTTGTATCAGCTCAACTGAAATGTCTAAAAGCACATTAACTGCATCTCGAAGATTATCAGCAGCATCCGAGAGATCATGTTCGACACGTCTTGGTCTGCGTCGTTTCCACATAAAGCCACCGGAAAAGTGAATAGGTGAGTGCTGTGAGACTGCTTGCGTTTTGCCAAATTCCATATTTCTTGGCTGTTTTTTTAGGCTATAAAGCACAGACAGCCTGCATTGAATCCCAACGCCCTTTTTAAACCTCAGAAACCACGAAACCCCTGCAATTCATCAATGAATTCAGGGGCTTCGTGTTGTTTCAATGTGGCGGTGAGGGAGGGATTCGAACCCTCGATAAAATTTCTTCTATACACACTTTCCAGGCGTGCTCCTTAAGCCTCTCGGACACCTCACCGTATCTCGCCAACCATTCGGTCTGTCGAGGCGCGCTAATGTAGTCGAAACCTTTGGCGAAGGCAAAAGTTTTTTTCAGAATTTTCATGTGCTTAAGAGGATAACGCTTGAATGCATCACGGCTTAGGCTTCGGTGGAAGCCTTGGGCCGTTTCATTGGCTGACGTTTGGCGGCGATCAGGCGCCGAAGCCGCCGTCGATGGTAAGACTTGCGCCGGTAATGTAACCAGCTTCCGGGCCAGCCAAGTAGGCGACAAAGCTGGCGATTTCGTCAGCGGTACCGTAGCGACCCACTGCAAGCAGCGGGATCAAGGAGTCGGCAAAGTCACCGCTGGCCGGATTCATGTCGGTGTCGACGGGGCCTGGTTGAACGTTGTTGATGGTTATGCCGCGTGGGCCGAGGTCGCGCGCCAAGCCTTTGGTCAGGCCGACCAATGCCGCCTTACTCATTGCATAAGGACCGCCACCGCCAAAGGGCATGCGATCGGCGTTGGTGCTGCCGATGTTGATGATGCGTCCGCCTTTTTTCATGTGCCGCGAGGCGGCCTGTGAGGCAATAAAAACGCTACGAACATTGATCGCCAGCGTTTTGTCGAAGTCTTCCAGGCTGAAGTCTTCCAGTGGGGCGATGGCCAGGACTCCTGCGTTGTTGACCAAAATGTCTAATTGGCCGAACGTTTTGACGGTGGTGTCCACTGCCTGGCGGATTGCCTCGGCATCCGCGCTATCGGCTTTGATGGCCAGGGCCTTGCCGCCTTTGGCCGTGATGCTGTCTTGCAGTTCCTGAGCTTTTGCTTGAGAACTGACGTAGGTAAAGGCGACGGCTGCGCCGTGTTCGGCTAGGCGTTTGACGATGGCTGCGCCGATACCTCGGGAGCCGCCTTGAATGAGCGCCACTTTGTTGGTGAAAATCTGATTGGGCATGCGATTCTCCGAGAGTGAGCGTTTTAATGGTGCCAGGGGAGTTGCGTGGAAGCCAGTATATCTGGGGAGTTGTTCGCCGCTCCGAATTTACGTGATGGGCTGCTGCTAAGCGTCTTGCCCGACGGGTGCGTCGACGACGGCAATATCCCGCTGTACCGCGAACATAAACTGTTGCCCGGCAGGACCCGTGTGTTTTTAGACTTTGTAATCGAACAGTTTGCCAATCAAACTGGCGCAGGCACTCAGCGCTCTCAAGAGGACCAGGATCATATGGATATTCAATTCAATGCAGCTTTAGTGCTGATTGATATGCAGAACGGCATCAATCACCCGAAGCTGGGACGGCGCAACAATCGTTATGCCGAGCTGCAGATGCTTCGGCTGCTGTTGGTCTGGCGGGCGACTGACCGTCCAGTGATTCATGTTCGACATTTTTCGCGGTCACCGAGTTCGGTGTTCTGGCCGGAGCAATCGGGTGTCGACTATCAACCTGAGTTTCTGCCCGTGGTAGGTGAGAGCGAGTTACAAAAACAAACGCCCGATGCGTTTTGTGGGACGTCATTGGAACGTTATTTGCGCACCCATTCCATTACTCAGGTAATTATCGTCGGCGTCGTGACGAATAACTCAGTGGAGTCGACGGCGCGCAGTGGAGGCAATCTTGGGTTTGAAGTAGTGGTCGCGCATGACGCTTGTTTCACCTTCGATCAAGCTGACTTCTTCGGCAATCTACATACCGCCGAAGAGGTGCACGCCATGTCGCTGGGCAACTTGCACGGAGAGTATGCAACAGTGATCTCGACGGGTGAGGTATTGGATGCGCTTGAGAGGTGATCCACGTTGTGCCGCGTCGCCTCTCTCGCGAAACGCTAATGACGACCCTCTATATAAGGGATGTCAGCTCGCGATGGACGTCCCGCGCTCCTGCATCAGTCGCGGTATTCGCACAAGTACGCGGTATCTACATCCACTTCCAGTTTGAATTTGCAATTGGCTGGCAGGTTGAACTGAGTGCCCGATACAAATTCTTCAAATTCATCGCTACCGGGCAGTTTGACTTTCAATGCGCCGGAGATCACGTGCATGATTTCACGCTGGCTGGTGCCGAAATCGTACTTGCCTGCGGCCATTACGCCAATAGTGGCTTGGCCCTCTGCTTGGCTGAAAGCAATCGATTTTACGGTGCCGTCGAAGTACTCGTTGACTTTGAACATGGTCGATTCCTTACAAAAAGGGCTGAAAAAGGTCGTCCAGTATGCCGAACGTATAAAAGGCCGTCATCTGCTTTAGGACGGGTGCCAACGGGAATGAATTATCTGCCTGGAAGAATCAACGGTAGGAGCCGTGCGGTATTGCGCGCATCAACCAGAGCCCGGTGTTGTTGCCCCTGAAATTGCATCCCGGCCAGTTGCAACGCGCCGTTCAGGCCTAAGGGGCGCTGAAGTTGTCGGGTTTCGATAAACCGCTGCTTGAGGTTTACATGGGGCAACGTACTGAGCGCGCTGACCATATTATGGTGCTGCCACTCCTGCTCCAGTTGCCGACGATCATATTCACCCCAGCTGGCCCAGCTGACTACACGCGCAAGATGGTTACTGAGCCAGCGCTCGAATTGTGGCCAAACAATGGACAACGGTTGGGCGTTATCAATATTGCTTTGGCTGATGTGCGTAAGCTCTCGGCAAAAATGCGTCAGTAAAGGACGACGCTGCGGACGCACAAATCGCTCGAAATGATCGAGTTCACGGCCGTTCTGGTTCACTAGGGTCACGCCGATTTCAATAATTTCCATTTCGGCCATCGGCCAGCCGCCGTCTTCCGTCGTGGCCTCCAGATCAATCACCAGCCAATGTGGCATATCGAACTCCGGTCAAGCAGCGGTAGGGTAGGTTGAGCGTAGACACAATTCAGGCCCTGTATGTTCAATGGTGAGCGGCCATTGAAGTTTTTATCCATAGGCGCCTTTCCGACAAGTGCGGATTTTAAATCTGTGTAAATTTTATATCGTAGCTCTCATCCAAGCATTCGCCGGGGATTGAGCCGTCATATCGAAGCGCGCCGGTGGGCTATTTCCGAGGAGAGTCTCGCCGGGAATGAGTAAAAAGTTTAGAAGCAGTGGTCATCACATGGCGTTTTCCTACAGTCGCATCGCTATTAACCTCGGCCTGATTCAGCGATACGCAGTATGACGCTGAATCAGTGGGCAGCAGGGGCATTGATGATGGTGTTAAATAAGACTTAAAACCGGTCTAATGGGCGTATTGATATCATTTTTTTGAAAATGATTAACCAGTAGGAAATAGATAATTCACGTGGGTCCAACTACTTGGAGGGGTGCCGTCTTGATATCCTCTTTTGTCCGGAAAATTTTCCGAATATCGATAATGGGTTTCTGCACGCTATTGACGTTGCAGGCCAATGCGGAACAATTGGTTCGGATTGGCGCTGCCCATTTCCCGCCTTACACCATCCGCCCGGAGAAAGGCGAGGACACTGGCTTGCTACCTCAGTTAGCCGAGTCGTTGAATACGGTGCAAACTACCTTTCGGTTTGTATTGGTGCCGACCTCTATCCCCCGTCGGTTTCGGGATTTTGAGCAGGGTCGGATCGACGTAGCCATTTTCGAAAACCCGGATTGGGGATGGAAAGACATCCCCCATGTCAATGTAGATATGGGCCTCGAAGACGCCGAAATTTTTGTCGCCAAGCGCATGGATGGCCGAACCCAGTCGTATTTCGATCACTTGCAGGGCAAACGCCTGGCGCTGTTTAGCGGTTATCACTACGAATTTTCGGGGTTTAACGCCGATCCTAAATATCTGGCTGAGCATTTCAACGCGACGTTGACGTATTCCCATGATGCGAATTTGCTAATGGTGTTGCGCGACCGTGCCGACATCGCTTTAGTCACACGCTCTTACCTCAGCGATTACATGGCACGAAACAGCGAGGAGGCCAAGCAATTGTTGGTATCTGATCGAATTGATCAAGTGTATCGTCACTTTGCGCTATTAAGCCCAAAGGCAAGGATAACGGGAGAGCAATTCGCTGCCCTCTTACAGAAGCTTCGCGAAAACGGGCAGATGTTCAAGATATTCCAGCCGTTTCGTATTGCGGTGTCGCCAATACCGACACATCGTGCCGTGGCGGTTGATGGAGCGGATTAGTCACGTCGTAGCTTCAGGATCTATCCAGCCACAGCGTTGAGCATCTTCTCTTCTAGAGCTGACCAATAGAGGCTTGGTCAACGATCCTTGGCTTCTTTAGCGTCCATTTCCGCGTTGCGTTGCTGGACGCGTTTGCGCTGTTCTTCAGACAGATCGACCTTTGTCGCAGTGTCGCGCAACATCAACAAACCGCCGACGACCGAGCCAATTGCGATGACTAAAATTAACCACGCATACCACGGCATAAGAACTCTCCTTGTGTTGTTGTGCTTATAGAACACTCTGCACTGCTAGTGGTTCAATTCTAGGCGTTCCTCGGCCAACATGTTAATGAGTTGTCGATTAGGCAGATTGCAGCGTGCCTCTGTCCAGCCAGTTCAGCTACAATGCCGCGCCCATTTCGACTTGCCTGAGAGCCTACTCATGTCCGCCTGCCAGACTCCTATCATTGTCGCCCTGGATTTTCCAACCCGCGACGCCGCGTTGAGACTGGCGGACCAACTGGACCCAAAGCTCTGCCGAGTCAAAGTGGGTAAAGAGCTGTTCACCAGCTGCGCGTCAGACATAGTAGAGACCTTGCGCAACAAGGGGTTTGAGGTGTTTTTGGACTTGAAATTCCACGACATTCCTAACACCACGGCCATGGCGGTCAAGGCCGCTGCGGAGATGGGAGTGTGGATGGTCAATGTTCATTGTTCAGGCGGTTTACGCATGATGGAGGCGTGCCGTGAAGTGTTGGATCAGCGTAGCGGTCCGAAACCTTTACTGATTGGCGTTACCGTTCTGACCAGCATGACCCGTGCCGATTTGGCTGATATCGGCTTGGACGTTGAGCCGCAGGTTCAAGTGTTGCGTCTGGCCGCCCTGGCGCAAAAGGCCGGGCTGGATGGTCTAGTGTGTTCCGCATTGGAAGCCCAGGCATTGAAGGCCGCCTACCCGTCGCTGCAACTGGTGACCCCTGGTATTCGTCCGGCGGGCAGCGCGTTGGATGATCAACGCCGAATACTCACACCGCGCCAGGCACTCGACGCGGGCTCGGACTACCTCGTCATCGGTCGCCCGATCAGCTTGGCTGCCGATCCGGCCAAAACGCTGGCTGAAATAGTCGTGAGTTTGGTGTGAGTATTCTCGAGAATAGGTTCACGGCTCTTGCGGCAGCCAAGCGTGTCTGCGAAGCGATTTATCTAACGGATCTGGTTTAAATCTCGCCAAAACGTCGGCTCTTGAAAAACAAGCGCCGACGCCTATCCATCAAACCTTTAACACTAATTTGCCGAAATTTTCCCCATTGAAAAGCTTCAGTAAGGTTTCGGGAAAGGTTTCCAGGCCCTCAACAATGTGTTCTTTGCTTTTCAATTGGCCCGATGCCAACCAACCCGCCATCTCTTGTCCGGCAGCGGCAAATTGGGTCGCGTAATCCATGACTACAAAACCTTCCATGCGCGCTCGGTTGACCAACAACGACAGATAGTTCGTCGGGCCTTTGATCGCTTCCTTGTTGTTGTACTGGCTGATAGCGCCGCAAATAATCACGCGGGCCTTGGGCGCCAGACGGGATAGCACGTCATCAAGGATGTCACCGCCAACATTATCGAAATAGACGTCAACGCCTTTAGGGCACTCGCGTTTCAAGCCCGCGATAACGTCTTCACTTTTGTAGTCGATAACTCCGTCGAATCCTAATTCATCAATCAAGGACTGACATTTTTCTTTGCCGCCCGCGATGCCGATTACCCTGCACCCCTTGATTTTGGCGATTTGTCCAGCAACGCTCCCTACCGCTCCTGCGGCGCCGGAGATCACCACGGTTTCGCCGCTTTTAGGCGCGCCGACGTCGAGCAGGGCAAAGTAAGCAGTCATGCCGGTCATGCCCAGTGCTGATAGATAGCGTGGCAGCGGCGCTAGTTTTGGGTCGATCTTGTAGAAACCTTTAGGCTCTCCAAGAAAGTAATCCTGCACACCCAACGCGCCTTGGACGTAATCACCGACGGCAAATCCCGGGTTCTGCGAGGCGAGAACTTTACCCACTCCCAGCGCGCGCATCACGTCGCCCAGGTTGACCGGTGCGATGTAGGACTTACCTTCGTTCATCCAGCCACGCATAGCGGGGTCCAACGACAAATATTCATTTTTTACCAAAACTTGACCGGCAGCGATGTCGCCCACAGGCACTTGTTGATAAATGAAATCCTCCCGCGTTACAGCACCGCTTGGGCGTTTAGCTAGCAAAAATTGACGATTAATCTGATCAGTCATGGCACGCGCTCTTGTGTAATGGGAGGTAGGTCAAGCAGCGTACGTGATAGTCGTTGGCCGGGATTCCGGCAAGGTTTGTGAGTCTGGCGAATGCGCTTCAATCTACCTCGGTGATGAAGTCACCACGGGCTTAATCACTTGGATGCATAAGTCTCTAACCGGGGCGGTAATAGTGCTGACATAGGTCATTCGGCGCTGGCTAGACTGATCCATCGAAATGAATCGAAGGAGACAGACATGACGATGAATTTTTCCGGTCAAGTGGCTTTGGTCACTGGGGCTGCCGCTGGCATCGGTCGCGCTACTGCGCTGGCGTTTGCTGCCGAGGGCTTAAAGGTAGTAGTGGCGGATCTGGACAGCGAGGGCGCGCTAGGCACCGTCGAGTTGATCCACGCAGCACATGGCGAGGCGCTATTTGTCCGTTGTAACGTGACTCAAGAAGCCGATGTAAAAAATATGATGGAGCAGGCTGTCAGTGCTTACGGTCGTGTGGATTATGCGTTCAATAACGCTGGTATCGAGATAGAAAAAGGTCGTTTGCCAGAGGGCAGCGAAGCTGAATTCGACGCGATCATGGGCGTTAACGTAAAAGGCGTATGGCTGTGCATGAAATATCAATTACCGCTGATGATGGCTCAAGGCGGTGGGTCGATTGTTAATACGGCTTCAGTAGCTGGCTTGGGAGCCGCGCCGAAAATGAGTATTTACAGCGCCTCCAAGCACGCTGTAATTGGCCTGACAAAGTCTGCCGCGATCGAATTCGCGAAAAAGAAAATCCGCGTCAATGCAGTCTGTCCGGCAGTGATCGATACCGACATGTATCGCCGTGCTCATGAGGCTGATCCGAAAAAAGCCGAGTTTGTTGCCGTTATGCATCCTGTTGGGCGCATTGGTACGGTCGATGAAATCGCAAGCGCGGTGCTTTACCTCTGCAGCGACGGTGCCAGTTTCATTACTGGGCACGCATTGGCCGTCGACGGTGGTGTGACGGCGATTTGATCTTCTACGCAAGGAGATTTTTTGCGGGCAAGTGTGCTCCACAGTATCTGTGTCCATCCGATATTTAATGTCGGATCGAGATGCTACCGGAGTCGGCTTGCCGACGATGGCAATGGCCCTACCGTACTGGGTGCCGCTCTGGACTGTGATCGGCTAAGCTCGCTGCTTAGGGCTGCCGATGTGTCTGGGGGTGTAGATGGATTCCTTGTGGTTCGCTTATCCGTTGGCGAGCGCTTCGCTGTTTTTAGTGATCGACTTAATCGTATGGCAATGGGTTGCGCCTCGTTTTATGCGCCGCAAAATGGTGGTGCGGCTGGCGCTTTTTCTCTTGTTCAGTGTGGCCTTGCTTAACGGCGGTTTGAGCCCGTTATTTCCAGTCCCCGATGGATTTACCCCGGCGCGAAACACGTTGGCGACCTTGCTGGCCATCACTTGGTGGTTGTTTGGCGCGCGGGCTCTGACCGCTTTGGCGGTGGTCATATTAGAGCCACGCATCGGGGGCAAGGGGCATCTACTTCAGGATCTGATGGGTGCCATCATTTTTTTGGTCGCGATCGTTGCCGCAGCGGCTTACGTCCTTGATCTACCGGTCAGGGGCTTGCTCGCCACGTCGGGGGCGGTGGCAATTATCTTAGGTCTGGCTGTGCAGAGTACGCTGGGTGATGTGTTCTCTGGCATTGTGCTCAACGCCACCAAACCGTTTCGCGTTGACGATGTGATCAGTGTCGACGGCGTCGAAGGTAAGGTCATCGAAATTGACTGGCGCTCGACCTACCTGCTGACCTCTGAAGGCAGCACGGTGGTTATTCCCAATGCCATGGCGGCCAAGATGCGCATCGCAAACCTCAGCCGCCCGGATCATTTTCATTCGGTAGTGCTGACCATCGAATTGCCGGTGCGCTTGCGCCCGAGTTTGGTGCTGGATTCTCTGGATAAAGCTATCCAGGGTTGCCGGGAGTTGCTGGTCAAGCCCAAAGGCAGTGCTGTGGTTAAAACGTCTGGTTTGCGTAGCGTTGAATATGAGGTAACGGGCTACGTTAAATCCAGGGATCGCCGTGGTGCGGTGCGTAATCAGCTGTATGACTTGATATACCGTCAACTGAACGCATCTGAAACCATCCGTCAAAATAGAACACAGCTGCAGGCAGCAACTCGTCAATTGGCGGCACTCAACAGCGTCAGCGCACTGAGAGGACTCAGCGAAGAAGATCGTGCTGAGCTTGAACGACACATGCGTATAAGTTCGTTTCCAGCGGGGGCGATCATTCTCCCTCAAGGTGCGGTGCCCGAGTCGCTTTTGATCATCGAGTCAGGGGTGGTATCGGTGGACATCGAACGCACGGAAGGCTGGTGCGAGTTAGGCCGAATGGGACCGGGGGAGTTAATAGGCGAGAGCGGA
Source organism: Pseudomonas sp. AB6 (assembly GCF_034314105.1). Taxonomy (NCBI): domain Bacteria; kingdom Pseudomonadati; phylum Pseudomonadota; class Gammaproteobacteria; order Pseudomonadales; family Pseudomonadaceae; genus Pseudomonas; species Pseudomonas sp. AB6. The sequence goes on from NZ_JAVIWJ010000001.1 coordinate 930,365, forward strand.
ATTATCGACCAATCTGCGTCGGTGGTGCGTTTCACTGCCCGTACCGATTGCTTGGTTTATCACCTTGACGCTAAAGACCTTGAACCCTGGTTAGATGAACATCCTGAGCTGCGAGGCGCGTTGGTTGGTCTGGCGCGTTTTCGCGCCCAGGCCAGGGCTGCGATGTTGCAGCAATACAAGCCCGTTGAAATGGCGCCAGGCGGTTTCTTGCATTGGTTGCGTAAAAGCGTGAACCGGACGCAGCCACCCCCTTAACAGACGGTCGGTTTGACGCGCCGATTAGGGGGGCAGAGGTTTCAGTTGGCCGCTGCTGCCGTCACGCTGTCGCGTGACAAGTAGCGTTCCAGTTCAGAAATACCGGTTGGCAGATCCAGTGATGCACCGGCATGGCGCATGCTTGAGCCCAAGGCGTGCAGCGTTCGAAACAAGTTATGCACCCGGCTTTGCTCTCCCATCTGGCCGATACGCACGATGTTTAAGCCAAACGATCCAGAAATTTCGACTCGGTGAACCGCAGTCATATGGTCTCTGACGACGTCCGCAGAAACCCCGTCCGGTACTTTGATTCCGATCACTGAATTAAGACGTACTTCTTCGGGCACCAAGAGTTCGAGTCCCATAGCTTGCATGCCCGCTTGCAGCGCTTTCGAACACAGCTCATGGCGACGGAACCGGCGCGGCAGGGTTTCTTCACAGACCAGGTGCAGTGCTTCGTGCAGCGCCAGAATCCCGGAAACCGGGGCGGTGTAGTGGTACGAACGCTTGTTCCAGAACTTATCAGCCAAGATCGCGTCCAGGCACCAATGAGCGATAGGTTGCTTGCGCGCTTCGATGCGTTCCCATGCGAAGTCGGAAAACGCCAGCAGCGAGACGCCGGGAATTGACGACAAGCCCTTTTGACCACCGGTGATCACTGCATCGACTTGCCATTCGTCCATGTCGAACGGCATCGTGCTCAGCGTACAGACCGCATCGACAATCACTGCGCAATCGTAGGAATGCGCCAGCCGGGAGATGGTTTCCAACTCGCGGTTATAAACCGTGTTTGAGGTTTCGCCCTGAACGATGGTCAGCGTGCGGAAATCGCCCTGTTTCAGATACTGCTCAACGATTTCAGGATTGGCCGCCTGGTTGTCCGGTACTTCCAGCACGGTCACAATTCCCCCGACGCGGGAGGACATCTCGGCCATGCGTCGGCTGAAGTAGCCATTGGTGATCGACAGCACCTTGCTGCCCGGCGTCACCAAATTACATATCGCCATCTCCATCGCTGCCGAGCCCGGTCCGGCTACGCCCAATACATGCTTGGACGCCGTTTGGAACACGTAGGCGCCCATGTCCTTGACCTGATCTACGACCCGGTTCATGACGTCGCCCAGGTGATTGATGACGATTGAGTTGGCGTACGCGACTTTGTGCGGCAGCGGCACAGGTCCGGCACCCATCATCAATAGGGGTTCCTGAGGCAGAATTTGGTCGAGCGCAATGATAGAAGACGGAATTTTAATGTTCATGACGTTCTTTATTGAGCGAAAAAATAGGGGCGCTACTCAGTCAGCGGAGCGCTGTTTCAGACGTGGCTGAGCATACTCCAACTGAGCCTTCCGTTCATGCCGCGCATGGCTTTGGAGGGGAACAGCCGGGCAGTTTTGTGGTTAACTGCCTCATCGAAATCTGGGGGCAGTGAGAAATCATGGATTTTCATCACACTCGACTACGCACTGATCAACCGACACTTCACCCACAGCGGCTGCAGGTCGGCGACGCCGTTGCGCTGGTTTCGCCCGCAGGGCCTGTGGCCCAAGCCCGAGTGGAAGCGGCAGTCAACGTGTTGATGAGTTGGGGCCTGCAGCCCCGCGTTTACCCTCATGCGCTGGATAAGTATTCGTTTTACGCGGGCAGCGATGAGCAGCGTGCGGCAGACCTAAACGACGCGTTAGCCGATCCTGAGATTCGCGCGGTGATCTGTAACCGTGGTGGTTATGGCGTACAGCGCATTATCGAACACCTCGATTTTGACGCGGTTCGGCGTGACCCGAAACTGGTGCTGGGTTTTTCTGACATCACCGCGCTGCATGCAGCCCTTTGGTGTAACGCACGCTTGGCGACGATTCATGGTCCGGTAGGGGTTCAGCTTGAGCGGGGAGGTCTGACCAACAGCAGCGTCAAGCACACACTGATGACCACCGAACCGACGCTGATCCAGACCGACCCGAAGGAGTCCACGGCAGGGGTTCGCAGAGAAGGTAGCGTTAATGGACTATTGCTCGGTGGCAATTTGAGCTTGCTGAGCACGTCGGTGGGTACGCCGTTCATGCCTGATTTGAATGGCGCGATCCTGCTACTTGAGGACGTGGGTGAATCGGCCTACCGGGTTGATCGATTGCTCACCCATTTGCGCAATTGCGGCATCCTGCAACGGGTGGCGGGTATCGCGGTGGGACAGTTCAGTGAACCGCTGGGAATATCTGGCCAAGTCACCCTGGCGGATGTGCTGCGCGAGCGATTGTGTGACCTTGGAATTCCAGTACTGGGCGGGCTGTCCATCGGTCATGGTGATCCGAACATCGCGGTGCCGCTAGGTACTTACGCTACGCTGGATGCCGATGCAGGCACCCTGTGGGTTTCGCCTGCGTGCTACTGAGCACCATCACGCAATACTTCAATGCATGGCCGACACACAGCATTCTAAAAACGACGGACGGCTAGCTTTTTGCCATTATTCCGGCGCCAGAGGCTTGTGCTAGGACGATCCCATTGAGAATCTGCACATGCATAGAATGGCTTGATTCATAGCCTGAGCACCTTTGACATTCAAATGGGAATTGAGCGCTATGATTTCGGCCGTGCAAGCACGATTTGCTAATCTCGGAATGGCGAAGAAGCTGGGGATTGGTTTTACGCTAGTTCTGTTGTTGACCGCCTTGGTTGCTGCCATTGGTGTTTGGTCGCTGCAGACCATCAGCGTGCGTTTCGATGGCCTCAAGCAGATGTCCACCCTAAACAGCGGGCTGCTAAAAGTACGTTTGCAGGAACAGGATTATGCGCTGCACGGCGACCCAAAATTGGTCGAAAGCCTTCACGCAGGCATCGACGCTCTGAACGCATTGGCTGAGCAACTTAAAGCTCAGTCGGATGACAACAAAACCGTGATGGGCCAAGTACAGACCGCGCTTACGGCTTACCGTAAATCCTTTGATCAATTCGTCAGCATCAGCCAAAGCAAAGACTTGGCACTTGAAATGGCCAGCTGGTCGGTTTCCAGCGTGGCTAATAACCTCGATGTTCTGCAAAGTGGTTTGGCCGATGACGGCGCCTACGCGTTGAAACAGTCGCAAGGCAAGGATGGATCTGAATTCATTGAACAAGCCAATCAGGTCAGCCAGGTTTCGCGGCTAATGCTCCAAGCTATGGATGAGGCCCGAGTGCGCCTCAATCAAAGCCGCAAACAGGGCTCTGGCGAACCGCCTAAAGAAGGCAAGATCGAACAGGCAGACCAGGCATTGGTCTTGGCCGAGCAGTTAAAAGGCGTGGTCAAGGATTCGGGCTATTTGACCGTCCTCACTGAGTGCGCCACGCATATTGCGAACTTCACTGACAAATTAAACGAATACACTGGTTTGCTTGCCAATGAAGCACAAGTAAATGCGCAGTTGGCCGACAACGCCAAGCAGGTTGTACAGCGGGTGAACGAGGCTTATGCGGCCCAAGATCTGGCGATGCAAACCCAACTTAAAACCAACTCCATTCAGATCATTGGCTCGTCGGTACTGGCGTTATTGGTGGGATTCATTGCTGCGTGGATCATCACGCGGTTGATCGTGGCGCCGTTACGCAGCGTGATTCGTGCCGCTCAGCAGATTGCTTCGGGCGATCTGAGCGCGACAGTCGCGGTGAGTCGTCGTGATGAGATTGGCCAACTGATGCTAGCCATGCAGCAAATGGGCGCGAGTCTGAGCGGTATCGTCAGTGGCTTGCAGGCTGGGATCGAGCAACTGGCAACGTCCGCCCATTCGCTGTCTGCGGTGACCGAGCAAACCAACCTGGAGGTCAATAGCCAGCGCGAAGAGACCGAGCAAGTCGCCACCGCCATGAACCAAATGACCGCCACCGTTCACGATGTGGCGCGCAACGCCGAAGAAGCCGCGCTAGCCGCGCAAACCGCTGACGACAAGGTCGAAAGTGGTCAGAAAGTGGTTCGTCAAAGCATGCAGCGGATCGAGGCGCTTGCTGTTTCTTCTACCTCTGCCAGCCAAAGCATCGAGAACCTCAGTGCCGAGATTCATAACATTGGCAAAGTGCTTGGGGTGATCAAAAGTGTGGCCGAGCAAACCAATTTGCTGGCGCTTAACGCGGCCATCGAAGCTGCTCGCGCCGGAGAGCAGGGACGTGGTTTTGCCGTAGTCGCTGACGAGGTCCGAGCGCTGGCCAAGCGCACGCAGCAATCTACCGAAGAAATCGAACGCTTGGTCGTCAGTCTCCAGAGTGGAGCGCAGTCTTCTGTTGCACAGATTCAGAGCAGCGGTGAATTGGTGAAAATGGCGGTCAGCGACGCTCTAGAAACCGAGAGTGCTTTGGGCAGCATCGCCGCAGCGGTGTCATTGATACAGCAAATGAACCAGCAAATCGCCGCAGCGGCCGAGCAGCAAAGTTCAGTTGCCGAAGAGATCAATCGCAGCGTTACCAGTATCCGCGCCAGTGCTGATCAATCGGCTATGGCCATGCAGGGCAACGCAGCATCTAGCATTGAGCTGGCGCAGTTAGGTACCGAGCTTAAAGGAATGGTGGGTCACTTCCGGCTTTGAGGATCTGTCGGGATATGCCGCCCGGTTTCCAGCGCAGTCATTTTGCATTGGCGGCGCAAGATGTTTAGGCGCTGCCGAAGGCTAAATTTGGTCACCAAATCCTGAGCGGTATTGCGGCAGTGGCCGGCCTTAATTGAATCGCAGCTTTGGGCAGCCTCTACAGATTTCAGCCTTTACGGCTATTCAAAATCATCAAGGTCAGCACCCCAGCCACAATTCCCCAAAATGCCGAGCCAATGGAAAATAACGTCAAGCCTGACGCAGTGACCATAAAAGTGACCAGCGCGGCTTCACGTTCTTTAGGTTCGTTCATGGCGATGGTCAGGCCGTTGATGATTGAGCCAAACAACGCCAGCGCAGCAATCGACAGCACTAACTCTTTGGGCAGTGCAGCAAATAACGCGGCCAGTGTTGCGCCAAACACCCCAGCAATCCCGTAAAAAATTCCACACCAGACCGCAGCGGTGTATCGCTTGTCGCGGTCTTCGTGGGCGTGCGGACCGGTGCAGATCGCTGCGCTGATGGCCGCCAGGTTTATGCCATGAGAGCCAAATGGCGCCAACAACAACGAAGCCAGACCGGTCGCTGAAATTAGCGGTGAAGCCGGAACCATATAACCGTCGGCCCGCAATACCGCTATTCCCGGCATGTTTTGCGACGTCATTGCCACTACAAACAACGGGATGCCAATGCTAATAGTCGCCGCTAGCGAGAACGATGGCGTAGTCCAAATCGGCGTTGCCACTTCCAGTGAAAACCCGCTGAAATCCAGTAACCCGAGCACGCCAGACACGGCCGTGCCCACGACTAACGCGGCGAGTACCGCATAGCGCGGCGACCCACGCTTTATCAGTAAATAGCAGAAGAACATGCTCAGCACCAAGCCGGTTCGGTGTTGCGCCGCGATAAATATTTCACTGCCGATCTTAAACAGAATCCCTGCCAGCAACGCTGCTGCCAGCGAGGCAGGTATACGCTTTACCATGCGCTCGAAACTGCCGGTAATGCCGCACAATGTCACCAGCACGGCACAGGTGATGAACGCCCCGATCGCCTCGCCGTAGGACACTCCTCCAAGGCTGGTGATCAACAGCGCTGCACCCGGTGTCGACCATGCCACCGTGATCGGCGTGCGGTAACGCAACGACAGGCCGATGCTGCAAAGCGCCATACCAATGAACAATGCCCAGATCCAGGATGAAATTTGCGCACTGGTTAAACCGGCTGCTTGACCCGCTTGAAACATCAGCACCAATGAACTGGTGCAGCCGGTCATCATGGCGATGAACCCGGCGACTACCGCAGAGGGTGAGCTGTCGGCAAACGGCCGCAGGCGAACGGGGCTAGTGACATCGGTCATACGGGTATTCCTTAACATTGTTCGGCGTAGCGCAAGCCTAAACCTGGTCAGCAACGGATGCTGCGATACAGCGAGGCTCACAATGAGCCGTACAGTCAAAAAAAACCGACGATAACGACGTAGTTACAGCCATCTGCTTGAAAGCGAACCTGGCGCGATATACTCGCACCCTGTTTGAATCATGCAGCACGTTTTGGTTAAAGCGTGCGGTAGGGGTTATTAAAGGCGCATTGCGGGGAGTGGTGTATGTATACGGTTTATGGCGATTACAACTCAGGCAATTGCTACAAGATCAAATTAATGCTCAACCTTTTGCGGATCGAATACCGATGGGTGGCGGTGGATATCCTTGGCGGTGAAACCGAGACGCCGGCGTTTCTGGCGATGAACCCTAATGGCAAGATTCCAGTGCTGGAATTGGGAGACGGCACGTATTTGTGGGAATCCAACGCGATCCTGAATTTTCTTGCCGATGGCAGCCGCTACTTGCCCAGCGAGCCACGCTTGCGCACTCAGGTTTTGCAATGGCAGTTTTTTGAACAGTACAGCCATGAACCGTACATCGCGGTCGCCCGGTTTATTCAGTTCTACTTAGGGCTGCCGCAAGAGCGCATGGAGGAATACCGCACCCTGCAGAAAGCTGGCTATCGCGCCCTGGCGGTCATGGAGCAGCAACTTGCCCGTACGCTATTTTTAGTAGGCGATTCGTTCTCCATCGCTGACGTTGCACTTTATGCGTATACCCACGTTGCCAATCAAGGTGGCTTTGACCTTGAAGTGTATCCGGCAGTCCGGCACTGGCTCGCACGGGTAGCGCAGCAGCCGGGCTATGTTGGAATGTTGGACTGATGTTGATGCTGAAGGAGTAATTACCATGCGTTATCTGATGACGATTGTTATGACGTTGGGCATCGGCTTGGCGAACGTGCCAACCGCGCTGGCCGACGACTGTGAGGCCAATCAGACGGCCATGAATGCCTGTGCTGGCCGAGACTTGGCCAATGCTGATGCAGATTTGAATCGGCAGTACCAGGCGCAGATGGCTTATCTGAAAACCCCGGCACGCAAACTGGCGCTGAAAAACGCTCAGATAAAGTGGATTGCTTTTCGTGAGGCCGATTGTTTATACCAAGTCGGCAAGCCCGAGGACTCGGGCTCGATCTGGCCACTGCTGCATGCGCAGTGCATGGCTGCTCTGACCCTGCAGCGGGTGGAACAGTTGAAAGCGTATGGAGCCTGTCGACAGGCTGGATGCCCTGACTAACCGTCGGTGCCGCGTTGTCTGCACACGTAAGACCTGTAGTAGGGGCAGAAGGCTGCGGTAAGGGCGACACTGCTTAGCTTTCAGCGTTGTTCGAAGGCGACTGTCCTCTGTTGAACAGCAGCCTTCGGCTCCTGCGACGTTATTGCGCTGCTCAGTTAGACAGCCGCAAAGCGCTGTTGCAGGTAGTTGATGATCACTTTGGATTCGTACATCCAAACAATCTGACCGTTTTCTTCGATTCGCAGGCACGGCACTTTGATCTTGCCGCCTTCGGCGAGAAGCGTTTGACGGTCCATTTCGTTGTTCTTCGCATCACGCAATGCCACGGGCACATTCAGACTGCGCAGTGCGCGGCGTGTTTTTACACAGAAGGGGCAGGCGTGGAACTGATACAAGATCAGGTGTTGCGCGGATTGGTCGACAGAAGCTTGAGCAGCCGGAGTACGCTGTTTTTTGCTCGGACGAGTGACAAAATCGATTAACAGGACGAGCTGGCCCAAGCCAACCCTCAAAGCCTTCATGAACACGGTGAAGCCTCATATAGGGATAAAAACGGAAAGCAAGTCGTTCAGGTATGCAGGATTGTAGTCTTGCTATGTTTGAAGACAGTCATTTGATAAGACTAAGAAATTCGCTGCGAGTGGCCGCATTTTCACGAAACTCGCCCAGCATCACGGACGTTATCATTGATGAGTTTTGCTTTTCGACGCCGCGCATCATCATGCACATGTGCTTTGCTTCAATCACTACGGCTACACCCAATGCCCCCGTGACCTGATAGATCGCTTCGGCCACCTGGCGGCTTAGATTCTCTTGGATTTGTAATCGGCGCGCATACATGTCAACGATACGGGCGACTTTAGACAAGCCGAGCACTTTGCCGTTGGGGATGTAGGCGACGTGAGCTTTGCCGATAAAAGGCAGCAAATGGTGTTCACACAATGAATACAACTCAATGTCTTTGACCAGGACCATTTCACTGGCGTCAGAGCTAAAAAGAGCACCATTGGTGACTTCTTCAAGGGTTTGTTCATATCCGCGGCACAGGTACTTCATGGCCTTGGCTGCACGCTTGGGTGTATCGATCAATCCTTCGCGAGAGACGTCCTCACCCAATTGACCCAAAATCGCGGTGTAATTCTGTTCCAATGTCACAGGGCGGTGTTTCCGTGTGGATTCAATGATGGCCGACATAGTAGCGTACGCAAGCGGGCAGGTGTATCGCTGCGGCTTGGAAGCCAAGCTTCGGCTCCACTGAAGTGGCATTAATCGCAGTTAATTCATAACTTTACCCAACCTTTACAGTCGTCGCCTCATCATATTCTCGAATACGCTGTCTGAATTATCAGGTAACAAAAACCTGCCGTTAAGAGAGTGAATGAAATGAGTCGACTCGTAAAAGTTGCGATTTTGGTAGCCGTATTTTCATCGATGTCCGGCTGTTTCTTCGGGCCTTGGCATGATGGTCACTGGCATGATCACCGGTACGCCGACGGTCGCCGTTACTGATCTCCGGCCGGGCCAGAATGTTGAAGGTCAGATAGATACGATCCAGCCAGCACTTGGAAGGCCGTGACCAGAGGAGCTACTCGTCACGGCCTTCCATCATGGTGCGCTTGAGAACGACATAAACCGCCCCCGCGCCCCCATGCTTCGCCAAGCAAGAGCAGAAACCGAGCACCTGGGCGTGTTGACGTAACCACGTATTGACGTGGCTTTTGATCAGCGGCCTTTTACCATCGAGTCGAACCGATTTGCCGTGGGTTACCCGCACACAGCGGATTTCCAGTTTGGTGGCCTCTGCCAAGAATTCCCACAAGGTTTCGCGTGCGACCTCCACTGTCATGCCGTGCAAGTCCAAGCTGCCCTCGAAACTGATTTGGCCAAGCTTGAGCTTTCGCATTTGGCCTTCTTGGACCCCGTCTCGCGACCAGTTGAGTTCATCTTCGGGGCCTACATCGATCACAAACTGGTCTGACAAACCGTCAACTGTTACCGAGTCGGTACGAACGGTTGCAGCTTGGCGCAATTTGGCGAGGTGTTTGCGGTCCGCCTTGGGTTTGCCAATATCTGCATGGACTTGCTTTATCGGCTTTACGCCACGGATCTCATTCTTAAACAGGGAAAAGTCGTCGTCTTGCATGTGAGCCTCCGCGCGGGAGGACTAGTTTACCCAAGTCACGGCGCACCCTGCGTGACAAAAAAATTTTTACCGAGCCTCGCTTGTGCTGCAGGCTAAACGCTATGGGTTTAATCGTGCTTCTTCATCAAGTGCGGGGACATGTTCAGTGAACCGGTCCGGCGCAGACGGCGGCGGCAGCGGCGCCACAACCAAACAGCCACATACAACACAAATACGCCGGCGACAACGACCAATAAGGCGCCAAGCGGGCTGGCGTTAAGGTCTCCCAATGCGGGCGGGTGACCAATTAAACTCGCGATACCCGCCAAAATCAGCAATACCCCGCATGTTGCCAGCAGCGCAGCAAATACAGCGCCCAAGCGCATCAGCCAATTACCTGAACCTTTGGGGCGAAGGCGACGAGCATCGAAACCATCGGATATTTTCATTCCGACTTTTCCTCTCAGAGTATCGGCGCTCTGACCATTTTATGATCGCATGGTTCCCGATTAGGGGCGTTCAACGGCAAATGCAATTGATCAATGGATGAGCGGTTTATGGCGCGGCGGTGTTCGAGCTGGTGCTGGCCACGCCCATGCTGACGAATTAAGTTACGGCTTAGATCAACTCTGCGGTCAAAGCAAGCGTGGCAAAGTTATCGGCCATGATCGCCATTTCGGTTTGGTGGACGACCTCAGCGCTGATGACCCCCTGTTTGCTTGGCAGGTTGCGGGTAGCGCAGGCATCTTCAACCAGCGTGCAACGATAGCCGTAGTCTTTGGCGGCGCGCACCGTGGTGCTGATGCTTGAATGACTCATGAAGCCGCACACGATCAGGTCGAGGTGCCCAAGGCTTTGCAGCAAATCATCCAACCCTGTGCCATTGAAGGCATTAGGCAGGCGCTTTTCAACAAGATGTTCTTCACCTTGAGGCAAGAGTTGCGGGAGCATTTCGCCGCGTTCACCCTGCGGATCGAACAAGCCGCCTACCGTACCCAAATGGCGGATATGCACGATAGGCCGATTAGCGGCACGGGCAGCAACGACCAATTTACAGATATTGGCGACCGCTTCGTTCACGCCGGTCAGGGCCAGAGGGCCACTCATGTACTCTTTCTGTGCATCAATAATAATCAGCGTGGCATGACTCAGATTCGCCGGTGCATATCCACGGCCACTGAGTTGAAACATCGTTTTTGGATCGGACATCTGGGGCTCCTTCAGGTGGGGCTTTTGCGACATTCTCCTCTGGCTGAGCGGTTCTGTGAATGGCAATACTCACAAGTACCGTGGTTATTGGCCTGCGAGGCATTTTATGGTTGATGGAAGATGGCAAATTGCCAAGAAAATTAAGATGAATCGTAAAAGACCTACGCCAAACGAACGCGTGTTTTCGCTTGCCAACGCCGGTTGCAGGCATCGTTTGTTGTGCTCATGGCTGTTAGAATCCCCCGTCGTTTTTTAAGGAGTCTTGTCTGTGATTACGTCCCGCCTGCGCACCCTGCGCGACCACATCCGTTGGGCTGTCAGCCGTTTTCATGGAGAAAATCTATTTTTCGGTCATGGCACCGATAATGCCTGGGACGAAGCCCGTCAATTGGTATTGGGTGCGTTGCATCTGCCGTGGGAAATTGCGGACAGCTACCTGGATTGTCGGCTTGAAGACGATGAACTGGTCAATTTGCAACGCTTGCTCAAGCGCCGCATTACAGACCGAATTCCGACCGCCTATCTGTTGGGCGAAGCACTTTTTTGCGGGTTATCGTTCATTGTCGACGATCGGGTGCTGATTCCGCGTTCGCCGATTGGCGAGCAAATTGAAAAACGTTTCGAACCGTGGTTGGCAAATGCGCCGACGAGAATTCTCGACTTGTGTACGGGCTCGGGGTGTATCGGTATTGCCTGTGCGTTCGAGTTTCCTGACGCAGAGGTGGTGCTGGCTGACTTGTCCTACGAAGCATTGGAAGTGGCCAACCAGAATATTGAGCGTCATGGCGTCGATGATCGTGTCTACACCGTGCAGGGCGACGGGTTCGATGGCCTGCCGGGGCAGCGCTTTGATCTCATTGTTTCCAACCCACCCTATGTCGACGCTGAAGACTTCGCTGACATGCCTGACGAGTATCAACATGAGCCGGAGTTGGCACTGGCGTGTGGCGATGACGGTCTGAATCTGGTGCGACGCGTGCTGAGCCAGGCGGCAGAACACTTGACCGAAAAAGGCTTGTTAATCATTGAAGTGGGCAATAGCCAGATTCACGTCGAGTCGCTGTACCCGGAAGTTGATTTTGCGTGGCTGGATTTCGAGCGAGGTGGACATGGGGTATTCATGCTCACGGCCGAGCAATGCCGTGAGCACCAAGCGTTGTTCGCTTCTCGAGTGTGATGACGCAGCGTTGATACCACAGTGGAAAACTCTACCTGTAATTGGGTAGAGATCCTCGCTGTCGTTGGTTTCTGAACAGGCCACCTTGGCGCAGGGTCGCCTGGGCTTGGGCGAGTCCGTACAATTACATCCCGGGTCAGCGGTGTGTTGCAATCCAGATCAGCAACGCCGCCTGGAACACTGCAAAGGTTACCAGGCAGGCAATCGTGAACCGCAAACCGGTGTCTTCACGTTTGAACCGGGTCAAAGTCGCTTCCTGCTGACGCATTTTCAGGTCTTGCTCTTGCAGATTTATTTCTGCCTGTTCGAGCATGTTGGCGGCATCGATAATCTCTAATATCTGGAGTTTGTCGTTGTTCCAGGTGCTGTGCAATTGCCCCATCAGCACCTCTTTAATGGTGCCTTTCAGGTGCTGAGCATCAGCGTATGCGACTTCAAAGCCTAACGCTTTAAGAAAGCTGTCTCGGCGCAGGCGTGTATCGTCGTTAAGGGCATCTTTGCTGGCAAGCGCAATGCCATTGACGGTGTAGTGCGACCATCTTTTTCGAGCCCAAGACGTGGCGTATGCCGCCATGTATCGACCGATTCCGCGGTTCCAGGGTTCGATCTGCAATCCTGACTCGGGGACGTACCGGATGCGGTGAGTGAGGTGATCGACCCACACGTCCAAGTGATTTTGTTCTTTGCGTACCCGTTGCCCGGGCAATTGAATATTCAGGCGAAGTAAGCTGATTTCCTTGCTGTGGCGTTCCACCCGTCCAAACTGCACAAAGCGCAGAGGACGTATGCCAGTAATGCGGTGAGTAGGGAGGGGCGCCAGACGCAGCATTTGAAACAGGTCTGGCTGGACCTCCGCCCAGGGTAAAAGGGCCGGTTCGGGCTCAGTGGCTGGCGTGTCGGTGTCGGTGTCGGTTGAGTCTTGAGTATCGGTCATATCAGCAATCCTGCGTTTCAGGCACCAGGCAGCAATCTCCGTGTCAGCCACCTGCTATCGGCTGCTTGGTCCAAGACTGTAGGGTGCTACCCATTTGATGGTTGGGCTGATGCAGACACTATCAAGTCGTTAGCCGGCGGGGAGCGAGCCAATAAAATGCAGAATACGCGCTGAAAGCTCGCTGGCGAGAGGTAGCTGTGGGTCTTTGTAGGAGGCCAGTTGTTGCTTAAGGTCATTGGGCACAATACGCATCACGTGATTCATGCCGTCAATAACTGCCAACTCGGCATCTGGTTTAGCTGTATGCAGCCGTTCAGCATCACCCACACCGACTTGAATGTCATGGCTACCTTGAATGATCAGCGCTGGCACTTGCAGCTTGCCGAACGCTTTGGCCGGGTCCTGATGAAACAATGAAATCAAATACGGCTGCACGCTGGGGCGGAACACCACCTCCAATGCTGGCGGCACGTTATCGTCGGTGCGCCCTGCTTTTAACGATTCAATGAGTTGGTTGCTGCGTAGCAGTAATGCGGGTGGCAACCGGTAATGCAACTGTTCTCGCACCACCTCATCCACCGGGCGTCCGGTACCGGCGATAGAAATCACGGCGGCGGCGCCAGCTTTTTGCGCGGCAAGGGAAGCGACCAGTGCCCCTTCGCTGTGCCCCATCAAGATCAACGGCCCCAGGCGCGAGTCAGCTTTGAGTTTTTGGCTCCAGGCTACGGCGTCGGCCACATAGGCTTCGATACTTAAATTACGCTCATCGGGCGTTGCTGCCTTGCTCGCCGCTACACCTCGTTTGTCGTAGCGCACGCTGGCAATGTTGTGCCTGGCGAGAATCTTTGCCAGCCGCTCCATGCTGTCGTTGCGCCCGCCATCGGTATTATTGCCGTCGCGATCAGTGGGTCCGGAGCCGGAAATCATCAACACTACCGGTACCGGCGCGTCCGACTTGGGCAGTACCAAGGTGCCAAACAGTTCGCCGGTCCCGGTATCGAGACTGATGGGGCGTTGCAATATAACGGTCGGTGCAACGGTCGGAGCGGGAGCGGCCTGAACAAATCCACTGAGCAATGGAATAATCAAGGTGATAAGACGGGTAACAGCGATGACTCGTAACATCTAGAGGGCCACGTTCAGTAAGAGTGCCGATTGGACGCGTCCTTATGTATAAGGTTCGGTGCCAGAAGGATGAACTACGCAGGCAGCCTGCGTATACTGGCGCACTTGTTATTTTGATGTTTTTCTGCGGAGCGTCCTGCATGTCCGGCAACACCTACGGCAAGCTGTTCACTGTCACCACTGCCGGCGAAAGCCATGGTCCAGCATTGGTTGCAATTGTTGACGGCTGCCCGCCGGGGCTAGAACTGTCGTCGCACGACCTTCAACGTGACCTTGACCGCCGCAAGCCTGGCACCAGTCGCCACACCACCCAGCGCCAGGAAGCCGATGAGGTCGAGATTCTGTCGGGGGTGTTCGAAGGCAAGACCACGGGCACCCCAATTGGCCTGTTGATTCGCAACACCGATCAGAAGTCCAAAGACTATTCGGCGATTCAGGACGTGTTCCGCCCCGCCCACGCCGACTACACCTACCACCACAAATATGGGGTACGTGATTATCGTGGAGGCGGACGTAGTTCTGCCCGCGAAACCGCCATGCGTGTGGCTGCCGGCGCCATTGCCAAGAAGTATCTGGCCACCCAAGGTATTCAAATTCGCGGTTACATGAGCCAGTTGGGGCCAATCGAAATCCCTTTCAAAACCTGGGAATCGGTGGAGCAAAACGCATTTTTCTGTCCTGACCCGGAGAAAGTGCGAGAACTTGAGGCTTACATGGATCAATTGCGCCGAGATCAGGATTCAGTCGGAGCGAAAATCACTGTCGTGGCCGAGGGCGTCAAGCCGGGCCTCGGCGAGCCGATTTTTGACCGTCTGGATGCTGAACTGGCTCATGCGCTAATGAGCATAAATGCGGTCAAGGGCGTTGAAATTGGCGCCGGTTTCGCCAGCGTTGCCCAGCGCGGCACCGAACACCGTGATGAACTGACACCCGATGGTTTCCTGTCGAACAATTCCGGCGGTATTTTAGGCGGTATTTCGTCTGGGCAGCCTATCGTTGCTCATCTTGCACTCAAGCCGACGTCCAGTATCACCACGCCAGGGCACTCCATCGACGTGAATGGCAATGCGGCGGACGTCATTACCAAAGGTCGCCATGATCCGTGCGTTGGCATTCGTGCCACGCCCATTGCCGAAGCAATGATGGCCCTCGTTTTGATGGATCACCTGTTGCGTAATCGAGGTCAGAACGCTGATGTGCGGGTCTCGACGCCCATTTTGGGTCAACTGTAATGCCTGATGACGGCGCAGGTGCCACGGCGCTTTAGTTGTGGTAGCGCTTCTAAAGGGCTCGGCAGCGCTGACTCCCGGTCCGATCCCTTATTGGCGGTTGTCCAGTTTCTATCTGTTCTACTTTGCGCTGCTTGGATCGACCGCCCCTTTTCTGGCGTTGTACTTCGACCATCTTGGTTTTTCCAGCGCGCGCATCGGTGAACTGGTGGCAATCCCCATGCTGATGCGCTGCATCGCCCCCAATATTTGGGGTTGGCTGGGGGATTACACCGGACGCCGTCTGGCCATCGTGCGGCTTGGGGCAATCTGCACTTTGCTGTCCTTTTCCTTGATTCTGTTCGACAAAAGTTATGCTTGGCTGGCGATGGTCATGGCGCTGCAAGCTTTCTTCTGGCACGCCGTGTTACCGCAGTTCGAAGTCATTACATTGGCGCATCTGCATGGGCAAACGTCGCGCTACAGCCAGGTTCGATTGTGGGGTTCTATAGGGTTCATTCTCACCGTCGTCGCTTTAGGCCGCTTGTTTGAGTGGTCGAGTCTGGATGCCTACCCGCAAGCACTGCTGTTAATCATGGCTGGAATTGTCGTTAGCAGCGCGTGGGTACCAAATGCGCAACCGCTGTTCTCGGCGCAGCGGCCAGAAGCTGGAGGGTTTTTGAAGCAGCTCGGTCGGCCCGGCGTGCTGGCTTTTTTTGGCTGCGTAGCGCTGATGCAGCTAAGCCATGGCCCTTACTACACTTTTTTGACGCTGCACCTCGAACACTTGGGCTACAGTCGCGGCGTCATTGGGTTGCTATGGGCCTTGGGTGTAGTCGCTGAGGTTTTGATGTTTTTGTCGATGAGCCGAATTTTGCGGCGGTTTTCGGTCCGGCAGGTGTTGCTTGCCAGTTTTCTCCTGGCTGCGTTGCGCTGGATATTGTTGGGCAGTTTCGCCGAATACTTGCCAATATTGATTGTTGCCCAGGCGCTTCACGCTGCGACCTTCGGCAGCTTTCACGCGGCGGCTATCCATTTTGTGCAGCGCAGTTTTGGCCCTCAACAACAAGGGCAAGGTCAGGCCCTGTATGCCGCGTTGTCTGGGACAGGCGGTGCATTGGGGGCTTTGTATTCCGGTTATAGCTGGACCGTGTTGGGGCCAAACTGGACCTTCAGTATTGCCAGCCTTGCAGCGTTGGCCGCTGCCGTCATGATTGCGACACGAATGAAAGAGGACAGGGCATGACTCGCGAACAACTCGCCCAACAGATTATCGAAGCCGGGCGCTTCCTATACAGCCGTGGTTGGTCTCCGGCCACCAGCAGTAATTACTCGACGCGCTTATCGGCGACCACCGCATTGTTGACGGCATCGGGAAAGCATAAAGGGCAGCTAATGCCTGACGACATATTGGTCACTGACTTGTCCGGCAACAGTCTTGAACCGGGGAAAAAACCTTCGGCCGAGACACTGCTTCACACCCAGCTCTACCGCTGTCGCCCACAGATAGGCGCGGTGTTGCACACCCATTCGGTCAATGCGACCGTGCTGTCGCGCCTGACGCCGGGTGATCATTTGATGTTTGAAAACTACGAACTGCAAAAAGCGTTTGCCGGAGTGGCGAGCCATGAATCCCAGGTTGTCGTGCCTATTTTCGACAATGATCAAGACATTGCCCGGCTAGCGGAGAAGGTGCAGCCTTGGCTGGACGCTCACATCAATTGTCCAGGCTATCTGATTCGCGGCCATGGCCTTTACACCTGGGGGGCGCAGATGAGTGATGCGTTGCGCCAGATCGAAGCGTTTGAATTTTTGTTCGAGTGCGAGCTAAAAATCCGCTCAGTACTCAATGTCAAGGAGTTGCCGCTGTGAGCAGCCTGTCCGTTTATCACGTTTCTAGTCCTTGTTTTCCGAACAAGGTGTTGACCCATGTAGAAGATATTGCCTCAACCTTGGCCGAGCACGGGGTCGGTTTTGATCGCTGGCAAGCGTCGGCTCCTATTACCCCAGGTGCCTCTCAGGAAGAGGTGATAGCGGCCTATCAAGTGCAAATCGATAGGCTCATGACTGAGCGCGGTTACGTCACCGTGGATGTAATCAGTCTTGATCGCGACCATCCACAAAAAGTTGAATTGCGTGCCAAATTTCTCGATGAACATCAGCACGGCGAAGACGAAGTGCGTTTCTTCGTTGCCGGTCGCGGATTATTCACACTGCACATAGAGGATTATGTGTACGCAGTGCTGTGCGAAAAAAATGACCTGATCACGGTGCCCGCGGGCACGCGGCATTGGTTCGACATGGGCGAACACCCGCATTTTGTTGCGATTCGCTTATTTAATAACCCAGAAGGTTGGGTCGCGAAGTTCACGGGCGATCAGATTGCCAGCCAATTTCCTCGTCTTGAAGATTGATAGAGCCGGAGTTCGAATGCCGATTAAAGTTGTCCTGACGGACATTGAGGGCACCACCAGCGCGGTCAGTTTCGTGTTTGATGTGTTGTTTCCTTATGCCGCCAAGCACCTTCCTGAATTTGTCCGTCAAGAAGCTACTCAGCCGGCCGTGGCGTTGCAATTGCAGGCGGTGCGTGATCAAAGCGCCAAGCCCGGCGCAGACGTTGAACAGGTGATCGAAATCCTCCTGGAGTGGATCGCTGACGACCGCAAAGCAACACCGCTCAAAGCTCTGCAAGGTATGGTTTGGGAGCGGGGCTATCGGGCGGGACAACTTAAGGGCCATGTTTATCCAGATGCTGTTGAAGCATTAAAGCGCTGGCATCAGGAAGGTTATGCGTTGTATGTCTATTCTTCAGGCTCAATTCAGGCTCAGCAGCTAATTTTTGGGTGTTCAGAGGCGGGTGACTTATCTCGATTGTTCAGTGGCTACTTCGATACGACATCAGGCCCCAAGCGCGAGCCTGAATCGTACCGAAACATCACCGCAGCGATTGGCAACCCAGCCGAGGAGATTCTGTTTCTTTCCGATATCGTCGAAGAGCTGGACGCTGCGCAGCAGGCGGGCATGGCCACCTGTGGCCTTGTGCGTGGCAGTGGTGAGTTGATCGGGCATGCAAATGTTGGCAGCTTTGCTGTGATTGATCTAAGCGGATTCTGAAGCCTATCGCCCTCCCTCCGGGTGGGCGGTAATTGTAGGTTGTGCGTTTTTATCTCGTAGGAAGTTTCTCTTTGTCAGGTAAGTAACACCTGTTTGTTATTTCGTGGATTTTTTAAAGTCTTTTACTGTGCAACTCTTGGTCAGCCGCTAAGTTAGGTCTTGGAGGGCACTAGAGCGACAAATGTCGGGGTAAGGGAGAATAAGAATGGAAAGTCTTGATTCATTGAATAACGATTTAAATCAGCTCATTCAACAGATGATTATCAGCATCACAGAGCTTAACGGTGACAAGGCAATCGAAAATGCCCTTGAATGGTTGCGGTGCCAATGTTGCTGTGAGCGCGCCCTGTTTTATCAATTCAAGGGGCCGGTATTGCTAACGTGTATCACGTCGAACGTAGACAGTATCTGGCGCGACCTCTACCGTCATGCACGATTGTCAGTTGATGATCCGGTTGTTCGCGGTTTGCGAGAGTCACCAGGGTTTTTAGAGTGGGACTTGGCCTTTGGCATGCACCCTCCGACGCATGCATTCAAAGAACTAATTGAAGACTATATGCTGATGCCAGGCGCTTCATATGCCTATTCCAATGAAGCTCATGCCAGTCAGGGCGTCATTACAGTTTGTTCACTCAATGCCATGAGCCGTCCCCTCACCGACAACGACCGGTATTTACTAAGCAGTCTCGTGCCTATTCTGCACATGGCCGGAAGAGGCCGGAAATTTCATACCAAAGCGCTAACCGAAAAAGAGCTTGAAGTGCTCAAGTGGGCGCGGGCAGGCAAAACAGCGTGGGAAATCGGGGTCATCCGAGAGATTTCCGAAGCTACAGTGAAGTACCACTTCAAAAGTATTTATTCCAAATTGGGCGTTTCAAATCGGGCGCAAGCGGTGGGGGAGGCGCTGTATCAAGGCATTCTCAAATGATTGGTTTCGGGGGCTGGCGCAGCAGCAACCCCTGGCATCAACAGGTCGATGTGGTAACCACGACGCCCATCACCCACAGCAACATGCATTCCCTCTATGCCTTCATTGAGTTGCGAGTTAATCCGGTAGTCGATGGTAGCAGCAATACTGGCGTTGACCCCGAACGCACATTCAGTCAGATGCAGGCCGCGTGGACCCGTGGCCTCGTTTAATAGCGTGCAGTAATCGCGACCAGCTACTGTGAATGATTGAACTAAATTGTCCTCTATGATTGCAGTGGCGTGGTGAAGTGCAACAAGATTTGAAAGTGCAGTCAGGGAGGTAATCAGCTGGGCTGGAATCGATGAGTCGTGGTAACCCCGCGCCAACAAAATACCGGCGACTCGGAACGTACCGTTCAGGTTAAAAGGTCGGGGCGCGTCAGGGTCCATATGGGTGTAATGAACTTCGAGGAGTTCCGCCAGCGGGAAGATGAAGCTGTCGTGTGCGGCCTGAACATCCTCTTCAATCATCGCGTAAGGTGCGACGTCTTTGGCAATGACTAGATAGCCGAGCGTGTTCGGCCCGGTAAGGATCAGCGGTTCGTTTTTATCGAGTAACAATAGCAGTTGTTCTTGCTGACGCATGGCCAGCTGGTAATCGGTGACGCACATTTGTTCGAGGGTATAAATCACGCTTTTAAGCGTGGGATCGAAAGCGTGAGCTTGAGTGTAAATGGCCCGTCCTGAATTCCCGGCCGCCGCGCATTTTAACAATGATTCGGTGCCTGCTCTGCTAAGCGTAATACACACACTGTTTATGGGCATTTTCTCCAATTCGCTTATCAATCGGGCATTAATACGATGTCGTTGTGCATGGGTAATCAATTCAATGGAATCGGTGAGCAACGTGATGTCGGTAGAATTAAAGAATTGTTCAAACTGTTCGGTTAGCTTCATGGTTAACTCCATCGCATTAAGAAAACTTGCCGCAGCAACAAGCTCCGGCAAGTTCTAACTTACTTTCGGTTGTTACCACTTGGTCAGTGGGTAGAAACCGAACGAATTTTGCTGCGATGGTTTAAACCGATTGAGGGTGGAATTATTCATGATGTCGTTCTCCATAATGATCAGGCGATAGGCCTGACGAGAGAAACGGTATGACGAATTTCTGTGGAATAAAACTACCCTGACAGGTAGGTGATAACCGCGGCAGGAAGGTATTAACTATTGCCTGAGGCCGTTCAATGCGATGGTCTGTGCGCCCGAGTGGGAAGTAGATGTCCAAAGCCCTAAGAGCTGGGTCTTAGGGCCTTTTATAATCAGTTCGCGGGTACCAAACTATTTGACTTAACGGGTGTGGTAAGTCGGCAGATCGAAACGGTGTTGGCTTTGCAGCATCGAAATCGCGGGAAGTTCGCTGGCTTGCGCGGCCAAGTCACGACGAATCGCACTGATCACCCAATCCAATTGAACGGGGGTGTGCAGTTGGGCATAGGTCACCGAGCGGCGAATTTGTTTACCTTCAGTGTTGCGTAGGGTGAGTAAGACGCCCCCGTCAGGGCGTAATTGAGTAGTCACCTCGAATTCAGAAAATACGGATGCAAATTTTTCTTGGATAAAAGTCATGTCTTGGCTCCGTTGCTCAATGGGTAACAAGCTTGGGAGAGCCGTTGCAGTGTCTGTGCCAGCATTCTGATATCTAACATAGCTATATAAATCAAACACTTAAAAAAATCTATGATTGTGAGTTTCGTGCAAATTGCATGAGTGGCCATCGGGCATCCTGCATTTTGCGGATAATACGCCGGGTTTTATCGTGTTGCTGAAGCCTGCTGGGCAAAATCAAATTGAGGCGATGCAACATTCAGAGAAAGGATGACTCAACATTATGTGACGTTTATTAAGTAGAGCGTTGATCCTATTGAGACTCTCTATCGCCTGTATACGTTGACCCTTAGCCAGCAGCTCAGGAGACTGCAGGTATCCGATCTCTACCACAGGCTTTTTATAGCGTGTATTCAAGGAGTAGCACCGTGACTGACGATTTCAAACCTACTGCTCAGCAAATGACCGATGATGAAGCCTTAGAATTTGCCGAGCAGGTTTTCGACCTGGCTCGAAAGGGCGATGCGAGGATGTTGGGCTTGTTATTGGAGAAGGATCTGACACCTAATTTGCGCAACCATAAAGGTGACACCTTGTTGATGCTTGCCAGTTATCACGGACATCTAGAGGCTGTCCAGGTGTTATTGGCCTTTAAGGCTGACCCGGAAATTCGAAACGACAACGGGCAAAGTCCTATTGCTGGTGCGGCCTTCAAGGGTGACTTGCCGGTAGTTAAAGTGCTGGTTGAAAGCGGTGCGAATGTCGAAGGCGCGTCTGCAGATGGGCGCACCGCCTTGATGATGGCTGCCATGTTCAACCGCACCGAAATCGTCGATTACCTGTTGTCTCAAGGCGCCAATCCCCACGCTCAGGATGCCAAGGGCGTCACACCGCTGGCAGCCGCACAAACCATGGGCGCGGTGGACACGGCTGAATTACTGAGCGGGCTTAGTCGCTAGCAGTTGAGTAAATGCATGGCCATTAGTCGCTATCCATAGAGCCGTGCGCCATTTCCGGCTATCCTGCGCGCCTAATTTTTTGGCTACTGTTGGCCACCTGTCAGGACTTCCATGAAAAACCAACTCATAGAATTAATCAGCAAAGTCAGTTCGGGTTGCATGGAAGCTAATGAAATCGCCCAAGTGGCTGACGAGTCCGAAAGAGCCTACGCGGATCCGCAAGCGTTTCTAGCTGCCAATCCTGACGTCAACTATGACGACAGCTTCCCGTTCCCGCTGGGTGAGTGGATGGTGATAGGAAGTCTGCCGGACACTGTACTGTTCCAGGCTGACAGTTACATGGACCTTTTTGCGCAGATAGTCGCTTCGTTTGGCGACGAGGTAACGTTTAACATCAAACCCAAGCAACTCGCCAAGGTCGAGCCCTTGATCGCGCTAAACCGAATTCAGATTCAGTTAAGCAGCATGAATAAAGATAAGGGTGGTTACGTACTGATGAACCTGAGCCAACCGTTGGACGATGAGCTGCAGGCAGTGCTGGTTTACGGCAACGATCTGGATCGCGTGTTGGAATTGTGCGCAGCGGTCGGGATCGCCGCGGCGCCGTCGTTGGAAGCGCTACGGATTGAGCTCTACGTTTGATAGGTCGGCACACAAGGGTTGTGCCCAAAATAAGAGCTTAGCGAACGGAACCCTCTGACCGCTCAAACATCCTAAGCAGGTAAGCACTTACTTAGGAGCAATAACCATGGGTTCCACTTTTAATGGTCTGATTGGGTTGATCATCCTGGTTCTGGATATCTGGGCGGTCATCAATGTATTGAAGAGTGGCGCCGAAGTCGGGATGAAAATCCTATGGGTGTTGCTGATTTTGTTGCTGCCGGTATTGGGCCTGATTATATGGGCGATTGCCGGACCCAGGGGCAACGTAAGAATCTGATCTGCCCTCGTCCGGTTCGATGCGGGACCTCAGGCGCCTAATGGCTGATGCTGTAAGGCGCATTTTTTTTGTCTGCGATCAGTATCGCCCGCAGACCAAAGGAGGTTCGACCTAACATCGTCCGCAACGTAGAATGCTCGCCTCCTTTCTTAGGGGCGGTGCTTCTTATGAAGCCGCCGCTGTCCGTTGCCACCAGCATTTACCGGGGACTTACCCATGAGCGATTACCAAGAAACATTGTACGAAGGCTATGGCCAGCGCTTTCGTATTGAAAAACTACTGCACGAAGTTCGCACTGAGCATCAACACCTGGTTATTTTCGAAAACCCGCGCATGGGCCGGGTTATGGCGCTCGACGGTGTGATTCAGACCACCGAAGCCGATGAGTTTATCTATCACGAGATGCTCACCCATGTCCCGATCCTGGCCCACGGCTCGGCCAAGCGCGTGCTGATCATCGGCGGCGGCGACGGCGGAATGCTGCGTGAAGTGGCCAAGCATCGCAGCGTCGAACACATCACCATGGTCGAAATCGATGGTACCGTGGTCGAGATGTGCAAAGAGTTTTTGCCCAATCACTCCAAGGGTTCTTTCGAAGATCCGCGATTGAATCTAATCATCGACGACGGTATGCATTTCGTCTCAACCACCCAGGATAAGTTCGACATCATCATCTCCGACTCCACTGACCCGGTCGGTCCGGGGGAAGTGTTGTTCTCTGAAAATTTTTATCAAGCTTGCCGCCGCTGTCTGGAAGAAGGCGGCATTTTGGTCACCCAAAACGGCACGCCTTTTATGCAGTTGACTGAAGTGCAGACCACTGCGGGTCGCTTGCGTAGCCTGTTTCCGGACTGGCATTTCTACCAAGCAGCCATTCCGACCTATATCGGCGGCGCCATGACCTTTGCTTGGGGCGCGACTAATACCGCCTACCGTAAGCTAACGCTGGAGACCCTGCGTCAACGGTTTGCTGGCAGCGGTATTGTTACGCGTTATTACAATCCCGAGATTCATATTGGTGCATTTGCCTTGCCGCAATATGTTCTGCAGGCTGTAAATAAGCCAAGTAACGACTAAACGGGCTAGAACGTCAGGCTGAAAGGATTGCTTACATTTCAGCCATGGCGCTCTGTAGAAATTTCACAATATTTCGAAGAGTATCGTGCCGCCTATTCGCCCAAAAGGCTCGGGCGCACGCTTTCAATTTACTCCTCGAATCCAACGGATCTAAGAACACCATGGCCAAAACGGACTCCCAGAGTCATCAGCCCACCTCATCACGCCCGCTACAACCTACTGTCAAATCTCACTTGGCTTATACCCTGCTGAGCGGGATCGTGTTGATGGTGATGTACAGTCTGCTGCGCATTGCGCTGCTGGTCTATAACCGTCAAATGATAGGCACGACGCCGGCTTCGACGTTCATGGAGGCCATGGGCAATGGCCTGCGTTTCGATTTGCGCTTGACGGTTTATTTGTTGATCCCGTTACTGTTGGCATTGCTCAGCGCCAGGGTGATGAAATGGCGTGGACTGTTCCGTTTTTGGTTGACCTTGGGCGCCAGTATCACGCTGTTCCTGGGCTTGATGGAACTGGACTTCTACCGTGAGTTTCACCAGCGCCTCAATGGTTTGGTGTTCCAGTACGTCAAGGAAGACCCCAAAACCGTGCTGAGCATGCTGTGGTACGGTTTCCCGGTAGCACGGTATCTGCTGGTCTGGGCTGCCGTGACCTGGCTGCTGAGCCTTGTATTCAAAGGTATCGACCGTCTGACGCGACCGCAACGCACGATGAGCGTCAGCTCCGGCAACAACCGTTCGGTAGCTCCCTGGTATACGCGCATCGGCGTGTTTGTATTGTGCCTAGCGGTCGCGGTAATTGCTTCCCGTGGCACCTTGCGCCAAGGCCCGCCGCTGCGATGGGGTGATGCCTACACCACAAATTCGAACTTCGCCAACCAGTTGGGCCTCAATGGCACCTTGTCGCTGATTGAAGCCGCTAAAGCCTTGAGTTCGGACCAGCACGCCAACATCTGGAAGTCGACGATGCCTGATGCCCAAGCGCAGAAGGTCACCCGCGACATGTTGCTGACTGCCCATGACACGTTGGTCGACGCAGATCAGGCCGCTGTGCGCAGAGACACGGTTCCGCCCATTGAAAACACGCTGCCGATTCGCAACGTGGTGGTGATCCTGATGGAAAGCTTCGCCGGTCACTCGGTGGGCGCTTTGGGCAGCGATGCCAATATCACGCCAAACTTCGACAAGTTGTCGCAAGAAGGATTGTTGTTCGATCGCTTCTTCTCCAACGGCACTCATACCCACCAGGGTATGTTCGCGACCATGGCCTGCTTTCCTAACTTGCCAGGTTTTGAATACCTGATGCAGACCCCGGAAGGCAGTAACAAACTGTCCGGCTTGCCGCAGTTGCTCAGTGCCCGTGGTTACGACGACGTTTATGTCTACAACGGCGACTTTGCTTGGGATAACCAGTCGGGCTTCTTCAGTAATCAGGGAATGACCACGTTTATTGGTCGTAATGATTTTGTTAATCCAGTGTTCTCCGACCCAACATGGGGCGTGTCGGACCAGGACATGTTCGACCGTGGCGCCCAAGAGCTAAAGGCCCGAGAAGGCAAAAAGCCGTTTTATGCGCTGTTGCAAACCTTGTCGAACCACACGCCTTATGCGCTACCTGCAAACTTGCCTGTCGAGCGCGTGACCGGCCACGGTACGCTGGACGAACACCTGACTGCCATGCGTTATGCCGACTGGGCACTGGGGCAGTTTTTTGAGAAAGCCAAGAAAGAGCCCTACTTCAAGGACACCTTGTTCGTAATCGTGGGCGACCACGGCTTCGGCAACGACAAACAGATCACTGAGTTGGATCTGGGTCGTTTCAACGTGCCGCTGTTGCTGATCGGCCCGGGTATACAGGAGAAGTTCGGCAAGCGCAGCAGTACGGTGGGCACTCAGATCGACATCGTGCCAACCATCATGGGCCGGTTGGGCGGGGAATCGCGTAACCAGTGCTGGGGGCGCGACCTGTTGAACCTTCCGGAAGGCGACAAGGGTTTCGGTGTGATCAAGCCTTCTGGCGGCGAATTAACCGTGGGCTATGTCACTGGTGATCGCATTCTGGTCGAGCCCAAAGGCATGCCACCGCTGCTATATCAGTACCAGTTGGGCGCCAAACCCCACGCTGAAGTGATGACTGCTCAACCTGATCAGGCGCAGCTCAAGGAAAAGCTGGAAGCGTTCATACAAACGGCGACGAAAAGTTTGATGGACAACACGGCAGGTGTGAGCGCGGGAAAAATGCGCTGACAGGTCAATAATGAGAAGAGGCCTTGATTGGCCTCTTTTTTTGCCTGCGTCACGGTGGAACGAATGGAGAATCCTCAAGGTCCAGATTGAGTGAGCCGCTTTCGGCTTGGCCAAGGAGACATTGATGAAACAGTGGACCATTACGTATGTCGATAAGGACGGTGTACAGCAGAGCCTTGAGCTTGAGCGCGAGCAACGCCCGAGTAATGAAGACGCAGCTGATTACCTGCGTGAGGTTTTGTTTCCTGTTGCCGATAAGCTTGACTTGAATGACCTTGACGGTCGAGCGCCGGAGCCTACTGTAAAGTCTTTAAAAGCCATGCACAGTGTGCAGATACTCACTGTTACTGAGGCTTACTGAGCGCTCATTCGCTAACGCCTGTTTTGCCATTGGCACAGGCCGTCGATAGGATTACTCTGCAAATGAGGCCGGTGCAGCGTTGCTCCGGCCTCTAAATGTCGACGCCAGGTTTTTCGCTACTTGGCCTTGTCAGCTACATGCTTGATCCCCCGGTGGCAGAGTACCTGTCGCTGAGCGGCCACTGATCAGCGGTCGTGCCGGGAAAGTTGAAACTCTATCTATCGTTGCATAGGAGGACGTTTCATGAGCACAGCCTATCAAGAGGACATCAGCAGTAATGTACTGCGCCGCATGAAAGAGGGCGGTTTCGATTTCGCCAGTATCCATCCCATCGAGTTTTACGCCGTCTTTCCGGATGAGGAACGGGCACGGCAGGCTGCAGGGCAGTTTCGCGGAGAATCGCTCAACGCGCAGGTCAGCGCGCGTGATGACGGGGTTTGGCATCTTCAGTTGAGTAAATTGATGTACGCCACCTATGGCGGCATCGGTGATTTTGAACAGGACTTTCAGACGATGATCACGCCTCTGGATGGTGAGGTCGAGGGCTGGGGAGTCACTCAAGTGATTAAAGGTCTCCACTAACTACGTGTTTAGTATCCCCCTCTTCCGACTGACGCCTCGTCAGTCGGTTTTTTCAATCCAAGCCGCTCATCCGACGCCGTTTTCTGCAACGGAATTAAAAGTTGTGGAAAAAAAAGCCACTCATTGAGTGGCCCAAAGGGAAGTTCGGTTAATAGCTAGTAAAAAATCAAGCCTGGGCGGACACACCACACCTGATGTTCGCTTGAATGCGGGCGATTATCTGCAAACAGACCCTTACTGTGAAATCAACTCTGACTATGCGGGTGATAGCCATTGGCGATGAGACGCGTCCGAATGAAGCGTACTAGTTTTTTTGGGGCGGTTAGTGCGCTGGAATGGTGCGGACTGCATGAAGGGTTTAACCAACTGCTTGATAAGTCAGCGTTTATGTCGATGGCACGGGCTTTGCGAAGACCTTTGGTGTCCGTGGTGACAAGGAGTACGGCATGACTCGCACTTTTTATGATGAAATGTATGACGCTGGCGGCCTAGTGCGCCCGCATTATCGGGAGTTCGCCCGCTGGTTAGGTGAAACCCCGCCCGAGTTATTAGCGCAGCGCAGGCGTGAGGCCGATCTTCTGTTTCATCGTGCGGGTATCACATTCACTCTGTATGGCGATGATCAAGGCACTGAGCGGCTGATTCCTTTCGATACCATTCCACGCAGCATCCCAGCCAGCGAATGGCGCTTCGTCGAGCGCGGCTGTATTCAGCGGGTCAAGGCGTTGAATATGTTTCTCGCCGATCTCTACCACGATCAGCGAATTATCAAGGCCGGGATTATTCCCGCAGAACAGGTGCTGGCCAACGAGCAATACCAATTAGCGATGCAAGGCCTGAATCTGCACCGTGATATTTACTCGCACGTGTCAGGCGTCGATCTGGTGCGTGATGGCGATGGCACCTATTACGTGCTCGAAGACAATTTGCGTACGCCAAGCGGTGTGAGCTACATGCTCGAAGATCGCAAGATGATGATGCGCCTGTTTCCAGAGTTGTTTGCAGCGCAACGTATCGCGCCCATCGATCACTACCCGAACATGCTGCTCGACACCCTGAAAAGCTCCAGCCCTATTGATAATCCGAGCGTGGTGGTTTTGACGCCTGGCCGCTTTAACAGCGCCTTTTTCGAACACGCCTTTTTGGCGCGGGAGATGGGGGTTGAGTTGGTGGAGGGTGCTGACCTGTTCGTGCGCGATGATCGCGTGTTCATGCGCACCACCGATGGCCCTAAAGCGGTCGATGTAATTTACCGTCGCCTGGACGATGCCTTTCTCGACCCGTTGGCGTTTAACCCAGATTCGATGCTTGGCGTGCCAGGCCTTTTGTCGGCCTATCGCTCGGGTAACGTGGTGCTAGCTAACGCTATCGGCACAGGGGTTGCGGACGATAAGTCAATTTACCCCTATGTCACGGACATGATTCGTTTCTACTTAGACGAAGAACCTCTCCTGCAAAACGTTCCCACTTGGCAATGCCGCAAACCCGAAGAGTTGTCTCACGTTCTGGCTCATCTGCCAGAACTTGTGGTCAAGGAAACCCAGGGGTCAGGCGGTTACGGGATGTTGGTTGGTCCGGCGGCTACGGCGGCAGAGATCGAGTCGTTTCGGGCGCGGCTCAAGGCCAAGCCGCACGCATATATCGCACAGCCCACTTTATGCTTGTCGACTTGCCCGACATTTGTCGAAAACGGCATCGCCCCGCGCCACATCGACTTACGCCCGTTTGTTCTTTCCGGCCGTGAAACCCGGGTCGTTCCTGGTGGCCTTACTCGAGTGGCGCTGCGTGAAGGCTCACTCGTCGTAAACTCGTCTCAGGGCGGTGGAACCAAGGACACTTGGGTGGTTGAGGATTAAGGAAGCCTGCCAATGCTAAGTAGAACTGCCTCGGATTTATATTGGATGTCGCGATACCTGGAGCGAGCGGAAAATCTTGCCCGGATGCTCGACGTCAGTTATTCGCTGTCGCTAATGCCGCAGGACGGGCAAGACGATGGTTTGCATGAAATTGCCATGCCGCTGCTAATTACCGGAACGCTTGACGATTACGTGGAGCGCCGCGGTGAGTTGCACGCTGAACGTTTGTTGCACTTCTTTGCCCTTGATGCAACCAACCCGGCCAGCATCTATAGCTGCTTGGGCGCGGCGCGGGCCAGTGCCCATGCGGTACGTGGCCGAATCACGGCGGACATGTGGGAAAACATTAATGCTACTTGGCTGGAGATTCGCGGTATCGCTGATCAGGGCTTGAGCCGTTACGGCATTAGCCGGTTTTGCGAATGGGTCAAGGAGCGCTCCCATCTGTTTCGGGGTGCGACGTATGGCACCATCATGCGCCATGACGCATTCCGCTTTATTCGGCTAGGGACGTTCATCGAGCGCGCCGACAATACCTTGCGCCTGTTGGACGCCCGCTACGAGATGCTTGAATTACGCGGGCACGATACTGAAGAAGTGGCAGACACCACGGCCCATGGTTACTACCAATGGAGCGCGTTGTTGCGGGCGCTGTCGTCGTTTGAAGCCTATACCGAACTGTATCGGGATGCGCCGGGTGCGCGCCAAGTGGCCGAACTATTGCTGTTGCGTGCGGATATCCCTCGTTCGCTACGCGCTTGCATGGAGGAGATTGACGAGACGCTGGCCAGCTTGTCTGGGACCAACGGTCGTCCGGCCCAACGCTTGGCAGCTCAGTTGGAGGCGCGTCTGCGTTACACCGGCATTGATGAGATTCTCGGTGAGGGTTTGCATAAATGGTTGAACGAATTTATTCCGCTGGTAGCCCAATTGGGTAACGCTATCCACACTTCGTACCTGGAGGCTGCATGAGGCTCTCAATTAGCCACGAAACTACGTATCACTATGAAGACCAGGTCCGTGCCAGTATCCAATACCTGCGGCTAACGCCACACGACAGCGAACGCCAGCATGTACTCAGCTGGCAACTGACACTGCCACGCCCGGTGCGCGCGCAGGTAGATCCTTTCGGCAACATCCTCCATGTGCTGACGCTTGATGAGCCACACGAGGCAATTATTATCGGCGCCCGTGGTCAGGTTGAAATCGACGAGAAAACTGAATCCGAACACGAAAGTCAATCGGCGCTGCCGTTCTTGCGTTTTACCCGCCTGACCGAACCCGATGAAGCCATACGTGTCTTTGCCGCCATGCAATGCCAACAGCGTAAAGACCGCACAGCGCTGATCGATTTGATGCATGGCTTGAACCACTACATGACATACACGCCCGGTTCGACTGAAGTCGATACCAGTGCCGCGGAGGCATTCGCCGGCAAAGCAGGTGTGTGTCAGGACCATACCCATGCATTTCTCGCCGGTGTTCGCAGCCTGGGCATCCCAGCGCGGTATGTGTCGGGCTACTTGTATAGCGAAGACAGCGAACACCTCGCCAGTCATGCCTGGGCAGAAGCCTGGATTGATGACGCCTGGTACAGTTTTGACGTTACCAATCAGCTGTCGCGACCTGAGCGTCACTTGAAGTTGGCTGTGGGTTTGGACTATCTGGATGCCTGCCCGGTACGGGGCATGCGCCGCGGCGGGGGTTGCGAGCAAATGCACGCCAAAGTATCAGTTTCGCCGATCCGCGCTACCCAGACGCAACAGCAAAGTTGACGAAGCGGGGCGCCGTAGCGGCGCTCCTGTAGTCAATTGGCTTTACAATGAATAACCCAAAAAAGATATGAAGACCTCTGAGCCGGACTAAAGCATCGTCTTGGCACAGCGGCGCATTAGCCGAACAGACGGGTCATGTTCGGCAAGATCAAAACTAAGGTAGTGACGACGACGATAATCCCTGCTTGACGAATTTTTGAATACTTAAACATAGCTGATGCCTTTTGTTGTTATTCCTGAGCGACAAAAGCTCACCGATTATTGAGCACTTTATTAATCGGATAGCTGGCAGAGGGGGTGCAGAACAGGTGTCCCGGAAAGTCCGGCCACTCAAACGCGTGTTATCTTTTTTTTGCGTTCACCTGTTATAAAGGTAACCTTAGAGCCCACGGTCCACTTGACTTAGATTCATTTGGTTTGAATTAGTTTAGTTTTATCCAAAAAAGTAATGAGGCGGATTGCCATCTTTCTTTTCGGCCCTTGCTAGACACGTTTATCATTTTTTCAGCCTACTAGATAGTTGACTACCGTTCGTCCGGGTAAACAATTAATGATTTTAAGCGCGCTTAGGTCGTCGACTCACTGAACACCCTTTTTAGGGGCCATTACACAAATAGCATCGGGGCTTGCCTTGAAGTGGTTATCCGAGGCAGGCTCTACGGCGCGCTATTGCCTTAATCGTTTGGGTATTTTATGTCGTTACGCATCTGCATTTTGGAAACTGATGTCCTGCGGCCGGAGCTGGTCGATCAATTTCAGGGTTATGGGCAAATGTTCGAACGGTTGTTTTCACAGCAGCCAGTTCCTGCAGCGTTCAGCACCTACAACGTCATGCAGGGTGTTTATCCTGCCGATGACGAACAGTTCGATGCGTACCTGGTGACGGGTAGCAAGGCTGATTCATTTGGCAGTGAGCCCTGGATTCAGACGCTGAAAATCTATCTGAGGCGGCGCTTCGAGCGCGGTGATAAGTTACTGGGTATCTGTTTTGGCCATCAATTATTAGCGTTGCTGCTGGGCGGTAAAAGTGAACGCGCAATCCAGGGCTGGGGCGTTGGCACTCATCGCTACGCGCTGGCTCCTGCCACACCGTGGATGACCCCTATTATTGATGACCTGACATTGTTGATCAGTCATCAGGATCAGGTAACTGCACTCCCGGACAATGCTACGGTGATAGCCTCAAGTGAGTTTTGCCCGTTTGCCGCCTACCACATCAATCATCAGGTGCTGTGTTTTCAAGGCCACCCTGAATTTATCCATGATTATTCCCGTGCCTTACTGGACATCCGCCAGCAAGCGCTTGGCGAAGTTCTTTACAGCGACGCAATTGCCAGCTTGGAATTTGAGCATCAGGGCACAACAGTGGCTGAATGGATGATGCGCTTTGTGGCGCATAAAGTTGAGGTCGAAGACGTCTGAAGCGTTTTAGTCATAATGGAAGGTGCGCCGGCGTAAAAATAACGTTGCAGGGATCGTCGAAGGCTGCGACGAATGCCTGGCACCCGGCAGACCAATGCAAGTGTTAATGCAGGCGATCCAGGTATTTCTGTCTGAATCAGTTGGGGGATTATAAGACACTGCACAGGCGGAACTGCTCCACAGGAGTTGCGGCTGTTTAGGTCCTACTGCGCTGAGTTATAACCACCCCGACCGTTTGAAGCTGGCGTATAACCCGACGCACCCTGCCACGATGAACCCGAGCACCGCGAAGTAGCCGTAGTGCCAGCTCAACTCGGGCATGTTCTGAAAATTCATTCCGTAGATCCCGGCAATTGCCGTCGGGAATGCCAAAATGGCTGCCCATGCTGCAAACTTGCGTTGCACGATGCTTTGTCGGGAGGATTCCAGCAAAAGACCAATTTCAATGGTTTGGCTAGCGATGTCTCGCAGGTTGGCCAGATCTTCCATCTGGCGCGTGACATGAATTTCAACATCGCGAAAGTACGGGCGCATATTTTTGTCGATAAACGGAAAGGCCAGTTTCTGAAGTTCTTCACCGATCTCCACCATTGGCGCTACGTAGCGCCTTAATCGCAAGACATCACGCCGCAGGCTATGAATGCTGAGAATATCGGCTTCGTTAAGCACACCACCCACTACGCCATTTTCAAGTACGTCCAGTTCAGCATGGATCGCCTCGGTCACTGGCTGATAGCACTCAGTGACAAAATCCAGCAGCGCATATAACACGAAGTCCTCGCCGTGCTCCAAAAGCAATGGCCTTGCTTCACAGCGCTGACGAACCAGTCCATAGGATTTGGAGTGACCGTTGCGCGACGTGATGACATAACCTTTACCGGCAAAGATATGAGTTTCGATAAATTCAAGTTTGCCGTTCTCGCGGATCGGCGAGTAGGTCACGATAAAGAGCGCGTCACCAAAAGTTTCCAACTTGGGGCGGCTATGTTTTTCGAGGGCGTCTTCGATTGCCAGTTCGTGTAAATGAAACTGACGTTGCAACTTACTCAGTTCCTCAACGTTAGGTTGTTCCAGGCCAATCCAAACAAAATGCCCCGGCTTTGCGGCCCATTCGGCGCCCTCGTCAAGGGAGATATTGGCAACCTTTTTTCCGGCGCTGTAAACCGCAGCAGCAACGACTCGGCCCATGGTGGTATCACTTCTTATTTATAAGTGGCGGTGTATGGACCCTTAGCTTCAGGTGGCCCTCCTGATCAGAGTCAGTAAAGGTTTGCGAGTTCAAGTGCGTTGAAAGCCTGGCGCACGCCAGGCTTTTTCAATCAGGGAGCTATCCGACCACTGAGTGTTGCTGGTCCAGCTTGATGGACTCGTCCAGAGCGTCCAGCAAGGCTTTGCGCACTTTTAATTTGGTTTGCTTGTGAGCGATCATGTTGATCTTCTTTAACTGCGATGCAGCGGCTCGTGCGGTACGTTGCAGATCTTCGGCGCTGACCACTTTATCGAGGAAGCCCGCATCCACTGCACTTTTCGGGTCGAACATTTCGCCATTGATTACTGAGCGATGAAGCGCGGATTTACTCAGACGGTCCCGCGCCAATTCAATGCCGGCATGGTGCATGGTCATGCCAATTTGTACTTCATTCAAACCAATGTTAAAGGGGCCGTCGACCCCGATGCGGTAGTCCACCGACAACAGCAGAAACGCGCCTTTGGCTATAGCGTGGCCGGGACAAGCAATGATCACCGGGAACGGGTGCGCCAGCAGTCGTCGTGCCAAACTCGAACCAGCCGTGACCAAATTGATTGCGTTTACCGGGCCGGTCATCATGATCTTTAGGTCATACCCCCCCGAGAGAATGCCAGGTTGGCCGGTAATGATGACCACGGCGCGGTCTTGCTCGGCTTGATCCAGTGCCGCGTTAAAGGCGGTGATCACCTCCGGGGATATTGCATTGACCTTGCCGTTACTCAGGGTCAGGGTGGCGATGCCGTCTTCCAGGCTGTACGAAATCAACTCACTCATGATGCCAATCCTTGTGTTGAAGACGGCTGACGTTACCCACCCGCAGCGCCCAGGTAAAGCGCTATGACTGACTGGTGAGTCAGGGTTGAAGTCGATGTCGTTAAATGCAGACGACAGCCCTGATGACTCATTCCTGAATATCGTTCAACTCACAATATTCCGCCCAGTCCATTCCCAGCGTTTGGGCGAC
Source organism: Pseudomonas sp. AB6 (assembly GCF_034314105.1). NCBI lineage: Bacteria > Pseudomonadati > Pseudomonadota > Gammaproteobacteria > Pseudomonadales > Pseudomonadaceae > Pseudomonas > Pseudomonas sp. AB6. The sequence goes on from NZ_JAVIWJ010000001.1 coordinate 964,631, forward strand.
TTGGGTATGCGCTTCAAGACGCATGGCTTTCAACTGCTCAGGGTTTTCTGCGACCAACTGCAATGCCAGCTCCCAAGGTTCGATGCCTTGATCTTCGGCTTCGTCTTCGAACGCCCATTGAGTTTGCTGCTTTTGTTCCTCAGGGCTGAGGTCTTTTATCTCTTCCTGCAGGCCTGGGTTGGTGGTGATGTATTTCGCCAGTGCGGCTTCATTGAAGTCTAATGCGTCCATTTGTTTATCCCTTATGCACATTAACGTCGAGCCAAACGGCAACCGGGCGTAGATTACACCTCAAAGGGCACGGCCGAAATGCGAATGAAGGAAAGGGTGCGCGCATTTTTTGCTATCGAAAGTATTAATCCTATTTGGATATTTAAGCGGGATTCACGTCCCCATAAACTGGAAGCCAGAGTGGAAGACATGTGATGACAAATGAAAAATATGTCGCACTGTTTTCAGGCTTGGCAGTCATTTGGCTTACAACGGCGTGGGTAGTAACTGATATGGCTCGCGCCGTTTGAACCAGTGCAGGAGTTTACCCTGGAAGGTTGAAAACCCTGGTGCCTTCTTCGAAGCCCCAGGGTTTTTGCTATGGAGTTACGAAATATTTTAGCGATGAAGAGTGTGCGCCGTGCGGTTTGATCTGCGGGTTCTTGAGGCCCTTTGTTGTCGCTCATCGGTTCCAACAATTCTGCATAAATTCAATGAAAACTCGCAGTTTGCGCGGTACGTGAATTCGGCTGGGGTAGTAGAGATAAAAGGCAGAGACGCTGGGCCACCAAGGTCCGAGCAAGGGCACTAGCTTGCCGCTGTCGATGTCCGGTTGAACCTGCGCTTCGAATGCGCAGCCAATTCCTGCACCGGCGCGTATGGCTTGCATCAGTGTGTCAACGTCATTGGTAATTAGGGGCCCACGGGGTTGGAATGCTACGGCCTGACCTTTGTGATTGTAGTCCCAGCGGTATATTGCGCCGGTTAAACGGATGTTGAGGCAGCGGTGCTGGTCAAGGTCTTCAGGTTTGCGTGGATGTTCACGGCCAAGTAAGTAGCTGGGGGCTGCGACAGTGGCAATGCGATGAGGGCCGCCTAGGGGGACAGCGACAACATCCTGGGCAAGGTTCTCGCCCACGCGTATACCCGCATCGAAGCCGCCTGCGACGACGTCCAATAGGGCGTTATCGCAATGGATCTCCACGGTGATGTCCGGGTAGGTATCGATAAACGCCAGCAAATGAGGCATTAGCAAAATGTCGGCAGCGGTGCGCGAGAGATTGAGGCGCAGCAGCCCAGTGGGTTTGTCCCGCAACTCGTTGACATCTTCTATGGCTGAGGCCAATGCAGCTAGACCCGGTTGTGCTTGGTGAAGAAATCGCTGACCTATTTCGGTAACTCCGACCCGCCGCGTCGAGCGTTCCAACAGCCGAACGCCAAGGCGCGCTTCAAAGTTACGTAAGGTTTGAGAAAGGGCAGATGGTGATACCCCCATCTGCGCGGCCGCCTTAGTAAAACTCCCGTGTCTTGCTACTTGGGCAAATGCGGCGATACCCGGCAATAGCTCCGCAGGCAGGACGCCATTGTGAAGCAGTGCTTCATACTGCATGCCGTTGGCTCCGCTTATTCAATGATATGACCCAGCCTAACATGGCTGTTCAATTTCACAGGAGCAGTCCTTATGAGTCATTTATCTGGAAAAGTCGCTATTGTCACAGGCTCCTCGAAGGGTATAGGTGCGGCTATCGCTGAGCGCTTGGCCGCTGATGGCGCCAAAGTTGTCGTCAATTACTCACGCAGCGCCGAAGACGCGGATAAAGTTGTGCAACGCATCGTCTCGACAGGTGGCGAAGCCTTTGCGTGCAGGGCTGACATTTCCAATCCGTCGGATATTGCGCCGTTGATTGAGGCCGCAGTCGGGGCGTTCGGGCGCCTGGATATTCTGATCAATAATGCGGGTGTGTATAAGCAGGACTCGCTTGAGGCGTTGAGTGCCGAAAGTTTCGATGAGCACTTCAACCTGAACGTACGCGGATTGCTGCTTACAACCCAAGCAGCCGCACGGGTAATGAAGGCCGGTTCGGTTATCGTCAATATCAGCTCGGGTCTGGCTCATAGCCCGTACCCAAGCGTACATGTGTATTGCGCCACCAAAGGCGCGGTAAACACATTGACCCGCTCTCTCGCTATGGAGTTGGGCCCCCGAGGCATACGCGTGGTTGGCATCGCGCCGGGGTTTGTGCACACGGAGGGTAATGCGGAATCGGCCAAAGGCATGGATGAATTCTTTACCGCCAAGACCCCCATGGGGCGTGTGGGTAAACCCAAGGATATTGCGGCATCGGTGGCTTATGTGGTGTCTGAGGATGCCGCCTGGGTGACGGGCAATACCATCGATGTAGCGGGAGGGATGATTTTCTAGCATCAAGCAGCCTTCGGCCTATTAACGGCGTCATCGACTCTAGCTAAGGTCGATTAGGTAATGTCTCTAGTGTGCGGTTTTCAAAATAGCCCGCGCTCAATTGGCCTTAATAAAGTCCACAAATGCTCTAAGGGGAGAGGGCACGTAGCGGCGCCCTGGGTAATACAAAAATGGTCCGGTAAAGTTCTGCCACCAGGGCTCAAGTACTGGTTCCAGTACCCCAACGTCCAAGTAAGGCCGCAGCCAGTCCTCGAATAAGTAAACGATGCCCAAGCCGTCAATCGCAGCCTGTACCGCCAAGTCCACGGCACCTCCCACCCTGACAATCAACGGACCCGTGGGGTCGACGCGGAGAGTTTCGCCGTCACGTTCGTATTCCCAGGGTGGCATCGAGCCGCTGGGAAACTTGCCTCGCAGGCAGGCGTGATCGAGCAGGTCGCGAGGATGTTGGGGCCGACCTCTGGCATTCAGATAGGCCGGCGATGCGGCAGTTGCGAAACGTTGAAAGCGTGGGCCGATAGGAACGGCGATCATGTCCTGTTCAAGTCGCTCATCGTAGCGAATGCCCGCGTCACAACCCGCCGCGAGCATGTCAACGAAGCTCTCTTCGACGATCACCTCCAAGCGGATATCGGGGTAGGCGTGCAGGAACGGCGTGATAATTCCTGGAAGTACCAGTCGTGCGGCGCTGACGGGGACGTTCAGCTTCAGGGTGCCCGACGGCCGTTCGCGAAACTCGTTGACCACATCAAGCGCCGATTCGACCTCGCCCAGTGCGGGGACGATGCGTTCCATCAATCGTGCGCCAGCCTCCGTTGGTGCCACGCTGCGGGTGGTGCGATTGAGCAAGCGCACGCCGAGCCGAGCTTCCATGCGTCGGACCCCGTCGCTGAGACTTGAGGCCGATTTCCCACTCGCACGGGCGCCCTCGCGAAATCCGCCGGCGTTCACCACGGCCACAAACGCCAGCAAGTCTTGAATATCTGTCGCCATTGTTCGCTACTCCGTACAGCCCGTGCCGATTGCACCTGATTATCAGTAGAGTGGTCAATGACTATAGTGGATCTACATACATTGGATGGGGCACACAAAATGAGCGACATCAGCACAGCAGGCACCTATTTACTCGGCGACCGGACAGTTAATCGGATGGGCTACGGTGCAATGCAGTTGGCGGGTCCGCAAGTATTCGGTCCGCCTAAAGACCCGAAAGCGGCAGTCGCCGTACTACGCGAAGCCTTGGCAGCCGGGGTAAACCACTTTGATACGGCCGACTTCTACGGACCGCATGTCACCAACCAGATCATCCGCGAAGCCTTGCACCCCTACGCTCAGGACTTGGTGATCGTGACCAAGGTCGGCGCCCAGCGTGGAGCTGACGCCTCATGGAACCCGGCACAAACCCCAGCCGAATTGACCCGCGCCGTGCATGACAACCTGAGCAACTTGGGTCTAGACGTACTGGAAGTGGTGAACTTTCGGGCGTGGGGCGATATTCACTCGCCCTCCGAAGAGTCCATCGAAGAACAGTTCACCGCCCTGGCCGAATTGCAACGCCAAGGCCTCATTCGCCATCTGGGACTGAGCAACGTCACGGCAACGCAGGTCAAGCAAGCGCAGGGCATTGCCGACATCGTTTGCGTCCAGAACCACTACAACCTGTCCCACCGGCATGACGAACAACTCATCGCCGAGTTGGGCGCGCAGGGCATCGCCTATGTGCCGTTCTTCCCCATGGGTGGGTTTACACCGCTGCAATCGGACGTTCTTTCGAGCGTTGCTGTGAAGTTGGGTGCTTCACCGCTGTGTGTGGCGCTGGCCTGGTTGCTGCAGCGAGCGCCAAATATTTTGCTGATTCCGGGGACGTCGTCCGTGGCGCATTTGCGGGAGAATTTGTCTGCGAGTGAGTTGATGATTGGGGCGCAATTGTTGGGTGAGCTGGAGGGGGTGGTTTAGGGGTTGATACATCGTGGCCAGCGTTGCGGCTCGGCGGCAAAGGTCGCGTTTAACTTGGCTCGCTATCGCAGTCCTTGAAGCCTTTGCGGGCAAGCCTTGCTCCTGCCATCCTGAGTCGTAATAGTTTGCTTTCAACCCAAGCAGGCGGCTATCTCTTTGGGATTCCATGCGCTGCGGTTTTTGGGTCAGATGCTTCACTGCAGGCGTAGCCAGTCCTCATACGCAAACGCGTTGAGCAATTGCTGCCTCTCACACGGGAGCTTGGATTCAGCTATCAGGCATCACATTTCAATAAGGCATCCCATTCGCTCGTTGACGTCTCAAAGCCTGCGCATACCATTCAAACTCATCCAGAAATCTGTTCATTTGTTTAGTTGTGCGTTTTTCCTTGGGCTGTCCGTCATCAGCCAAGGCATCGCCGATGTTAGGTATGGAAAACAGGCTGGGTATGCTCGGCATGCCCAATTCTCCCAAGATCATGCGCAGTTGCATGGCGGCTCGCACGCCGCCAAACCTTCCTGCGGAATAACAAGTGATTGCGGAAGGGCGCCACATGTACTCTTCGAGAAAGTGGTCAAGCAGATTTTTCAGCGCTGGCGGGACGCCGTGATTGTATTCCGCGCTCACCAACAGAAAACCATCGGCACGGCGGTAAAGAGTGGCAAGTTGCTCCAGCTCGGCCGGTGCCGAGCCTTTGGGGTATTCCTTATACATGCGGTCCAGCAGAGGCAGGCGAGTCACCATAGGGTCTACGAGAACCGCCTCGTGCCCACGCTTTTCAAGCGCTGCCAAGAGCAAGCGAGCGGCTTTGATGCCTTGACGATCGGAACGCACGGAGCCCAGTAATACAGCGATGGTCAGGGGCGAGGTGTCGGTCATTGTATGGGTTCCTGGATGAGTGAATCGTTCTACGCAATAGATCCAATATAGGCCCAATGGTGCGGCGCGGTAGCGAGCTCCGGCGGCGCCGTTTGATGGCGAGCCGGTAGAGGTGCGCCGTGTTGAGGCGATGCACGGCGGGCCATCCGGCTTTGCCGGGCTTTATTCAGGCGCGGTCAACCGTTGTTAGCGCTAAGAAGCGTTATGATAGACGCCGCCCGACGCTGGCATGATGAGGCCAGGGGCGCCTTGACCTTCGGAGCCCGATACTCGATGTCCATGATCACCCTTTTTCAAATGCCGCCGCCTGAACCCATTAAAGACCAGATATTGAAGATGGTTGTGGACTACCTAACTGACATCAGCATGGTGGCCATCGCGCCGAGTAATCCGCTTTACAGCCTTTATCAATACGGCATCGGCTTCGAGGTCCATCTTTACCTGAATGCAATGGACGGATCAAAAGGCATTCCCGTCGAATTAATCGTGGCGCTGGATGTTGAGGATACTTCTAAGGTCTTAGGTTTCTTGCTGTATTTACCGGTGACAGATGATCCCGATGCCTGCGCCGTGCCATACATGGCCGTGTGTGCGACTCATAGACGTCAAGGCATTGCCCGCTCGATGCTCCAGGAATTGCTCGGTCGGTACCCACACGCTGAACTGGCCTGCACCGCTGCCAAAGTGCCGTATTTCGAGTCTATGGGCTTTCAGGTATTGACCGCCCGCGGCCCACAGATTGTCATGAACACCCGTGATCACGGTACGAGCGGGTTGCTGGCGGTGCTGGACGTCGCACCGATTTATAGCTCGCTGGAAGTTCGGCAGATTCATTTGTATTTGCTGAAACAACACGGAAAAAAAGCGATGGAAGAGGCTGAAAAAAAACGCGACCGACACCTTGATCAGATGACGCGCCAAGCGACGGCGCTTGTGATTGAACGGCGCGCTGCCGTCTTATGATGTGCTACACGCCCGCTGCGCTGCGGATGCTTGATTGCCTAGGTATATCGCTACACTTCGTTATTGATCGCAATCTGCAAGAGTTCATTGAGGTGAAGGCCTTGGAGCTTGCCGAAGTTGATGCTAACGCAAGAAAGCACCTGTTACTGCCCATCGCTGCAGAGGCGTGGCGACAGTTGAAGTTTTCCGCCGGTAGTTGTGGTGTGGATATTCACATTATTTCGGCGTTCAGAAGCGTTGAGCGGCAGGCGGAAATAATAAAAAGGAAACTAGACTCGGGTTTGAGTATTGAAACCATTCTTGCGGTTTCGGCTCCTCCCTTCTTCAGCGAGCACCACACGGGTTGCGCTGTTGATATAGGAACTTGCGGAAGCGTTGCACTAGAGCGTGAATTCGAAGAGACGTTGGCTTTTAAATGGTTAGAAAAAAACGCGGGATCATTCGGCTTTCAGATGTCTTACCCGATCAACAATGCTGCCGGCTATGGGTACGAGCCTTGGCATTGGAGATTTAGACAAGGTTGACGTCATTTTAGTGTAGGTGGATGCCCAACAAGCTTGCGCGGTTAAGTCCTAAAAAGCGTCAGAAGTGCGCGAACATGCTCATACCGCAGGACGCGAGTTTGACCACGCGATGTCCAGTCCAGTTGATCAAAAAAACGAGCGTACTACTTTGAGCGTAACCGTGGTTTCGCACTCGGAGTTATGACCGCTGTACGCACTGCAATTGGCGCCAGTGAGGCTTGAGCCGCTATACACCAGGTTCATGTTCATGCCCATCAACGGGCGCGAAACGTTGAACGACCAGTCTTTGTATGTGCTCACCATGCCTCCGTCTTCAATCAAGGTTGGCGTGTCGAGTTGGTGATTGCCGTATTGCATGCGCAAATCGACTCCCAGAGGTGCAATGCCACCCAGGTCGAGAAACAGCGTACTGTCTTGGCGTCCGGCGTCGTTACTGAACGCGGTACCTATGCGGGAATCGAAAACCTGGAAGCCAGCATAAAGCTCATGGCTATCAATCTGGTCGGTGTTGGGATAGCTGTACCGAATGACCCCCAATTCATAGCCCAATGTTTTGTCGAACGGCTTTTTAAAGCCCATGTAGGAATCTACTTCGAGTGAACTTTGCGGGGCGATGCCTGCGTGGGGTGACCACTGACCAACGTAAAAGCCACTGTCATGCGTCAGGTCTAGACCGCCGTGGAATGTTGAGCCACCACTCGTAGGCGTGACGAGACCTTGAGCCATACTACGGCTGGGCGTGGTTCCGAGTTTAAGGCTAAAGTCGCCGAGGTCTCGGACAATGACCTGCGCCGCGACCGTCTGGCAAACGAGCAAAGTGCTGACAATCAGCGCGTAACAGCGAGCATGAGGCATACCTCACTCCTTGGATGGTGAGGAGTGGAGTCGATGGTGTCTAATCGATGTAGCCTAAGCCTGATGAGAACCGCGAGCTAGAGCTCCCAAGGATACCGGGGAATAAGCGGATGACTCGACCACTGGTCGAATCAGTACAAAAAATGTTACATCGAGAATGACCACTCTTGATAACCAATGGAAGGGTTTTCCCAATCTAGCGTTTACTTAAAGTGAGCGTCGAGTACGGCGGCAGTGACCTTGGGTGCCGTTTGTTCACGTTGAGAGGATTGCAGAAAGCCAAGTGCCAGTTGCTGATATAACTCAGGTCCGAATCGCGAGCTGACGGCTCTCGAGATAAGCGCGATGCCCATCAGGCTGATAACCATGCCGTGACTGTCGATCATTTCCATCACAATGATCGCCGAGGTGATGGGCGATTGAGTGACGGCGGCAAGGAATCCAGCCATGCACAACGCAATGATGGGTTGCGGGGCCAAATTGAAAAGCTCGGCGACGTTTGCTCCTAACGAAGCCCCTACTGCGAGAGACGGTGCAAAGATGCCGCCAGGAATACCGGAAAAATAGGTCGCCAGGGTGGCCAAAAACCGAGTAGCGGCGGCGTACCAAGGAATGCTTTGTCCATGGTTAATGATCTGAGTAGCGACGCCGTAACCGCTGCCGAAAGAAATACCTCCACTGACCCATCCCAATGACGCAACCACTAGGCCGCAGATGCCTGCGAACCAGACGGGGTGCATGTCTCTCCATTTCCAAACCACGTTTTTCCGATATCGCTGGGGCAGCAGCAATAAGCGACTGAAGAGTCCTCCCAATAAACCGCAGAACACGCCCAAGGCAAGCACTGGCACAATGATCTGTCGCGTTACGGCGTCGACATCCAATCGGCCGAAGTAGTTGTAGTTCCCCTGCAAGCCAATGGCAATCATCCCGGACAGGATAATCGTGCTTAAAAGCACCCCACTGGTACGTGTTTCTAGTTTGCGACCCAGCTCTTCCACCGCAAAAGCGATGCCTGCCAAAGGAGTGTTGAATGCCGCAGCAATGCCTGCTGCACCTCCGGCAAGAATCAAGTCTTGAACCCTGACAACCCGAGTGTGAGGTAAAAAGCGGTGCGCCGCGTGCATGATGGACGCGGCCACCTGCACCGAGGGGCCTTCTCGGCCGGCTGAAAATCCGCCCGTCAGCGCCAACGTACCAAGACCAATCTTGCCTAGAGCGATACGCAACGAAATCAGTTTGGTTATCGGTTTTCCGTTGGCTACCAACCGCGTTGCCGCGATCACCTGAGGAATACCGCTGCCTTGGCTGCCCGGGAAAAAGCGTTGAGTGAGAAATACCACCAACATGCCGAGCAGAGGTGTAAGCAGAAAGGGAAGCCAGCTGCGACCGGTTGTAACGGTGGCAAAGAGAGCCAACGCCTGATCAGCAAGCTTGGCGAAGAGAACCACCGATAAACCGGCTATCGTGGCTGCGGTCCAAAGCGTCAAGCGAGTTCGCCAACGGGCAGACGTAAAACGTCCGCGCAACGGTGCAAATATGTATCTCATTGATGCACCTACTGGCTTAATTGCGGTCAGGCTAACACACCGCTTGAATCAAATCGGCGATAGGGTACTAAAGAGGGGGACACCACCGTTAGATGGCATAAATTGTCCCCACGCTCAAGCTAACGCGACCCTGTTTCCCCCAAGCCATGTTCCTGCCTGGAAGAATGGCGGCATCAGCCTAAATCTTCAGCCTGATGCCGCTCCGGCACTTGGCTTGCTTCATCGCCCCATGGCCGGTTGACTCGACAGCCACGGATGACCGCAGGCCGGTTGGCGATTTCTTCTGCCCAGCGTTGCAGATGGGTGTACTCCTGCACAGACAGAAACTCGGCAGCCGAATACAGGTTGCCCCGCACCAATTGGCCGTACCAGGCCCAGACTGCGATGTCAGCGATGGTATAGCCATTCCCCGCCAAATAGGCACTTTCACCAAGGCGGCGGTCAAGGACATCCAATTGACGCTTAGTCTCCATGCTGAAGCGATTGATTGGGTATTCAAGCTTTTCCGGTGCATAAGCGTAGAAATGCCCAAAGCCCCCACCCAGGTACGGCGCTGCACCCATCTGCCAGAAAAGCCAATTCAGAGTTTCCGTGCGCCCGGCCACATCGGTGGGCAGGAAGGCACCGAATTTTTCCGCCAGGTAAAGCAAAATCGACCCAGACTCAAAGACTCGAATCGCCGGCTCCACGCTGTGATCCAGCAAGGCCGGGATTTTTGAGTTGGGGTTGATGGCGACAAAACCGCTGGAGAACTGGTCGCCGTCGTTAATACGGATCAGCCACGCATCGTACTCGGCGTCGGTATGCCCAAGCGCCAGTAGCTCTTCGAGCAGGATAGTTACCTTCACGCCATTGGGCGTGGCCAATGAGTAGAGCTGCAGCGGGTGTTTTCCAATGGGCAACACCTTATCGTGGGTTGGTCCCGCAACCGGGCGGTTGATGCTGGCGAACTGGCCGCCAGATGGCGCGTTGTTTTTCCAGACCTTCGGTGGAACATAGGACGCTTTGCTCATGAGACGAACCTCGTGGTTTCTTTTGGCGATTAGAGAGCCTACCCGGTTTGATCGTCAACTATGGCTCTGAAATCCATTCCCGAATAAATTCGGTCCCACTGGACTCCCAACTCCCTACAAAAATCTGTGCAGCGCCAAAAACGGTGGGACCGAATTTATTCGCGAAGGCTTGCGTCCTCACGCTGCAAATCTTAAATAGCACAATGTGCCACCCAGTTTGCTGCGCGACAGCGCGGCGTCGAAGCCGTGGCGGCCCCTTCTACAGATTTACAAAATGCCGGGTATCGCTGGCGAGGGTGGCGGCCAGAAAGTCAGCAAACGCGCGCGCTGCCAGGCGCGTGGTCGACCCATCTGAAAGTACGCGTGGACGGGCAGTTCGGCCATTTTCCATTCTGGAAATAGGTGCACCAAGGCTCCGCTTTCTAACTCCAATGCGCAGGCTCACGACGTGGTGGATGTAATCCCCAAGCCTCCTGTTGCTGCCGCTAGCGCCCCTGCGGTGTCATTGATCGAGACCTGGGGGTTAAGCGTGATAGATGAAACCTTGCCGTCGCGCTCAAATTGCCACGAAGAGATTTGTGCACCGGCCGAGCCGCCGATGATTCGATGGTGCTCGATGTCGGCTGGGGTGTCCGGTGTGCCGTGGCGCGCGAGGTAGCCGGGAGAGGCCACGATCACACGGCGCATCGTTCCAATCTGCCGGGCGGTACCGGCAAGTCCGGCAAGTTGCCCACGCGGATGCCGACGTCGACAGCTTCTTTGACCATGTCCTGCCACTGATCTTCATGCAGCAGCTCGATGTGCAGCAGCGGATGACGTTCAGTAAACGCAGACAACTTGGGCAGCACGACGCGGATACCCATCGTTGACGGCATCCCGATGCGGAGCAGGCCACGTAGCTCTCCGGTTTCCCGCACGCTGTTCTGCGCGTCATCGACGGCCGCGAGAATCGGTTCCATGCGCGTCAGAAATTCGATGCCCGCTTCGGTCGGAACCACGGTTCGGGTGGTGCGTGAAAGCAGCCGCGCACCAGCTCCGCAATCATCCGGGAGACCTGAGGCTGCGCAAGCCCGCTCTCGCGAGCGGCTGCCGAGAAACTCCCAAGGCGGGCACGCGGGTGTAAAGCCGCAACGTGAGGATATCTCAGCCCAGTTGAAGTGGTCACTGACGCGCTGGACGCCCTTGAAGCGGGCACCAACGATGAAGTTATCGCCGGCGCCCAGTCGCGTGGCATTCACGATGCATTCACTGCCGACCCGAAAAAGGTGCAGGCAATGATGTCGACCAAACTTCCCCAGCGCGTTTGATTCCCTAACTGACTTAACGACAAGGCCATCATGGACTTTCTTCAGACTTTGACCCAACGCAATACTGAATTCGCAGAGACCGGTTTCTCTGCTGCCCTCAAGATTATTCCTTCACGCAAAAAACCATGATCATCGGCTGCGTCGACCCTCGGGTCGACCCCATGGACGTGCTCAAACTCGCGCCCGGCGAGGCCGCCGTTATCCGCAACGTGGGCGGCCGCGGGAACCCGGCGCTGTTCGGAATGATGGCCATTCTTGGCACCGTCTCGCGGGTTGCTGGCGCGCAGGTGGGTCATGGCTGGAACCTGATCGTCTTGCACCACACCGACTGCGGCATATCCGGTTGCTATCACCACGCCCCTGAGTTGTTGGCGAAATACATGGGCGTCGAAGAACACCAGCTTGAGGCGCTGCAGATCGACGATCCGTATAAAGCGGTCGAGATAGACGTCGCCGCACTGAAAGCCAACCCGAATTTGCCGGGTGGAATTACCGTGACAGGGCTTGTTTACGACGTGGCTATCGGGCGAATTGATACGGTAGTACCGGCAGGGTTGCTTCGGGGGAGTAGGGTTGTTGTCTCGATGTGGAACTGCGCTCGATGTTTAGGGCGGAGTCACGACCGAGCCCGCGCTCAATCAGGTTTCACGTACAAGGGAGCCATCAATGCAAAACCCAACCATGCCCAAATCCATCCTCCTCATCGGCGCATCCCGTGGCCTTGAAATCCCCATATCCTCGAGAGTTTGAACACCCTGTTGAAACAACAGGTGCTCCAACTGTTGGCGACGATAAAACAATGAGCCCACGATAAATGCCGTTAGTGCTAGAGAGACAGATCAGCTCTCAGCGGCAATGATTGGCTCAAGACTGGATTCAGCCGCCAATTTCAATCGGTCGGCTTTACTGACGTAGGTAGACCGATTTGACGGTGCCAATTTGGAACTGGCCTTTTTAGCTTTGGCCTTGAATAACTGCTGTAGTTTTTTTTGACGATTCATAGTTCTGCTCAGCATGTAATTGCTTGAAGGGTATCAGCTTAACTATTGCCCCGATGCTTGTCAGGCTGCGACGCGGTTAGTGCCTGGTCTGATCACCGCTCGGCACCGTTCAACACGCCAGCAGTTCGGTTATCCACCGGGCCTGTTGGGCGACGTCCTGCACCTTGTCCTCGGACAAGGCCTGCCGCGCCTTGGCGAAATGAGTCAAGGTCTTCTGCTTCTGACGCAGTATGCGCTGCCACTTGAGCAAAAACGCCGGGCTACGCGCCTGCATCTGCAGCGGGCCGAAGTACAACTCCTCGGCGGTGTACATCACCGGGCAGGCGCGCTCAGCCACGATGATTTCATAGTCGAAGCGGTTTTCTCGCAGCACCTCCTCGCAGAGAATTCGGTAGCCATTGTCCATCAGCCATTGGCGCAAAGGCTGCTCGCCGCCGTTGGGCTGCAGAATCAGCCGCTCCTGGCCGCTCAAGCGCGCCTTACCGCTGTCAAGAATGTCGCGAATCGTCTCGCCGCCCATGCCGCAAATGCTGATTGCCGTGATCCCGTCTCTGGCATCAATCGCTGCCAGGCCGTTGGCCAGACGCAAAGTGATTCGCTGGTCCAGGCCATTCTCGCGTACCGTGCGTTGGGCCGAGCGGAACGGCGTCAAGGCCACTTCACCGAGCACCGCTGTCGCGATGAGACCCCGGTGCATCAACGCTACCGGCAGGTAGCCGTGATCCGAGCCAATATCGGCCAGTCTTGCACCTGCTGGCACATTTGCCGCCACGCGCTCCAAACGCATGGACAAAGTGTGTTCGTTCAACTGCGGTCCTTTTTTTCGACTTCCAGTGCGGCCCTCAAACCTGCCGTTGCGCTGGTGAGTGGGGGTGGGCCAGCGGTCACAAGCGAAGCGGCGCCACTCATGGATGCTTGTGCCAGTGCAACTACTGACGCGCCGTCGATATAGGCAGCGTCTACCGCTTTCGCAATGGCCGCTAAGTATCCCTCAAGGTCGCCAGACTTGAACAATGCCCAAGCGCCGGAAACAAGCTGCACCTCGACCAATGCGTTTGATCCCTGCGCAGCATGAAGGAACAGACGAGAGGTGGGGTCGATTGTGGTTTCGACCGCGCACAACACTACGACTTTGCCCCCCGCAGAACCTGCATGAACGGCAGCCGAGGCCAGTGCTTCATCGACTCTCAAAATCGGCGACTGAGCATTTGCAATGCCCTCGATAGCGGGGCCCAAGGTCGAACAGGTAAGCGCAACGGCGTCAGCGTGCTGAGCGAGTGAAAACAGCGCTAGTTGCGTTGCATTCAATAGGTCAGCCGTCAGTCCACCGGCACGCTCGGCCGCAGCCAAGAGGTCCGCTCGAACTTCATGCCGCAAAATTTCGGGCCCAATACCCAGCTCCTTTGCGGCCAAGTCAAAGACCGCTATGTTGCTCTCAGCCGTGTGTAGGCAGGTGATACGCATCACTCAATCTCTTTCTCTCAGGTTTATGAATGCTGTTGTCAGGTCGCACTTCACCCTAACAGCTTCCTGGACTCCACAGGGTATGGGAGACCATTCAACCCGCCGGCTTGGATTACACTGCGGATGGAATTAACGGCGATATTTTTGAAACGCCCTAGGCCACCGACAGGTACAGCGTGAGTAAAACTAACCTCCTTTCCCCAATCATCGTGTGTGCAACGCTCTTGGCAGGTGCAAGCGCTGCGAGCGCCGGAGCCGTTTATAAATGCACCAATCCAGACGGCAAAAGCATCTTTCAGCAGACACCGTGTAGCGTTGACTCGCTTAATGCATCAACGTCATATACGTCTCAACGGCAAGAAGCCGTCCTCAAAGCCGCAGCGGCTGACTACGCCGAGCGGATTAAAGAGGTGGAAGTGTTGATGGAGAATGACGAGAAATTAAATGAGGTGTTGGAGCGGAAACGGTAGAGAGGTTTGTTGGGATCTGGTCTCAGAGCGGTGCATTGTGGTCGCTGGTGACGGGCTAATTCGACCCCCAGGAGCCGGTTAGCAATGGCAGGATTCGGCCAAAAGCGGACTGTTATAGAAAAATAAATCTGTCCCCTTTTCGATGATGCGCAACTTGAAGATGCAGAGTGGCTAGCTGTAGTCGAGGTGCGTAGGACGCGCGACCACTCCCCCAGAGCGACCAAAAAACAGAAGTGCATCTAAAACCGGGTTCGCGGTGGTAGTTTTCGATTGCTACCCCTTAAAAAGCTGGTGTATTGGTCTACGCTGAGGGGGCAAAAGGCCACCTCTTGCTCTGGATTCGAGGATGACGTGCGCCTAAGGCCGCCTTGGCTTGTTCCCGAACTTCCCCTCTCCACGGATGCGAGACATGATTGAATCGATCACCCTTTCCAACATAGCAACCTACAGCCCCGTAACCCCCGAAACGATTCAAAACCTTAAGGCTGTGAACTACTTCTACGGTGCAAACGGAGCAGGCAAGACAACGATCAGCAGGCTGATAAACAACCCCGCACTTTCAACGACCTCCAGGGTCACGTGGGCGAAGGGCAATCCGATTCCGGCAATGGTCTACAACAACGATTTCATCGCTGCGAATTTCACTGATTCGAAGCAGTTCAAAGGTGTGTTCACGCTGGGGCAGGCCGAGCAGGCGCAACTTGATCACCTGGAAGAGCTCAATAAGGAAAGAAACCGCCACGCGCTGTTCAAAACCAAAGCGCAAGAAAACCTACACGGCCTAGACGGTAAGAGCGGGAAGGTCGCCGAAAACAATACCCTGGAAGAAAAACTAGTAGGACGGTGTTGGGAACAAAAGCAGAAGCACGACGATGAGTTTCAGGGGGCTTTTAAAGGCCTAAGAAATAACCGGGAGGCCTTCAAGAATAGGGTCTTACAGGAGAGCAAAAATAATACTTCCCAGTTGGTTGATATCGAAGACCTGCGCAAACGCGCAGACGTACTTTATGGTGACGTACCATTACCCATGAATGCCATCTCCATTCTTGACCTGTCTCGCTTGGTCGCGCTTGAGCAAAACCTTGTCATGAGCAAGAAAGTGGTCGGCAAAGAGGACGTCAATGTATCTGCGATGATCCAGCACTTGGGGAACAGTGACTGGATTAGGCAAGGTATGAAGTACTTGGGCCATACCGACGACGACTGTCCTTTCTGTCAACAGAAATTGCCGCATGAATTCCAAGAAAGCCTTGAGGATTACTTCGACGAAACGTTCGAAGCTGGTACTAGAGCTCTTTCGCAGTTTCGGGATACTTATAACGCAGTAGCAGATGGACTGTTAGCCCAGGCTCAAATAGTCCTAGCCACGGATTGTTCGCATCTAGATAAAGAGAAACTTGATCTTCAATTGCAGGCCCTGAATGCAATCCTGTTGGTGAACAGGCAACGCATTGACCACAAGGTGGCTAGCCCCAGCATTGACGTGGCGTTGGAAAGTCTTGCAGATATTCCGCTTAGAATTTCTGAGCTGATAAATTTAGCCAACCTCAAGGTTTCTGAACATAATCGTCTTGTTTCGGGATTCTCCGTTGAGCAGAAGAAGTTAACAGATGCGGTGTGGCGGTATCTTCTTGATGTTGAGCTTAAAGACACTCTTGCTGATTACACCAAAGATGTTGATCGTATCGGCAAAGCAATTGATGGCATCACTGTAAGCCTAGATAGGGCAACGTTAGATATATCCACAGCTGACGCAGAAATTGCGAAGATTGAAACTTCGCTGACAAGCGTGAAACCTACTGTCATTGCGATCAATAAAATCCTGAAAAACTTTGGATTCCGAAGTTTCTCCCTAGATCCTGCGTGTGCCGATAATTCATATCGCCTCATCAGAAGCGATGGAACTGATGCTAAAGCTACGCTCAGTGAAGGCGAAAAGACCTTCGTTACCTTCCTTTACTTCTATCATTTGCTTAGGGGAAGTATCTCGAACTCAGGTATCAGCACTGATCGAATAGTCGTCATTGATGACCCGGTTTCAAGCTTGGATAGCGATGTGCTGTTCATCGTAAGTAGTTTGATCAAAAAGCTCTTTCACGAGGTTCGCCAGAAGGGGAATAACCTAAAACAGGCCTTTATCCTGACCCATAACGTGCACTTTCATAAAGAAATCACCTTTAATCCCCAGAGGACTGGAGATGTTTCAGTTAAGGATGAGACGTTTTGGGTAATACGCAAGCCCGATCATTTCTCGAAGATCGAAGGCTTTGAGAGCAATCCTATTAAAACATCCTATCAGCTGCTGTGGGCAGAGTTGACAAAAAAACCACTGCCGGTGCTTACAATCCAAAACACCATGCGTAGGATCTTGGAGAACTACTTCAAAATCCTAGGGAATATAGATACGCATGTTATCATTGACAAGTTTGAAGGGCAGGAAAAGGTTCAATGTCAGTCATTAATCAGTTGGGTTAACGACGGATCGCACTATTCGCCAGATGAGCTGTACGTGGCAATAAGCGATGGTATGGCACAAAGCTATATAAAAATCTTCTTCAAGGTCTTTAAGACTATGGAACATATGCCTCATTATAAAATGATGATGGGGCGAGACTTTGTCGATTTAGATCCTGTTGAGGAAAAGCCAGAAGATGAGGATCTGTTCGGAGATGCTGGCGGCACTGAAGCTGGGGCAGATGAAATTATCGTTTTTTCAGGAGCGCTTGGTGATGTAGTTGCTGTCGAGCCATTGCGCACTGCTGCGTCCTTGGTAATCCCCATTTTAGCGCAGTCTCCTAAGCCATTCTCAGCCGGCGCGGATGGTTCGGACCCTGATATCCCATTCTGAGTCGCTTGAGCCGGCGTGCTTGGTGGTGCGCCGTTTCAAAAGCTTCTCCCTCTCTGATACTCGCCATATCTATATGAATTATCCCGGCTCTGTAGGCGCCTCCAAATCTCAAAATAGAGCCTTGTTGAACGTCCGCTTCTGGCCGATTCTGTTGAAAAAGTAGACCTTCAACTCGGCCTGCGGCAAAATATGGACATCGGCCGGCGGGAGGATTCGCAGCATGATGGGACAATTATCGAGTGGACAGGAACGGCTGTTTTACTCGTTCAACATTGAAGATCACATCCCACCAAATCACCTCCTGCGCAACATTGATCGGTGTCTCGATCTTAGCGACCTGCGCCATTACCTCGCCGATTTCTACAGCCCAATCGGGCGTCCTTCGATTGATCCTGAACTGATGATTCGTATGCTGGTTGTGGGCTATTGCTACGGCATTCGCTCGGAGCGGCGCTTGTGCGAAGAGACCCATTTGAACTTGGCGTATCGCTGGTTTTGTCGGTTGAGCCTTGAAGATGAGGTCCCCAATCACTCTACCTTTTCGAAGAATCGGCACGGCCGTTTTCGCGACAGCTCGCTTTTCCGATGGCTGTTCAACGAGGTGCTACGTCGCTGCATGGACGCGGGTCTGGTCAAGGGAGAAGGTTTTGCTGTGGACGCCAGCGTCATCAAGGCGGATGCCAGTCGGCAAAGAGGCGTACCCGGCAACGAAGAGGTCAACTGGAGCGATCCGTCACTCAGTACCCGCGCCGTCCGTGAGTACCTGGAAGCGCTGGATGAAGAAGCTTTGGCTGAAGCACTGCCCAAGCGCCTGTCGCTGACCGATCCACTTGCACGTTGGACCGCAGCGCCAGGAGGTCCGGCGTTCTTTGCTTATTCGACGAACTACCTGATTGATGTAGAGCATGGCGTGATCATGGATGTGGAGCCGACACCAGCTCATCGCACCGCCGAGGTCGAGAGCACCAAGACCATGATTGAGCGGGTCGAAGAACAGTTCGATATCAAGCCGAATCGGCTCATCGGCGACACCGCTTATGGAACCGCACCGATGCTGGCCTGGATGGTCGACGAAAAAGATATCGAGCCACATGTGCCGGTTTGGGACAAAACCGAGCGCAAGAACGACAGCCTCTCGATCAGCGACTTTCAATGGAATGAAGAGGCGCAGGAATATCATTGCCCCACCGGACACGCGTTGCGTAGCGAGTGGCGAGCCTTCAAGAACCAGCGCTCGCATGTCACGAAAGCCGACACCATCATCTTTCGATCCCGGCAAACCGACTGTGCTAAATGCTCAATGAAAGAGCGCTGCTGCCCGAGCACTTCGTTTAGAAAAATCGCACGCAGCGTCCATGAAGCGGCGCGCGATGTGGCGCGGCGCATCGCAAAGACACCTCAATACGTCTGCTCTCGCCACGAACGCAAGAAGGTCGAGATGTTGTTCGCTCACCTCAAACGAATCCTGAAACTGGATCGATTGCGACTACGCGGCATGACCGGTGCGAACGATGAATTCACGATGGCGGCAGCAGTACAGAATCTCCGGAAACTGGCCAAACTTACCTCTCAAGGGCCGCCAACGACGGGATAGGTGCGCCCGAAGTAAGCAAAAAACCTCAAATCAACCCACTAACCAAGCTGCAACGGCCAACGCAGAACCGAAAAGCCATTCAACGTGGCGAATAGGTTCTGAAGAGACAGCCAACCTCAACGTGTTCCAGTCTGAAATTTCGACTTTTTCAACAGAATCGGCCGAAAACTGCCCTATCCCGAAAGGCAACCCTTGCCCGCCGTTCCATCATCCGGCCTACTTCATCGCTGATACTTCAGCCCCATACAGAGCATCCCAACAGTGCTTTCCTCCACACTATTAAACGGTAAGCCGCTGGAGTCTGATCAATCCGAGGTCATCGTCCCTTGGTGGAGCTTTACCAAAACAGTGCTTGCCGTAGCGGCGCTTTCATTGGTTCGAGACGGTTTGATTGAGCTGGATGCGTCTTTGCCGGAGGGTCAATTTGCTCTGCGGCAACTGCTCAAGCACCAAGCGGGGCTGGCTGACTATGGAGAGCTGAAGGAATACCACGCGGCGGTTGCCGACGGCGACGTCCCATGGTCAGCGAAAGATATGATGCAGCGTCTCGACGCCTCCAAGTTGCGCTACGCGCCAGGCGCTGGCTGGCGGTATTCCAACGTGGGTTATATGTTCGTGGGAAGACTCATTGAGCGAGTGACGGGGCTTAGCCTTGGCGATGCCTTAGTTGAACGCGTGTTTTCGCCCTTCGGTTTGTCCAACGTACGACTGGCAAAAACGCCAGAGGATTTGCTGGGTGCCTATCTCGGCTCTGCGTCGACTTATCACCCCGGTTGGGTCTATCACGGTCTGTTGGTCGGCCCACTTAATCAAACGACTGTTCTGCTGGACCAACTGCTGAATGGGTCATTCCTCTCATCTTTTTTGCAGAACGAGATGCTAGATGCAATCGTGCTCGGCGGACCGATGCCAGGACGGCCCTGGATTACTCCAGGCTATGGTCTCGGTCTTATGATTGGCGGCGTGAATACTGGCCAGACTCTTATCGGGCATACCGGCGCGGGGCCGGGCGGGGTTATTGCGGTATATCACTGTTCAAATGGAACAAGCACAGCCACCTGTTCAGTGTTCAGTGAAGGCAATGACGAAGGGAGAGTCGAAGCTGAGGCATCGAGGCGGCTTTTGGCTGCTGTCCGGACAATGTGCTAGCGGCGATGCAGATCACTTCAAGTGAAAGCTAGGTTCGTCGATAACAATGCGCATTTATAACGCGAAACAACAACAGCCCACTCAAACATTCCCACCCCCCAAGCGCGAAAACGAATACCGATCAATATCAGTCCTTAACTGCCAACCCTGACTGTTCCAATAATCCGCCGCTGTCGTATTGGTCTTGATCACGTCGAGATGGCATTTAAGTATTCCGTGTTCCTCAAGCGTGGAAAGGCAGCGGTCCACCAATGCATTGGCGATTCCTTGTCGCCGATATTCGGGCGAGACGACCAAGTGCTGTAAGTACCCTCGGCGGCCATCGTGGCCGGACATGATGCAGCCGCAGAGGACCGTCCCGTCTTCGGCGATGAAGCTCATTCCGGGGTTTCGTTCTAGATAGCGTGAGGTCGATTCATGGGAGTCGGCATCGCGGAAGGTGACGCCCGGAGTGGCGCGCATGAGGTCAATGACCGAGTCGTAATCGTCTAGGGTCATGACGCGCAACGTGAACATGGTTTGAGCCTGGCTTTGTCGGCGGTCGGGCTCGGCAGCCTAGCAGATCCATTGAGTGCGCCGCAGGTCAGCGGGAATAATCGTTGTTACCCACTAGCTGCGCTTCGATAGCCGCTTTGTCGATGACCGACCAGACCTGTTCGATCTTTTCGCCGTTGAATCGGTAGAAGACGTTTTCGGTGAAGAACACTTTCTTTCCGTTCACCGGCAGGCCGAGAAATAGAGCTTTTGGGGTACACACGAAGTTTAGGCGAGCGGCTATGTAGTCCGATTCGGCAATCAGCAGCTGGATGTTGAAATGCAGGTCCGGGATTTGATCGAAGTCTCTTTCCAGCATTTCGCGGTAGCCGGTGAGTTCGATACGGCGATCGTTGTAGTACACGTCCTCATGCACAAAGGTTTCCAGCGCTGACCAGTTTTGCTCGTTCAGGCAGGCGATATAGCCTCGGTACACGTTGGGGAGGTCGATTTTAGTCATGGTCGTCACTTTTTGTTTTACAGGGCATGTCTGAAAAATAGTTGGTCCAATGGTTGGAGGGAGCAAATTTATTCGCAAAGGCGCTGATTCAGTCAGTATCGGTGGCGCATGGCAGTCCGTAACAGAGAATCCCTATCGAGAGACTTTGTTTTTTCTATTAGAACTATCCCAGAAGGCGACTAGTCTAGGCCTAGCGTCGGCGTAAGCTAGACCGCTGAAACCTCATAGGAAGATGCTCAACGCTTCGTAAGCCTATGAAAACGACAAAGGTAAATCAGACATGTCCACTGAATCGAAATGCCCATTTAATCAAGCCGCCGGTGGTGGCACCACGAACAGGGACTGGTGGCCTAATCAACTCAATTTAAAGATCCTGCACCAACACTCGCCCTTGTCTGACCCCATGGGAGAGGGCTTCAACTACGCCGAAGAATTCAAGAGCCTCGACCTAGCGGCCGTGAAGAATGACTTGAGAGTCTTGATGACTGACTCTCAAGACTGGTGGCCTGCTGACTTTGGTCACTACGGACCTTTATTTATTCGTATGGCTTGGCACAGCGCCGGTACTTACCGCACCGCTGACGGCCGCGGCGGCGCCGGTGCCGGCCAGCAGCGCTTCGCTCCACTCAACAGCTGGCCAGATAACGTCAGTCTCGACAAAGCGCGTCGGCTGATTTGGCCGATCAAACAGAAATATGGCCGCAAAATTTCCTGGGCTGACCTGATCATCCTTACGGGGAACGTGGCATTGGAGTCGATGGACTTCAAAACCTTTGGTTATTCCGGTGGCCGTGATGACGTCTGGGAGCCAGAGGAAGATGTCTACTGGGGCTCGGAAACCACATGGTTGGGCGGCGACAGTCGTTATGGCAATACCACGCAGATGCAAGAGCCAGGTGAAGGGGTACTGGTTGCCGAACCGGAGAAGCATGGCATTGAGGAGAGCCGTACCGACAGCCAAGGACGTAACCTTGAAAATCCGCTCGCAGCGGTGCAGATGGGGTTGATTTACGTGAACCCGGAAGGTCCGGAAGGTAACCCTGACCCGGTCGCTTCAGCGAAGGATATCCGCGAGACCTTCGGTCGCATGGCAATGAATGACGAAGAGACGGTGGCGCTAATCGCAGGCGGCCACGCCTTTGGCAAAACCCACGGTGCAGGGCCTGCAACCAACGTCGGCGCCGAGCCTGAAGCTGCTGACATTGAAGCGCAGGGCTTTGGCTGGAAGAACAGCTTCGGCACCGGCAAAGGCGTTGACACGATTACCAGTGGCCTGGAAGTGACTTGGACGTCAACGCCCACCAAGTGGAGCAATCAGTACCTTGAGAACCTGTTCGGCTTTGAATGGGAATTGACCAAGAGCCCTGCTGGTGCGCATCAATGGACGCCGAAAAACGGCGGGGGCGCCGGTACCGTTCCAGATGCCCACGATCCATCCAAGCGTCATGCTCCATCCATGCTGACCTCTGATTTGGCCCTGCGATTCGACCCGGTCTACGAGAAAATTTCACGGCGCTTCCTTGAGAATCCAGAGCAGTTGACTGATGCCTTTGCCCGCGCGTGGTTCAAGCTGACACACCGCGACATGGGTCCGCTCGCACGATACCTTGGCCCGGAAATGCCGGCTGAAGCGTTGCTTTGGCAAGACCCTATCCCGGCAGTTGATCATGCGTTGGTGGCTGAAGCCGAGATCGCATCGCTCAAAGGCAAGATTCTGGCTTCAGGCCTTTCTGTCTCGCAACTGGTGTCGACTGCATGGGCAGCTGCGTCGACCTTTCGCGGTTCTGACAAGCGTGGTGGTGCCAATGGGGGGCGTTTGCGTCTCGTCCCGCAGAAGTATTGGCAGGCCAACCAACCGGAGCAATTAAGCAGCGTGCTGAACACCCTTGAAAGTATCCAGGGCGAGTTCAACAGCGCGCAGTCTGGGGGTAAGAAGATCTCGCTGGCTGACCTGATTGTGTTGGCCGGTGGTGTTGGGGTCGAACAAGCCGCGAAGAATGCCGGTCACACGCTGACAGTGCCTTTTGCGCCAGGTCGCATGGACGCCTCGCAGGAGCAGACGGACGTGGAGTCTTGCGCTTATCTTGAGCCTATCGCTGATGGTTTCCGTAACTATACCAAGGGTAAATACAGCGTCTCGGCTGAAGCATTGTTGGTTGATAAGGCACAACTGCTGACCCTGACCGCACCCGAAATGACGGTGCTCGTTGGCGGCATGCGTGTCTTGAACACCAACGTCGGACAGACTCGGCACGGTGTCTTCACTCAGCGGCCGGAAGCATTGACCAACGACTTCTTCGTCAACTTGCTCGACATGGGCGTTGCGTGGAACGCTGTCTCGGATGCCAAGGATACGTTCGAAGGACGTGACCGCAAAACCGGCGCAGTCAGGTGGACCGGCACCCGTGTCGATCTGGTTTTCGGTTCACATGCCCAACTGCGGGCCTTGGCTGAGGTCTATGCCAGCGCGGACGCACAAGAGAAGTTTGTTAAGGACTTCGTAGCCGCTTGGACCAAAGTGATGAACCTGGACCGCTTCGATTTAGCGTGAAACCTGCGTTGAACTGTTGTCTCTGAAAACCTGCAACGCCTCCCGTGTGGAGGCGTTGTAGTTTTAGAGGTAATTCACACTCCGAAATCAGTATCAACCGTCGCCGCGCGAACCAGGTCAATCATCGAGTAGACGGAGTTAACGACGTAAAGCGTCATGGCGCTGAGAAGCACGACATTGATGGCGTGGAAGATCATGATCATAGCCCCAGTCAGGTTTGAATGGCGCCATTGTTACTGGCGAGGCGTCAAACCAGAAAGTGTCTGTGTCCATGGTGTTCATCAATGGGAATGATGATGGCGTACGGCAGAAAAGGAAGGACGCGGCATGGTCCCGGTATTTACTGCACCCCAAGCATCGCCGTCCAGTAAATCCCCGCATCGCTCTTCGGATCAACCGCATACGCTGCGCCCAACTCGCGAAACTGTGGGTTCATCACGTTAGCGCAGTGGCCCGGACTGGAAAGCCAGCCATCCACCACTTTGCGTCCGGTGTCTTGCCCAGCTGCGATGTTTTCTCCGATTTCACTGCCCATGTAACCCGCCAGCTCGGCTCGGTCACCCGGCGTGTGGTCATCGCGGTCTTTGTGATCGAAATAATTGCCGTTTGCCATGTCTCGGGAATGGGTATCTGACGCTGTCGCCAGCACTGCGTTCCAGGTCAACGGCGCCGTGGCGGCAAATGATTGGGCACCGCAATGACGCGGCTGGGCGCGGGCAGCATTGAGCAGGATGAGTAATTTCCGGCCTTCCGCTTGCGATGTGCCAAGGCGGGCAGTCAGCAGTGGACGTGCCAGCACAATGCGCCAATCACGTCCTTCTCGACTGACACCGATATCAACGTATTGTGGGTCCAACACCACTTTGCAGAAACTCTCTTGCACCATCTGCAGAGCAGCCTGTGCGTCGCGCGGCCCGGACAACGTGATGGCCTGTACGTGGACCATGGGGTACGCCGCACTTGCCATCGCTTGTTTGAGGTCCGCCGTTCCAGCGGCCGGAAGGATCAACCGCGGATCAGCCGTCAGCGCTGGCAGTTCGTGGGAAACGCCATCAGCGCAGCGCTGTAATTGACTGCGGTAGGCGTTGATGGAATCGACCAACTGGGATTCTTCGGTCGCCATCGCTGTGGCAGCGAACAACATGCCTAGCGACAACACAACAAGATGCATAACGGACGGTACAGCGCGCATGAAACTCTCCCTTGGACTGACTGCGGCCATCATGCGCGATATCACCCAAGCGCTGCCAGAGCCAAGGCAGTATAAGCAGTGGGATAGCTGTTTTGTTCGATCAGCCAAGGCCGTTCCGGGCGCCTGCGTCTGAATGATCCGCTGATTTCAGCGAGAGAAAAACCCCGTTTTCAAGCCCGCGATCGATCCAGCCGTTCCGCCAGTGTGCGCCACGCGCAGATGCCCAGGAAATAGGCCGACATTAACAGCCAGAGGCCCATCACCATTGGGCTAATGGCGGGATGGTTTACCACCAGCGACAGGCTGCACAGTAGCCAGACGGCCGTGACGGCAATGTTGATCGGCATGAACTGGCGGACGCGGAACGGGTGCAGAAATTTAATCCGGGTCACAGTCAACAGTGAAAGTCCGATAACCGTGATCAGGGTTAACCAAGGCGGTGGGGAGATGATGTAAATACATAGAGCAACGACATTCCATGCGGCGGGGAAGCCTTGGAAATAATTGTCCTTACTCTTCATGTTTACGTTGCAGAAGCAGAACAGTGACGAGATCAGGATCATCGACACAGCAAGCAGCAGGGTGTAGGCAGGCAGCGGAATGTAGCGATAGATGAACAATGCCGGGATGAAGACATAGGTCAGGTAGTCGATAACCAGATCTAGAATAGATCCATCGAAATTCGGCAAGACCGATTGAACATTGACCTTTCGCGCGAGCGCACCGTCCAGGCCATCCACTATCAGCGCGACCCCCAACCACAGCAGGCAAGCTTTCGGTTGGCTGTCAAATAATGCGATCGTCGCTAAAAAGGCAGTGACCACGCCGGTTGCGGTAAAACCGTGGGCGCCCCACGCCTTGAGCCTAGCAATGCTTAAAGTAGATATCACCGCGATGTTCTCCAGAAATCGAAGCATGCAAGTTACCACCGTAGCGTCTACGGAGTTACCGGCAAAACCAGCAAGTTGCAACTATCGACTGGGTATCCAGCAATAAGGTTCATCCATTGCGCGCTACGGGGGACACCTGACAGTAAACGTGGTTCGGTAAGATGCCCGATCCACGTAGCTCCTTACATTTTCAGGCCATCAGGGCTTGTAAAATCTCTTCGACGTGTTGAAGATCCCGGCTCTTATCTGAGTAACGAGAAGTCCATGAGTACAGAACTGAGTGAGGAAGAGATGCGCGAAGCGCTATTCGGCCCTTCGAGCCCTGCCGAACCCGAGCCGGTGATGGTGCCCGAGCCGGAGGTTGTCGTAAAGCCAACGCCCAGACCAAAACCGCTTCCTAAGTCCCGTGCGGTTTCTAAACCACTCTCGCCAAAGCTTAGGGTCACGCTACACGTCACCAGCGAATTCGAAGGGGAGGAAGAGGTCTTTATTTATGACGCGAACACATTGAGTACTTTCGTCGCGGAGCAAGAGGCGAAGAATGAAGCTAAAAAGAAGAAGTTCAAATATTTTGAAGTGATATCGGTCACACCTATTTCATAGCCGTACAGAACTTCCCGCGCTCAGTATGCGCAACCTCAAAGACAGTGGAATGATTTGAGTAGTTTACGTGTCTGTCTCGGACCCTCTACTGGGAATCCAAAGGCGGGACGTCGTCGGACATGGAAGACGTCGCCAATGTGATCCTGAACCGAATAGGCCACGAGGGCTTTGCGGGCCGGGTGTAGGCAAAAACTTGAGCCAGGCGTGTAACTATCCGCGGGTGAGTGGTCGATTAAACATTTAACCCGACCGAACTCCATGCCGCTTCGGCAAGCTGTTCCCGGTAGGCCACGGGACCATGTTTTACGCGCCCGGACAGCCATGCCCGGCAATAATTTTCTGCCTGACCAATAATTAACGACGGCACCAATTCCATGGGTAGTACTTTAAGTTCACGGCTGTGAAGTGGATCTTTTAACCAATCGGACAGTTTTGAGTTGCGCGATTTGTTGGCCAGCATAAGTTGCTCATTGAACGGACCCTTGGTCACCGCATGACGCGCGTGATATTGAAATCTTGCCCAGTCTGGTTGGCGTTCAACCCAGTCGACGTAGCTGTAGACCAGCGCGTATACCCACTCTCTGGAGGTTTTTGCTTCGGCCAGAAAGCTGTCACGCAGGCGGGTCTGGTCCTCTATAGCGGTCAGAAACAGCGCGGCGATCACCCCTTCTTTGTTGCCAAAGTGATGATAGATCGCACCGACGCTCGTCTCGCACGCGGCCCGAAGGTTGTCGATGGTCGTGGCTTCTATCCCGTGTTCATTGAAGAGCGACAGGGCTGTTTTGAGAATCGAGCGTTTTAGCTCAGCTCTTCTACCGGGATAACAGCGGTCGAGCAGTTCAACGGTTTCCATTTTGTTTGCCAATTTAAAGGTTGCGATAGTAAGGCAGATCAACGCCGTGGGGGAATGCAGCCGATTGACAGGCAGCGACTTTGGAGAATATTGTTCTTTTACAGAATAATATTCTGTTTTTTTTCAATCCCACCTCGAGGTGCGATATGAGTCAAACCCTTAGTCTTTACAACAGCGTTGGCCCTGCTGCATTTAGCAACATGGCTTGCACAATGGCCCCTTATTTCAGCTCTATTACGCCTGAGATCATCGAGCTTCGGCCTGGTCATTCGGTAATAACGGCACCCTTTCGAAAGGAGATCACCAACCATTTGGGCACGGTGCATGCTATTGCGCTGTGCAACGCAGCTGAACTCGCTGGCGGGACGATGACTGACGTATCAATTCCGGACGGAGCCCGTTGGATACCCAAGGGCATGACCGTCGAATACCTGGCGAAAGCGAAGACCGATATTCGCGCGGTGGCGGACGGCAGCGCTATCGATTGGTCGACGGCAGGGGACAAGGTTGTACCGGTGGACATATTCGATGAAGGCGGCATCAAGGTGTTTACGGCGAAGATAACCATGAACGTGAAAATCGGGTAAGCAGCGTTTGGTGGCCTCGCGCAATGTTCAGAACGGCGAGTGCTACCAACTACCCCTATCAAAGCTGACACTTGTGCGTCGCAAACAGATAAGCGGAATGCGGTTTTGCTCTCACTGAATACTTACCGGTCGGTATAGTTTCGGCGGAGGTGAATTTATGCAAGCTAAGTCCGGGTCAAGCGCTACTCGTCAACGGTTATTAACGACAGCGTCTGAGCTCTTTTTAAGAGACGGCATCAATGCGACGGGTATAGCAGCCATCGCAGCGCATGCGGGTGTGACCAAAATGACCCTTTATGCATATTTCTCTTCCAAGGATGAATTGATTGTCGCGTTCCTTGAGCAGCGCAATGAGCGTTGGAACACGGCTGTAGGTAGCACTTTAGCGGGCATTGCACACCCTGCTGAAAAATTGCTTAGTCTGTTTGACCTTTATCGCGACTGGCTGGTAAAGGGCGGCTTACGCGGCTGCGCATACGTCAATTGCTCAGCCGAGTTTCCTGACCGAAGTCATCCCGTGCGACTTGCAGTCGCCAGGCACAAGCAAAGTGTGAGGAGCCACTTGAAGATGCTCGCTGAAAGCGCCGGGCTCATTAATGCCGAAGTGATTGCGCAGCGGCTGTTTCTTCTACTTGAAGGGGCATTTTTAACAGGTGCCCTGGAAAATGATGACCGCGTGTTTTTCATAGCCCGGGAGTTGGCGGATGAGTTGATTAACGCCGCGCTCGTCGGTCGCCTTTCGCTTAACTAAACGAAGCTGCCTACACAAAAAATCTATCTCCCATACGGATGGCCGCCATGCGCTCCAACGCTGTAATCGTGGTGTTGCTTACAAGTCTCGTAGCGGCCAGCTATGGATTCGGAATTTACCTGTTTGCTCAGCTTGTACCTGATATGCAGGCGACGCTCGGGTTCGATTTTTCATACGTGGGGGCGATTACTGCATCAGGGCAGTTCGGGTTTTTAATCAGCGCAGTTTTGGCTGCCTGGCTGACACCTAAAGTGGGTGGTGGCTTGATGATATTGGGCTCCGGCATTATTTGCGCAATAGCCCTTTTGCTGGTTCCGCTCTCAAGCAATATTTTGGTTATTGGCGCCTTGTTGACGGTACTTGCGGGCACAGCCGCCACTGTCTTTGTGCCGATGGTCGATGTCATATCGAGGGTGGTCGACTATCGCTTCCGTGGGATGGCAATGGGGCTTGTATCGAGTGGCACCAGTTATGGCGTTTTCGTCAATAGTTTGCTTGTGCCTATCTACTCCCCTCGAGGGGAATGGCGGACTGTATGGTTATTGGTCGGTATTATCAGTTTGTTTATTGCGCTAGTGGTGTATCGAAAATTTAGGGACGCAGGCTTGTTCAGGAGAGAACAATTATCGACCGATAGTCTAAAGGCGGACTCTGTAGCGCTTTCCTCTGTCCAGCTATTCAGCCGAGGAAGTGAGTTGATGCAGCCATGGGTTCTGACTATTTGGTCAATGAACTTCTTGATCGGCTTTTCCACTTTTCCCTTTCAAAATTACCTCTCGTCTTACCTGCGTACCGAGTTGGGCTTTGGGGTGGAATACACGGCGCAAATTTGGGCAACCATTGGGTTGGTCGGCATGTTCGCTGGCTTGGCTGTTGGCTGGCTCTCGGACAAGGCGGGACTTCGAACCGCGATGTTGCTGGTGTATGTTTGCGTCGTGCTAGCGGCGCTGATCTTTGTCGTCTATCCGCATGGACACTGGCCTCTCGTTGCGGGTGTGCTATTTGCTACCGCTTTCTACCCAATTTTTGGGCTGATTCCTGCGTATGTTTCGAAGCTGGCAACTTCTACCGCTACTGCCGTCGCTATTTTTGGCATCGCAAACGTTATGCAAGGCACAGGCGGCATGCTCGGAAACTACGGCGCAGGGCTGTTGGCGAGCCACAGCGGGACGTTTTCTGAGGTTTACGCCCTTATCGGGGTGGTCGGCGTGATCTTAATGGTATTGACGGCGAGATTGCCGTCGGTCTCGAACAGCCGCGTCAGCGCCTTGCCTATTGCCTGAGAGCGTTGACTGACGCGGTAGGCTCCAAATAAACGATCGTAAATGAAACTCCTGGGACTTTCCTGTTGGGTTCACAACGAGTCGCCATTCTTGATTATCGAGATTCTTCAGGAAAAAGATGCGTCTTCACGAAGTCTATGAATACGCGCAGCTTGAGTGCAGGGTGCTTGCCCGAGGGCCACATGATCTTGAATGTGCCTGAGTCAGAACAGCCGTGAAGTATTCGGACTAACTTGCCGCAATCCAACCATTTACGAATGGCAAAGTCAGGCAAACAGGCGATGCCGATGCCTTGGACCGCAAAGCTAAGTCGGGCTTCGAGGTTATTGCAGACCATTGAGATTGGCAGCTGTAGGTCAATCTCCTGTTGATCTATACGCAAAGGCCAGACCTGTAGCTTCCCTGTGTTTGGGAAGCGAAATTGGATGCAGGCATGCTGCAGCAAATCGTTGACGTGCTGCGGGGCACCGTGTTGCAGAAAATAGTCGGGCGAGCCGACCAGGATCATTTTGTACTCCCCCAGATGACGTGAGGTCAGGCCTGAATCGGGAACCTCACCACTGCGCAGCACTGCGTCGTAACCCTCCTCGATTATGTCGACTCGCCGATCATCGAATGTCAGATCCAGATCTACAGCAGGATAGGTTTTTTTGAAATTGGCCAGCACTTGCAAAAAGGGTTCGCCGATGAGAGGCAGGCTTATTTTCAAACGCCCGCTGGGGGCAGTATTAGCGTTTAAAAACTCGGCTTCGGCAGCGGCTATTTCGGCCAAAATGCGCCGGCTACGTTCCAGGAAACGTCTGCCGTCTTCGGTTAACGTGACGCTTCTGGTGCTGCGGTTAAACAGCCGCACTCCAAAGCGCTCTTCCAGGCGCACGATGCTTTTGCCGACAGCGGATGCTGATACACCCAGCACGCGTCCGGTCGCGACGAAACTGCGTGTTTCAGCAACACAAACGAAAACGTTGAGAGTACTGAGGTTATCCATTTTCACTCGATTGCGGACACGGCGTTCAAGAGGAAGCTAGCCGACGGGAACAGAGGCAATGTATTACGGAACACAATCTCCGTATAGCGCGGAGGTGGCACCCACTTAATTTACACGTTCACGACTCTTATCATCGGTGCTACTGAACCTAACCGAGGTAATCGTCATGATTGATTCAATGAAACGCTGGGAAATTTCCTCATTTGGTCTCGATAATCTGGCCCAGGTTTCGGTACCACAACCGGAGCCTAAAGCCGGGGAAATAGTGGTAAAAATCGAAGCTGTTTCCCTTAACTATCGCGATACTGAAGTGATCGAAAACGGCATGACCGCGGAGCTGGTGTTCCCGTTTACCCCCGCGTCGGACATGTCAGGGACCGTCGTTGCGGTGGGTGACGGGGTGACTCGCTTTCGTGTCGGCGAGCGGGTCATATCCACTTATATTACCCAGTGGATCGATGGTCCACCCCAGACGTGGGACAAGATGCCAACCCAGGGCGGCCCGATCCAAGGCATGCTCGCGCACTACGTCGCCACTCCAGCCGAGTGGTGCGTTCGGGCGCCAAATAGCCTTACCTCAACCGAGGCCAGTACAATGCCCATCGCCGCCCTGACCGCCTGGATGGCGCTCATCGAGTTAGGCCATTTGCGCGCTGGGCAGACGGTGTTAGTCCAAGGCACCGGTGGTGTTTCGTTATTCGCTATACAGCTGGCAGCGGCCAGTGGCGCAACAGTGATTGTCACCAGTAGCAGCGACGAAAAGATCTCTCGGGCAATCAAACTCGGAGCCAGCCACGGTATTAATCGCATGGCTAGGCCTGATTGGCAGAACGCTGTACTTGAATTGACTGCTGGCCGAGGCGCTGATCACATTCTGGAAATGGCCGGGGGCGACAACCTTGGCCGATCGTTGCAAGCGGTAGTTCCCGGGGGTCGGGTTTCAATTATTGGTCTGCTCGAATCCGCAGAGTTGCGCACCTCGGTCATGGCTTTTCTGAGCCGTAGGGCTTGCATCGTCGCTGTTGCAGTGGGACCACGCCGTGCGTTGGAAGACTTGGTGCGAATGGTCGACAGTCACGGCCTCAAGCCGGTAATTGATGGGACTTATTCCTTCGACCAACTGCCGCAAGCGTTAGCTCACTTAAAACGGGGCGCGTTCGGCAAAGTCGTGATTGATTTCTCAATTGACGCTCAGATAGCCAAGTAAATGCATAACTTATTATTCTTAAATTATATTTTGTTGCTTGAAACACTGCGGTGGGAGTCAATTTGTTCGCGAATACAGGTGTTCATGCGCACAGGAGGCTGAATACACCGACGCTTTCACGAATAAGTTCGCTCTCAAGGGGGTTGGTGGCAGACCCTACACCTAAAAGCGCGATGCCGCAGATACTAGGAAATTGCCTACATTAGTAGGGTGTTTGCTATGCGGTCAGCCGACCGTGGTACAGCTTGCAGAAGAGGAGACCGCCCGTGTCTATTATTGAAAAAGCATTGACGTTTCAACGTTGTCATCGCCGAGGGCAGCCGTTGATTGTTCCCAATCCTTGGGATGCCGGTAGCGCTAAGGTATTGGCAGCGCTTGGATTCGAGGCGTTGGCCACAACAAGCGCTGGCTTAGCCTTTAGCTTGGGAAAAAGAGATGCTGAAGGGGCTCTGTCGCGTGACGAGGTGCTTGAGAATGCCCGGCGTATAGTCGAAGCAACGAGCCTGCCGGTAACTGCAGATCTGGAAAATGGGTTTGGAGACTCCCCCGAAGAGGTGGCATACACCATTCATGCCGCTGCGAAAGTAGGGCTTGTTGGGGGTTCAATCGAAGATGCAACCGGCAACTTGAAGCATCGTATCTATGATTTCAATCATGCCGTAGAGCGCGTGGCTGCTGGTGTTGAGGCCGCACGAAGTCTGCCGTTCCCTTTTGTATTTGTGGCGCGTGCTGAAAATTTCATCTGTGGTCGGCCTGACCTGGACGATACGCTTCGCCGATTAATTGCGTTTCAAGAAGCTGGCGCCGATGTTTTGTTCGCTCCCGGCTTACCTGATCTGGAAACGATTCGGCTCGTGTGCGCTGCATTGGAGAAACCAGTAAACGTGCTGATGAGTTTGGGCGGTAGTGCATTAACTGTCGATGAACTCGCTCAAGCGGGCGTTCAGAGAATAAGCCTTGGTAGCTCCCTTGCACGGGCCGCCATGGGGGCGTTTATTCGCGCCGCCGAAGAGGTGAAAAACAGCGGTACCTTTAGTTTTTCAGGTAGCGCTACAAGCTTTGCTGACGCCAACCGGTTCATGACGTCCACGGGTGATGAATCAGTGGTTTAGGTAACCCCCGAAGTTCAACACGCCTGTGTGTTCAAGAGCTGTGTGTGTTGGCGAACATCACCAATAAGCACTTGCTGTGAACCTGCAAGCACTCACCGGGTCGGAAAAATAAGCACGCCTCGCGCAATCGTCTTAGCGGTAAATCGACGTTTTGGTGGGCGCCATTTTCGCTTATTGAATCGGAGAGTTATTCATGAAATCTTACCCACGCCCACCTTTTGCCGATCAACATCAAAATGTCCCAGGTGATCAACATCGCATGAATCCAGTGCCTGATTGTGGTGAAGAGAGCTACATAGGTGCAGGACGACTGACCAACAAAGTTGCGTTAATTACCGGTGCCGACAGTGGCATTGGCCGAGCGGTGGCGATTGCGTTTGCCCGCGAAGGCGCTGACGTTGCCCTTTCTTATCTGGATGAACATGAAGACGCCAAGGCGACTGCGCAGCTGATTGAACAGGCGGGTCGGCAGTGCTTACTAATGCCCGGAGACCTCGCTCAACGCTCGCATTGCCTGAGCATCGTGGATCAGACGGTGGAGCGCTTCGGACGCATCGATATTTTGGTCAACAACGCGGCCTTTCAAATGACCCACCAAAGCCTGGAGGAAATTCCTGACGAGGAGTGGGTGCGTACGTTTGATGTGAATATCACCGCCATGTTTCGCATCACTCAGGCCGCGCTCAAACACATGGCCGAGGGCAGCTCGATCATAAATACCAGCTCGGTCAATTCCGACATGCCTAAGCCGACGTTACTGGCCTATGCTGCCACCAAAGGCGCCATCGCCAACTTTAGCGCTGGGCTTGCCGAGCTATTGGGCGAGAAAGGCATTCGAGTCAACAGTGTGGCCCCCGGCCCAATCTGGACCCCGCTGATTGTCTCGACCATGACCTCCGAGGACATTACCTCATTCGGATCGCAGACGCCGTTGGGCCGTCCTGGCCAACCGGCAGAGCTGGCGCCTCTGTATGTGTTGCTGGCCTCTAACGAGTCCAGTTACATTTCCGGGTCGAGAATTGGCGTCACTGGTGGCAAACCCATTCTTTGACAGGGGGCTGATCATGGGGCGCCATGGCCCCTTGATCGTCTGTCACAATGATGGGCATCATTGGCTGTAATTATGTTTCTGAATTGCCCGGCGCGTACGCGGTCCAAGAGGCTTGCAGGATTCCTGTTGGTTAATGGGAAGTCGTTGGAAGGGCCTATCGCTTTCTATCAGGAGTTAAAGCACATGGCGGCATTGCAACAGCGCACCACCGACGCGATGAAAAAGTCCCAATCGCAATTGTCTGCTACCTGGCTCGCCGGGCTTGAAGCGAGCGGCGCTACACGCAATTTGAAAGAGGACGATCTCAAGCAGCAGGTGGCGGAGTTTTTGCGTTTGATTGTCGCGGTATGGGAGAAAGGCAGCACGCAGAGTCTTGCTGGCGGCGACTGGGATGAAACCCGTCAGTTTCTCGAAAAGTTGTCTCATAGTCGGGCGCTGCTCGGACAGGACTCTCAACAAACAGCGAGTTTCATCTTTTCATTGAAAGGTGCGCTATTCGCTGTTCTGCAAAGTGAGTACAAAGACGATCCCGCCATGTTGGCTGATCAGCTCTGGCAGATATCTGAATTGCTGGACGCATTAGGCATGCACACTATTCGCACGTTTCAGAAGTCTCGCGAAGCGGTGATCAAGCGTCAGCAAGAAGAGCTGCTGGAGCTTTCTACGCCAGTGGTGAAATTGTGGGACGGCGTGCTCGCCCTTCCGATGATTGGCACACTGGATTCCCAGCGCACACAGGTAGTAATGGAGTCACTGCTACAACGCATCGTTGATACCGGTTCAGAAATCGCCATCATCGACATCACCGGTGTACCCACGGTTGATACCTTGGTTGCTCAGCATTTGCTGAAAACCGTGACCGCGATTCGATTGATGGGCGCCGATTGCATCATCAGCGGCGTACGTCCGCAAATTGCCCAAACCATCGTCCATTTGGGTCTGGACCTACAGGGCGTGGTTACTAAAGCTAACCTGGCTGATGCATTGGCACTGGCGCTGCGACGTCTGGGCGTGACTGTTACCAAGGCGGTATAACGATGGAGCGAATTCCGATCCTTCAAATGGGTGACTTCTTACTGGTCACCATCCAGGTCGACATGCATGACCAGCTCGCGCTGACCCTGCAAGATGACCTGTCCGAACGAATCAGCCGAACATCGGCGCGTGGCGTGCTGATCGATATTTCTGCGCTGGATATGGTGGACTCGTTCATCGGCCGAATGATCGGCACTATTTCCGGATTGTCTCGGATCATGGATGCAGAAACGGTTCTGGTTGGCATGCAGCCGGCAGTGGCTATTACGGCATGACGCTGCCGGGTGTCAGCACAGCGCTTAACGTTGAGCGTGGCATGAAGTTGCTGCGCGAGCGGGTGCTTGCGCAATGATCGTACGCAACAGCGGCACTCAGCCGGTTGTTATCGAACAGGACGTAGTGCTTGCGCGGCAGCTGGTGCGTAAGTTGGCGCAAGATTGCGCAATGCGTTTGATCGACTTGACCAAAATGGTCACGGCGGTGAGTGAGTTGGCACGAAACACCATGGTGCATGGCGGCGGTGGGGACATGGAATGGCAGATTTTGGAGGACGGCTTGCGTACCGGCCTTCGTATAACATTCCGTGACGAAGGGCCGGGAATCCCCGACCTCAAGCTGGCTATGACCGATGGCTGGACTTCCGGCAACGGATTGGGCTTGGGGTTGACCGGGGCCAAGCGCTTGGTTGACGAGTTCGAGCTGGACACTACGCCGGGTGCAGGCACCCGGGTAACGATTACCCGATGGACCTAAACCTGCGCAGTTGTTTGACCGAGGTTCTGCTGGTGGAAGACAGCAGCCAGGTAGGTTTTGCCCGACGTACCGCACAGAAACTCGCTGAGCAGATTGGCTTTGATGCCACTGAGGCCGGGCGGGTTGCCCTGGTAGTTACGGAGTTGGCTAGCAATCTGCTCAAACATGCTGGCAGCGGCGAGCTACACCTGCGGATCTTACCCAGAGATCCTCATCAAGGGTTAGAGGTGCTGGCTATTGATCGCGGTCCCGGCTTCGATCTGCAAGCATGTCTGGCTGATGGATATTCCACCGGTGGCACTCAAGGCATTGGCCTTGGCGCTGTTTCCCGTCAGGCAGATGTGTTCGACGTTTATTCGGACTCCCGTGGCGCGGTCTTGTTAGCGCGTTTTTTCCGGCGTCTGGACAAGGCTGCAGATTATCGTATTGGCGTCAGTCAGCATTCATTACATAACGATTCTGCGTGTGGGGATGTGTGGGCGTTATCGTTTAAAGGGCCACGCATCAGCGCGTTGATTATCGACGGACTGGGTCACGGTGAGGACGCTCAAGTCGCAGGTTTTGCAGGTGCGTCTTCTTTTGCCCAGAATCCATTGGCTGACCCATTATTCTCGCTTGAAGATATGCACCACGCCATGCAAGGCACACGGGGTGGCGCCGTGGCCGTCGCCCAGTTCGATCAGGCCGACCAGAGGTTGCGGTTTGTGGGCATCGGTAATATCAGCGCCAGTATTGTCAGTGCGGAAAAATCCCGTGGGATGGCATCGCATCCCGGCATCGTTGGCCTGCGATACCGCAAAGCGCAGGTGTTTGAGTTTTCTGATGTCAGCGGGCATCTGTTGATCATGCACAGCGATGGCTTGCAGTCGCGCTGGAATCTCAGGGATTATCCCGGCTTGATGCTTCGTCATCCTGCGATTATTGCGGCTTTGCTACACCGCGATTACTGCCGCGGCCGAGACGACATCACGGTTTTGGTAGTTGCATTGGAGAACCCTCATGTCTGAAACCACGCCTATAGACAACAATGAAGCGATTCTGGAACTTCAACGATTACGCATTGAAGTGACGGCATTGCGTTCCGAACTGAATGAAACCAATCAGGGAGTGCTCGCCCTTTATGCTGAGCTGGACACTCAGGCGCAAGACTTGCGTCAGGCGTCGGATCTAAAGAGTCGTTTCCTCTCTTACATGAGCCATGAATTCAGAACCCCGTTAGGCTCGATTCTTAGCATTGCCAGCCTGCTGGCAGACGAGCTTGATGGCCCGCTTAGTCCCGAGCAACACAAGCAGGTCGGGTTTGTCAGCGCTTCGGCACGAGAGCTGAGTGACATGGTCGACGACTTGCTGGACTTGGCCAAAATTGAGGCCGGGCGCATTACTATTTCCCCGGCCTGGTTCGACATGCTCGATCTCTTTGCAGCCTTGAGAGGCATGTTTCGGCCCATCGTAGATAGAACTTCTGTAGACCTCGTTTTTGAGGAGCCGGTGGGCATGCCTCGGCTCTATACCGATGACAAAAAGCTTGCGCAGATCCTGCGTAACTTCATTTCCAATTCCCTCAAATTCACTGAGCGTGGTGAGGTGCGGGTGTCGACGCGGATGGAAAGCGAGACGCAGGTCCGATTTGCGGTCACCGATACCGGGATTGGCATTCCTGCTGAACTTCACAGTGCACTGTTCGAAGACTTCTCCCAACTCGACTCGCCGTTGCAAAAGCGTTTGCGTGGCACTGGCCTGGGGCTTTCTCTATGCAAGCGGTTTGCCGCGCTGCTTGGTGGCCATGTAGGTGTGGAAAGCCAGCCGGGCATAGGTTCTACATTCTTTGTGATCATCCCATTGGCGGTTGCCTTGGAGTCAAGCGATGGCACGTGAAATCAAGCTGCTCATCGTCGATGACAACGCGGCCACCCGCTACGCGTTGCGTCGGCGCATGGAACGCCATGGTTTTGTGGTGCTTGAGGCTGGGACCGGTACTGAAGGCCTTGCGCTAATTGCTTCTGAGGCGCCGGATGCATTGATACTCGACGTCAATCTGCCGGACATGAGTGGATTCGATATCGTCCGCCAGCTGCGCTCTGAGCCGCGCACGGCGCTATTGCCAGTGGTGCACGTGTCGGCCGCATCTGTGCAGACCGGCGACATCATTACGGGGCTCGAAGCGGGCGCGGATGCCTATCTGATTCATCCCATTGATCCCGATGTGCTGCTAGCGACGGTACGGACTTTACTGCGGGTGCGCGACACCGAGTATGCGCTACGGGAAAGCGAGGCGCGGTTCCGAGAGATTTTTGTCAACGTCTCAGCGCCGATTGCGGTGCTCGACGCCCAATTGCACATCTACGAATGCAACCATGCGTTCGCCCAGATCATTCAGCAGAACGCACCCGAGACGAGCATTCTTGACTGCTTTGCCGACGATCAAATAGCAATTGTTCAGGAGCTTTGTGAAGGCTTGGCCGCAGGTGAGCGTTGGAAAGGCACGTTAGGCATGCGTGTGAAAGGCGAAGTGCGGGAGACAGAATGGCAAATTTCACCCTATCGTGCCCCGGGCCTTAGCCTGGTATTTGTCGAAGACGTCACTGAGCATCGCCAGCGCGAGCGGTCGCACCTTGCCCAATTAAACACTGTCAACACGCAATTGGCTTACGAAGTCGCCGAACGTGTGCGTACCGAAGCACAATTGCTGCAAGTGCAGAAAATGGATGCCATTGGCAAATTGACCGGGGGTATCGCTCACGATTTCAACAATTTGCTCACGGGTATTATCACCGGCTTGGAACTGATCATAAGTCGAACTGAGCAAGCTAATCCAGCCAAGGTGATGCGCTATGCCGATGCCGCGCTGACCTCTGCGATGAGTGCCGCTGCACTGACTCATCGCCTGCTCGCTTTTGCCCGGCAACAACCGCTGGACACGCGTCCAATTGATATTAACGAGCATGTTCGCTCGCTTGAGGATCTGCTTCGACGCACCATTGGCAAGCGGATCACGTTGACCTTGGCGCTGACAGCGAAGTCGGCGGTGGCGTTAGCCGATGCCAGCCAATTGGAAAGCGCGTTGCTGAACCTGGTCATCAATGCCCGGGATGCGTTGCCGGACGGCGGCAACATCAGTATCACGACGTTTGCCGCACATGCTCAGGGTGATCCGAAGTTGGCGGACGGTGCTTACGTAGCGCTGACGGTTAAAGATGATGGTGTCGGTATTGATCACAGTGTGATCGACAAAGTGTTTGATCCGTTTTTCACGACCAAACCGATTGGCGAAGGCACAGGGCTAGGACTGTCTACAATTTATGGTTTCGCCCGGCAATCGGGCGGCGATGCCAATATTCGCAGTATTGCCGGCCGTGGCACTGAGGTGACGTTGATGATTCCGGCGGGAATCAACATAAGCGTGATGCCGGTGGAGCCCTCGACCGCAGGCG
This sequence comes from Pseudomonas sp. AB6, assembly GCF_034314105.1. NCBI lineage: Bacteria > Pseudomonadati > Pseudomonadota > Gammaproteobacteria > Pseudomonadales > Pseudomonadaceae > Pseudomonas > Pseudomonas sp. AB6. Next base: position 1,003,898 of record NZ_JAVIWJ010000001.1, read on the forward strand.
CGCGAGGCGCCGGTGAACATATTCTTATCGTCGAAGATACTGCCTCAGTTCGAATGTTTGTTAATGAGGTACTGGTTGACACCGGTTACCGTTGTACTCAGGTCGGTGATATTGAAAGCGCGCTGACATTGCTCATGAATGACAGTTCGATCGAGTTGCTATTGACCGACGTAGGATTGCCGCACATGAACGGGCGAGAGTTGGCCAACATTGCCCGTGGCTGGCGCCCCTCATTGCCGGTAGTCTTCATGACCGGCTACGCCGAAAACGCAGTCAACCGGCAGAGTTTTCTTGGCGAGAAGATGGACATGATCATCAAACCGTTTCAGCTCAGCGAGCTGCTCAATAAAGTTCGTAAAATGCTCGACGCTTGAAGTTGTAATGCGTCGCTAGGATTGCCGCGGGATGCACTTATCGATTGCCAGGGAAATTATTTTCCCGGGTTTGGAGGCGATATTAGTGGCTTGCCCATCCCTTTGCTTGCCGTTACGAGCCTCGCTGATTAGCGCAGGTATTAAGTGACCTTCAGGCAGATTTTTCCAGAAGCGCACAGGCAGATGCCCCTGCAAGACTTTAGGATTCAAGCGCGCCGGGTTGAAGATATGGCTGTAATACGTCAGCCATAAGTCGCCGCTGGGATCGTCGATGTTTTGCGCCAAATGCTGCCACCCAAGCGGGCAGCATCGGTGGCGAATCAACTGCTGGCCATCGAAATAAACTCCGTCCTGTGGCGTTGCAATCATCCAGCGCTGTTGTCCCATTCGACCGACAAAATGCGTACTGGCGCTGTGCAAGATGTCATGTGCCGGTTCGTGCCAAGCAACGTACTCAGGTAGTTCAACGGGTTCAATGGATAACGGACTTACGGGATTGTCGTCCCTATCAACCTGATACGGCACGGCGACAAAACGCAAAAATGCATGCAGGTGGTGCGCTTCTCGCTCAACTGTTTTAATCCGACGATGTAATTCGCTGCCCAATTTATCGCCCGCTAACATTGCCGTTCGATCCCCGTGACTGACCCGCCATAAAACTTCATACAGCAAGCTCCAGCGCTGCTCGCCACGGTAGCGCGCGGCGTTTTCCAAGAGCCCGATCAACGCCAAGGGGATACGCGCCAGAAAGGGGCCTTGATGCTCAGGAATCGGTTCATCGGTGGCAAAAAGATCGGCTGCGCTGTGCAGCGCCCAACTGACGCGGGCGGGATCGATTTGATGGCTGAGCAACCAGCGGGCTTGCCGTCGCCATGTGCTGAACACATCGTCGCAATCGAGGCTGATCATCCCCACAAGCCCATTTGTTGAGGTTGTGGCCGATCCTGCAATTGCTGACGCAACGACTGGCTGCTGCTATCGGCCTGGCTGGGATGGTAATCGCAGGTGATAAAAAAGGGCTTGGCTTTGGCCAGCACACAGCGCAGGCGGGCGAGGTCTTCGTAACGAATGCGACGCTGGCGACGAAGCTCTACCAGGCGTTTGGTGGTGCGAATCCCGATGCCTGGGATGCGCGCGATCATCGCGGGCTCAGCCCGGTTCAAGTCCAGTGGAAAGACCTCACGGTTAGCCAACGCCCATGCCAACTTTGGGTCGATGTCCAACGCTAGATCGCCGGGCCCTTGAAAAAGTTCGCCGGCGGTGAAACCGTAAGCACGTAGCAAAAAGTCAGCCTGATACAAACGGTGTTCGCGCATCAGCGGTGGGGCGGCCAACGGCACGCTCTTAGGGCTGTTGGGTATTGGACTGAATGCTGAGTAATAAACGCGACGCAGGCGGAAGTTGCCGTAAAGCGACTCAGCACTGTGCAGGATTGTTCTGTCGTCCGTGTCATCGGCTCCGACAATCATCTGCGTGCTTTGCCCGGCAGGAGCGAAACGTGGTGCGCGCGGTTCATTGCGCACCGTTTGTTCGCCGGTATAGATCGTCTGCATGGCGCGCTTAATCGACTCAACGTCTTTTTCCGGTGCCAAGGCCTTAAGGCCCAGATCGGTGGGTAATTCAATGTTGACGCTTAACCGATCCGCATACCGCCCGGCTTCTTCGATCAATAATGGATCGGCGTCGGGGATAGTCTTCAGGTGAATGTATCCACGAAACTCGTGCTCTTCGCGCAGCAACTTGGCGACCCGAATCAACTGTTCCATGGTGTAGTCCGCTGAGCGAATTATTCCGGAACTCAAGAATAAACCGCTCACGCAGTTGCGTCGGTAAAAGTCCAGGGTCAACGTCACCACTTCCTCGGGGGTGAAACGAGCACGGGGTACATCACTGGAACGGCGGTTGACGCAGTATTGACAGTCGTACAAGCAGAAATTGGTTAGCAGGATTTTCAGCAGCGAGACACAACGGCCATCTGGCGTATAGCTGTGGCAGATGCCCATGCCATTGGTGGCTCCGAGCCCGGACTTGCCCTGCGAACTGCGCTTGGGCGCGCCGCTGCTGGCACAAGAAGCATCGTACTTGGCAGCGTCAGCAAGGATGCTCAACTTTTCGATGAGATGCATGATGGGCTCTTATACTGGTTTTATATACAGTACAAGGTCGCGACATATCCCTCAAGGGGCGCAAGGGGAGGGATAGATACCGATCGTCTGATGCGTCGCGTTCCAGGACCTGCTTGCCTGCGGCCTTAGCAGTCACTGGGAGTCAAAAGTTCGGCGCCTTCTCGGGCAGATCACAACACGACGGGAGGCTTCCGTTCAGGGCGCTTTCATTAAAGCCGAACAAGCGGTTTTGTAGGATTCATGCTGGTATTTGTTCAACGACGCAGCGAGCTTGAAGTCGTGTTTCTTATGCTGCGAACTGACCGTCTGCGGTGATACCAAGGTCACGGTGCACTGATCTAGCAACTGCAAAATGCCTTCGATTTTGAACGTGGTGGGACCACCCGCGAATTCGCCTTTTTTGCTGCGCTTCTTGATTGCCAGGTGCTCAATGCCATTGTCACGAATGAACGCTTTGACCAGCCCTGCAAATGCTTTCACGTTCGATGACTCTTCATCGTCCTCAAGGGCAATTTTTTTGGTAGACAGAGGCAGGTGTTCGAGGGTGTTGTCGCGCAATATAGCGACAGCGAAAATCGCTTCGCTGCCTTTGATTTCAATGCCGCAAATTTTCATGTGGGGACTGCTCGAAGAGAAGGCCGCTATTTTCTTCTCTTTCTCCCGCAATGGCTAACTGATAAAAATCCCACGTGCCATGCCGGACGCGGCGACGAGGATAACAATGATCAGCCCCACTTGGATGTGGCTGATCCTCGAGTAGAGCATCGCTCGGTGGGTATCGATGTGCGCGCCCACTTTAAACGCGTTACGCCATTTGATCAGCGCCACCATCGGTGCGATTTCCAGCAAGATTATCGCCACAAAGGCAGCCATTTTCAGATGAAATAACGGTTGGTGAAGATAGTAGAACGTGCCTTTTTCAAATCCCCCGAAAGCACGTAAAGCTCCCGTCACAAGGAGCGTTGCAGCAGCGATACCCCAGAAATTATCCGCCACAAATACGTCCCGAAGCTTAGACGGGTTGGTCCTGCTCAAGCGCCGTAGAGAACGCCCGCGACTCAGTACTGCCCCGAGTGCAACCCCATATGCCAAGAGATGCAATGTTGCCAGGAACCATTTGAAGAGCATGGTTTTTCAACTCCATTCATTAACAAAAAGTACATCACCCCTCGAAGAGTGGGTAACTGAGTAGTAGCTCACCGTGTAAGTTTTTGCCCGATCCAAGTCCCACCAAGCATAGATTTTCCGACGCTGTTGGATGACAAATCAAACCGTTTGAAAGTTCATCCTTTGCTTGATCCGTGTAACCACTGTTCAAAGATAGATGCCCGACGTCTGTATGCAGGACCGCCCTGAAGGCCAGACGGGTGCGCAGTACGTAGCGCCCCACCTTCAGAGGCAGCGCTAGTCAGGTGGTAAGACAACTATTCTTTGGCCTGAATTCCGATCTGTTGCATGCTGAGGTTTTTTTCGTCTTTGTACAGTACCGCAACCTGAGGGGCCGGACCGCTTTTGCCCGTTTCCATCCACCTGCGCATACGGCCCGCGTCGGCGAAATGAGTGTATTTGCCGAAGGCGTCCAAAATCACGACGGATACCTGACGATTGGCCATGGTTGTCAGCAACACTAAGCAGTGGCCGGCTTGATTGGTGAACCCGGTTTTGGTGAGTTTAATGTCCCAATTGGATTTTTTAATCAGATGATCGGTGTTGTTGAACACCAGGCTGTAAGTCGGTTTGTGGAACGTGACGGTTTTATCGGGAGTAGTGCTCAGTTCACTCAACATCGGATATTGACGCGCGGCGAGTGCTAACTTGCTGAGGTCGCGCGCAGTGGAAACGTTATAGACCGATAACCCGGTAGGCTCTACATAGACCGTGTGCTTCATGCCCAAGGATTTGGCTTTGGCGTTCATCGCGATGATAAAGGCGTTGTAGCCACCTGGATAGCTGTGGGCCAAGCTCGCTGCGGCACGATTTTCCGATGACATCAACGCGATTAACAGCATGTTTTTGCGGTCAAGCTCGCTGCCAAGTTTGACGCGAGAAAACACACCTTTCATTTCCTTGGTATCGACAATGGACACCGGAATCATTTCATTCATGGGCAGCTTGGCATCAAGCACTACCATTGCCGTCATCAATTTGGTGACTGAAGCGATAGGTACGACCACATCAGGATTGTTGGCAAACAGCACTTTGTTGGTTTTCAAGTCGACCACCATGGCGCTTCCGGAAGCCAGATGAAGTTGTGATGGATCGCGTTCAAATGGAGCGGGTTCGTTTGCTGAAGCACTGTGGCAGAGTGCGGCGCCTGTACATACAAATAATAGGCTCAGAATAGAATGACGAATTTTCACGAGCAAGGCTCACTAATAATGGATATGCCGTTTAGCACGGGGTTTTCAATAAAATCCGTTGCAGTTTATGAGCAGCTCCTTGCGCTGTCGATATGTGTTGTGAGTTCAACAGTACTTAAAAGCAGCTATGCGCTTTTATAGACGAAAAATCTACAATTGCCGAACGGATTAGCAATATCCGTGGTGTCTGAAGAGCGCAGCGATTAGCATCCTTCGCCATTGGTACCAACGTGATCTCAACGATTCAGGAGTCAGGCTATGCCCAAGGGGCTTATCAGCAAGGATTACGTAGTACTGGTGACAGTCGCGGCGGTGGTTGCGGTACTTTTGCTCGGGATTGGCGCTTTTCAAAAAACCACTGACTGGGCTGGCTGGATTCAGGCCATTGGCCTCATTGTTGGTTTAATGATGGCCATCACTGTCCCGGCGATTCAGAAAAAGCAGCACGCGGGCACGGAGCACATACAAATGCGTGAGCGCGAAATAGGCTTTTCACGTCGGATGCAATACCTGTGCGCCGAATTAACCGAGTTATTAATAAAGATCAACGTCAATTTGGTTCACTTGCGGGCAACGGATCGGCATCGGCTGCAACACACCCTTCAGGACTACTTGCATCGCTTGTTTGAGTCTCACAAGCAAGATTTAAACGATGACCGCGTGGTGATTGCTCACGAACTGCGGCAAGTGGTCAACGAATTGGTTGATGAGCTTGAAAGTGGTCGGGCGGATCGTGGGGTGTTGATGAACCTGGACAAGCGTTTGCAGAAGTTGGTGCATAAGACTCAAGTTAACGCAACGATGGCGGAGCGGCTCTGATAAGGGTGCTTTTTTACGCAAAAAAAACCCGCATCAGGGATGCGGGTAAGGGATGTGCGGAGCAACGCACGATACAGGGGGCAACGTAATCGTTGAAAACCGGTTTGGAACGACAAACCTCTCAGGCGCTCAGTCGGTGTGCTTCAAACTTGGCTGACAACGCTTGCGCTGCTGTCAGTGATTTAAAAGGACCGTAGATGGGCTCACCGTTCTGCACCAAGTACCAGCAGACTAGCAAACCAAGCTCTCTCAGCGAGGCGGGTACTGCGCTGCCAATGACTGACATAATTTGGACCTGGTTCATAAGTGCCTCCATCAATCTATGGGGCTACTCTACGGCGCCATCGCTGGGAGCGATAATCACCGCTCTTGATAGTCAACATTGACGGTAAAGACATCTTTCATTTAAACCAACAGACGTCGCAAGGTCGATCAATCGACCACTTGATCGAGCATGTTCATGACTTCGTGTTCGCTGATGATCCCTTTTTCCACCAGATTTTGTGCAAGCAATGACAAGAATTTTGCGTTGCGGTGACCTTCGAGGCTCTTAAGTTCGGTGAGTGCGCAATACACTTTGTTCGATGTGCACAAACCCGCCGCGCGGTAGGGGTGCTGGGTAGGCATATGGGAAGTCCTTATTGTTATTGAAGGTGAAAGATCATTGGTCTTAATGAACCACTGACTTGAACCGTAATGTGTGACTTTTTTGACCGGTTCAGAATTCACTGCACGATTAGAATAATGACTGACTCCTGTCTACGCGCTGTCTTGGCAACGACCTCCATCAAGTAAATTTGGACGCAAAAAAAGCCCCGCCCTTTGAGGGGCGGGGTCAGAAACAGAGCCGTTAGTCGCGGTCGTAGCCACGGCCGTAATAACCATGCGGATGACCATAATACCCGCGGGGTGGACTGTAATATTCAGGGCGATAATAACCAGGGCCACGCTCTATAACGACCGGTTGGTAGTAGACCCGAGGCGGTGGAGCTTCGTAATAAACCGGCTGCGGCGCATAAACCGGTTGTGGTTGGACATAGACAGTCCGCGGTTGAGAGGCGACGACGCTACCCACTACAGCACCAACAACTGCGCCTACCGCAAGACCCGGACCCCAACCACCACCACCATGGGCTGACGCCTGGGTAGCGATAGCGAGGGCACCTATTAACAGGGCAACCTTGGGGATTTGACGAATCATGACTATTCCTCGACTTTCAATCCCGTTGTCGCGAGCTTGCATTACTCTCAAGCACTGCCACGGGATACTTCTAAGACAGTGGTTTCGTAGTAATCTGCGAAACGCGTGAGTAAATATTGTGTAAGTGTGCCTGACGGCTATTATCGCGCTCCCACAGAGGTTAGCAATCGGAAGTCGACAAGCCGCTTAGTTATTCCAGTTTCGACAAGCGCTCTTCCAAGGCGGCTATCCGCGCTTCCAATTCATCAAACCGTTCTGCGAAAGCAGGAATGTTTCCACCTCCCGACCGTTCAGGCTGGTTGCTTCGCGCTGCAAGAATTGTGTCGATATCATCAGGGTCACCCAGCGTATGCACGTAACGATCTTCTCGCTGGCCGGATTGACGCGGCAGCAGCACGGCCAATCCACGGGCGATCAAGCGTTCCAGCTGATGGACGACTTGTTCCACGTCTTCGAATTCATGCATGCGGTTGCTGCGTGTCATCAGTTCATTGACGGTTTGCGGACCCCGCAAGAACAATAATCCGCTAAGCGTTACTTGAGCCGGTACCAGTTCCAAGGCTCTGTCGACCCGGTGCTCCCAGCGGTCGGCTCGGCTGCCCATCACTAACCGAGTCAGCCCTTGACCTTCAAGGGCTCGAAGGCTTTGGCCGACTTGGCCCGGGGTCAGATTCATTACCGGTTCACGGCTGGTTTTCTGGTTACAAGCGGTTACCACAGCGTTGAGCGTGAGGGGATAGGTCTCGGGGTTAGTGGCCTTCTTTTCAATGAGGCAGCCTAGGATGCGGATCTCCGCACTGTTTAGTTGCAGCTTATCGGCAGAGTCGGTGGATACAGGCTCAGTAGACATGGTGCGTTCCCTAGGCGTTCAAAGGCCACTAGCCTAGGGGCTCGGCGATACAAAAGACAAGCCGCTTCGCGGCCCTCCATGACTATAATCACTTACCTTAAACCCAGGACCTGCCATGACTATCTCCCTGTACGCAACTTCCATCCCGGTTTTCAAGCAAATGCTTTCCGCGTTGAGCGACGTTCTGGCCAAGGCTGACGCGCATGTCACCACCAAATCCATCGAGCCTGACGCGCTGCTGCAAGCGCGCTTGTTTCCGGATATGTTCCAGCTGGTTCGCCAAGTGCAAATCGCTGTGGATTTCGCCAAAGGCGTCTCGTCTCGTCTGGCTGGCATTGACGCACCGAAGTTTGACGACTCGGAAAAAACCTTTGCCGAGCTGCATGCCTTGATTGCAAAGACCCTCGCGTTCATTGCCACTATAGAACCTGAGCAAATTAACGGTCAGGAAGATCGCGAAATCATCACTCGCCCCGGAACGCCAAAAGAAAAGCGCTTCGACGCCCAAACCTACCTGTTGGGTTATGGCCTGCCGCAGTTCTTTTTCCACATCACCACGGCCTACGCGATCCTTCGCCACAACGGCGTTGAAGTCGGCAAGCGCGACTATATGGGTTCGTATTGATTGGTTTTGTACTGATTCGTTGAACAGGCTGCATCGCTAGCGCCAAACCGCTGCCTGAGCCATTCATGCAGCGGTTTTTTATTGCACGGTTTTAGCCGCGCGACACTCTGTTACTATTCGTTTTCCCCTGCGTACCCTACAGATCTTCGCTGCTGAATGATCCGTGTCGCCGTTCTGGAGTGTTCATGTTGTTCCCTATTCTGCTGTTGTCTGCTGCCGGTTTTACCGTGCTGACCACAGAGTTCATCATTGTTGGCCTATTGCCTGCCATCGCGCGTGATTTGGATGTCAGTGTCTCGCAAGCGGGCCTGTTGGTAACGTTGTTTGCGTTCACTGTGGCCGCTTTCGGGCCTTTTCTGACCGCTTACTTTTCGCGTTTTGAGCGCAAGCGGCTGTTCGTCATCATTCTGATCATGTTCAGCCTTTCGAACGTGCTGGCGGCGCTGGCGCCCAACATTGGGGTTATGGCCTGTGCTCGGTTGATTCCCGCGTTGGGGTTACCGGTATTCTGGGCGCTAGCGAGCGAAACGGCTGTCGATATTGTTGGCCCGGAATACGCCGGACGCGCCATCGCCAAGATCGGGTTCGGTATCGTCTGTGCGACGGTGTTTGGCATTCCGGTAGGCACTTTGATCTCCGATGCATTTGGCTGGCGCAGCGCATTCGCGATCTTGGCGGTGGTGGCGTTTGCCAAGGCGCTTCTGCTGTTGATTTACCTACCCGTCACCCATAAACACGTCGCGCCAGCGTCCTTGTGGACTCAGTTCAAGATTCTGCGCAGTCCATTGATGCTCGGGCATGTGTTGTTGTCGGTGCTGGTGTTCAGCGGCATGTTCACGGCGTACACCTACTTGGCGGACATGCTCGAACGGTTGGCCGGTTTCAACGGCACAGTGGTGGGTTGGTGCCTGATGGGCTTCGGCGCTGTGGGCCTGCTAGGCAATTCCCTGGGCGGGCGCATGGTGGATCATCACCCGTTGATTGCCAGTCTGGTGTTTAGCGTATTCATGGTCACTGGCATGGTGGCCGTTGTGCCGAGCATGCATTCAATCCTGGGCCTGGCCTTGGCCTTGGGGGTTTGGGGCATTACTCAAGCAGCGTTGTTTTTGGTCAGCCATGTACGGCTGATGAAGGCCGCGCCCCAGGCGCCAGCCTTTGCAGCGTCGTTAAATATTGCCGGGGCCAATTTGGGTATCGGCTTAGGGGCGATCATCGGCGGTCGTGTGATTGACCATCTCGGGCTTGGCAGTCTGGGGTTCGCTGCCGCCGGGATTATCGTGGTGTCGATCCTATTGGCGTCGTGGATGATGTTCTTCAAACCGGTGCCGGTCTGTGCTTAGCCGGGCGCAGTAAATAGCTCGCGTCGAGCACTTTCGGTTATGGCGACAATGCCGGGGTGTTTCACTTTGCGCTCAACGGAAATCGCATAAAAAGACTCGGTCACCGCGTCGGTGTGGCCAATCAACTCCACGCCGTATTGAGACTTAACCTCGTCTGCGATCACGCTCGGTGCGATGAAAATGCCGCTGCCGGATTTGCCGAAGGCTTTCATCAGGGCGCTGTCATCGAACTCACCCACAATGCGCGGGCGAATGTTTTGCTCGGCGAACCAGCGCATCAGGCGACTGCGAACCACCGTCTCTTGTCCTGGCACCAATAGCGGTGCGCCTTGCAAGCATGTGGGAAAGTCGGTGCCATAGTGCTCGGCTAGCGCTTTAGTTGCGAAAAAACTGATGCCGCACTCGCCCAGTTTTTGGCTGTAGCCTTTAATGTCCAGGTGCGAAGGCATTGGGCTGTCGGAAATGACCAAGTCGAGGCGCTGAATAGCCAAGTCAGCCAGCAAACGATCAAGCGTGTCTTCGCGGCAAGTAATGCGAATGGGCTCTGTCAACTCCATCGTGGGTGCAATCAGCCGGTACACGATTGATTTGGGCACCACGTCTGCAACACCTATACGAAACAGTATCTGTTGCTCATCCGGCTGAGCGCGAAGTAGGGCTTCCAGTTCCCCGCCGAGCTGAAACATTTGTTCGGCGTAGGGCAGGGCGAGGCGCCCGGCCTCGGTTAACTCTAACTGCCGACCCACCCTTCGAAACAAATCCATGCCATAGGTCTGTTCGAGCAAGCTAATCTGCCCGCTGATCGTCTGGGCAGTCAGATTCAGTTGCTCTGAAGCGCGCACTACGCTGCCAGTTTTCGCCACTACCCAAAAGTAATGCAATTGTCGGTAATTGAGCATGAGATAGCCGATTCGTAAAAACCGAAGTATACGCGGTGAAAATACGAATTTTACTGATGTGTCACTTTTCCTAGAATGCGCGCTGTTGTTACGCCTTGAGTCGAGGCATCCGGGCACCTCAATCAATGTTTTAGGCTGAATCAGGGTTCTCATACATGGAATATCTTTTACAACTGGCTTCTAGTCCCACCGCTTGGATTGCGCTGGCAACATTGGTGGTGATGGAAATCGTATTAGGTATCGATAACCTGATTTTTATCTCGATTCTGACCAACAAATTACCCGAACATCAACGCGCCAGAACACGGCGCATCGGGATCAGTATGGCGTTGATTCTGCGCTTGGCATTGCTCAGTACTGCCGCGTACATCGTGCGGCTAACTGCGCCGGTGATTGAGGTGTTCGGCCAGGTTTTTTCTTGGAAAGACATGATCCTGATTGCGGGCGGCTTGTTTTTGCTATGGAAAGCTACAACTGAAATCCACCACAGCGTCGCTCACAAAACCGACGATGAAGCAGTCAGCAGTCCGGGAGTAACGCTTGGCTTCGCTGCCGCTATTGGGCAAATATTGTTACTGGATATGGTTTTTTCCATCGACAGCATCATCACCGCTGTGGGCATGACCGAGCATTTACCGATCATGATGATTGCTGTAATCGCTGCGGTGGTTGTGATGCTGGTTGCTTCCGAACCGCTGGCAAAATTCATCAACGACAACCCGACCATTGTGATGCTGGCTTTAGGCTTCTTGATCATGATTGGTATGACGTTGATTGCCGACGGCTTTGGCATGCACATACCCAAAGGCTACATTTATGCCGCCATGATGTTCTCGGCGGTGATCGAGGGTCTGAACATGCTGTCGCGTAAAGCAAAGAAGTGAACTGAACAGGGCCGCGAACTAATGCGAGGTAATGGGATGACTAGTCGCGGTGGAGGATTTTTTCACGGACGCGGGTTTGGCGCGAGGATGATGGTGGCGAGAAACTCGCATCAACCCCCATAGCATGGCAGATGCGATAGCTAACCATGCTGCAACCAGCATTACGATTGTCATTCCCAGGCTCATACATCCCCCGATGTGGTGACGGTCTGCGTCTAACTAATCGACAGTCTAGAACAAGCAATGTTTCTGTCTGTTGACCAATGGTCTTAGGCGTATGACTGATTTGGTCTATCCAAGGAGAAAATGGGCGCAAATCGAGCTATACCCCAGACAGTGAGCATCCTATGATCAGTGTCCAAGCGGGGTCGCGAGTTGCCCGGCGCTAGTTTTTAAGCGAGTGAACATTTTGCCGGTTTTACCTCAATTTCATGCCAATCCCTCCCGTCGCGTTAGTCTGGTATTGGTTTTTATGCTGTCCTTGACAGCCTGCGCCAGCGGCGTGACACCGGCGATGAAGCGGTTGCCCGATAGGGTCGAGCTTAACTCGGTGCCTTTCTTCAAGGGCAATGTCTATCAAAGCGGGCCGGGAACTCTGGCCGCCATGTTGTCGCAGCAAGGTGTAATTATTACCCCTGGGCTGTTGGATAAACCGCTGCAGTTACCGGGAGGTGAGGCCAACCTTGAGCGCAACATGCAAAACCTGGCGCGGGAATATGGTTTTGTTGTGTATCCGCTGGACGGCGAATTAGACGCGCTACTGGCTCAAGTGTCCGCCGGATTCCCGGTCATGCTACGTATAACTGAAGGTTCCGCCTGGTGGTCTAAACCTCGATACGCCTTGTTAATTGGCTACAACCGCAATAAGCAGACGGTATTGCTGCACGCGGGCATGGACCGTCGACTGTTGATGAGTTTCAGCAGCTTCACATCGGCCTGGAACGACGCCGGTCACTGGGCGGTGCTGATCCAAGGGCCACGGCAGCTCCCGGCACAGGTCGATCAGCAACGTTGGTTGAACGCGGCAAAAGCGTTATCGCAGGCTGGGCAAGAACAAGCAGCGGGCGAAGCGACCAAGGCGTTAAAGGCTCAATAGTCATTTCTCGCTTTTAGAAAGCGGCGCACTGAGCGCCGTTTTTTTGTGCGGTTTAAACTCCCAACTTGTCTCGCAGCGAGTAATACAACGCGCCTAAGGCTGTAAGGGGAGTGCGTAATAATTGCCCGCCTGGAAACGGATAGTGAGGCAATCCAGCAAAGGCATCGAACCTTTCCGCTTGACCGCGCAACGCTTCAGCCAACACCTTGCCGGCAAGGTGGGTGTATGTCACCCCGTGGCCGCTACAACCCTGGGAATAGTAAATGTTGTCGCCGATTCGCCCGACTTGGGGCAAGCGCGATAGGGTCAGCAGGAAGTTTCCGGTCCATGTGTAATCAATCTTAACGTCCTTGAGCTGCGCAAAAGCTTTCAACATCTTGGGCCGGATAATCGCTTCAATGTTCCTCGGGTCCCGAGCGCCATACGAGACACCACCGCCGAAAATCAGGCGTTTATCGGCAGAGAGGCGGTAATAGTCCAACAAATAATTACAGTCTTCAACGCAATAGTCCTGCGGCAATAAACTCTGGGCCAGCTCGGCGCTTAGGGGCTCGGTGGTAATCACCTGACTTGCGCAAGGCATCGATTTGGCTGCCAACTCTGGCACCAGATTGCCCAAATAGGCGTTACCCGCGACGATGATAAAACGTGCCCGGACCCTACCTTGCTCAGTATGAACGGCAGGTTGCGGACCGCGTTCGATCCGAATTGCCGCTGATTGTTCGTGAATGACACCCCCCAATGATTCAACTGCCGCCGCCTCGCCCAAGGCCAAATTGAGGGGGTGGATATGCCCGCCGCTCATATCAAGCAGGCCACCGACGTACAGCTCACTACCGATAACTTGACCGATGCGGCGTTTGTCCATCAACTCCAGCTGAGTATGCCCGTAGCGCTCCCAGAGTTTTTGCTGCCCCTTCAGATGCGCCATTTGCTTATCAGTGACTGCCGCAAATACGCTGCCGTCTTTTAGATCGCAATCTATCTGGTACTGGGCCACCCGCTCGCGAATTATCGCACCGCCCTCAA